>DATHMS010000025.1:0-64018 GCA_035486795.1 Candidatus Sulfotelmatobacter sp. | reverse complement strand
CGCAAACTACTGCAATGCGGATTGGGTCAACTTGACCGCACAGTACGCCGCGGTGGTTCCGCAAATCGAGTTTGAGGTCGCCAGAGTGCCGAAGTAGATGCTCGACGCCTGCCCAGCCGTTGAATCGTTGTCCACGATGATGCCACTAGTCCCGCCCGCGACATCGGTGGTGTTCTTCGCCTGAATTGTAGGAGCGTCACCTGAAGCAACCAAAAGCGAGTTAGGCAAAAGGAACGAATACAGTTCCGTTGGATTTTGAACAACTCCCACGAACATATAGTCCGGCCCGCCCGTAGCCGTCGCTCCGGTCACAGTGCATCCGGTGCCGGTAGTCGGGGTGAGCGTGGTATTGGCGTTGAACGTGAAATTCGTTGCGGTCGCCGAAGCCACCGTTTGCATGCTGGCAGTGATGGCAGGGAAGTCTGCCGCTGCGCAATTGGCGTTGGAAGCTACACCCGAGAGCGTCACCAGGTCGTTGACAGCGAAAGTGTTGTTCGCTGTGACCGTGACTACGGTGGTCGACGCCGTGACCCCGGTCACCGTGAATACGCCCAGCGGATTGTAGAACTCGGTGAGCGGCGAGAGCGGCGAAGGGTCGGTGCCCACTTGCGGCTTGTCGCTGTTTAGCGGCGTTGCCTGCATAGCGGAACTAACGAACTGTAATTCTTTGAGCTGTTGGCCGCCCGTGCCGGAGGTCGCGCCAATGATCTCCCCGTTGTTCGCCGCCGTGGCGCTACCAATACCCAATGCATAATAGCGTTCGTCCGGAGCGGGCGCGTAGTTTGGATAGCCTGCGACCGAACAGCTTTGATTTGCACCAGTGTCGAGACCCGCATACACATCTGCAGTCAACGTGCTGCCGGCGAACGTGAATTGCACAAGGGCGGTGTTGCCCTCCGTTCCTGTGTCCTGCTCGCCGGTGGTGTTGGGGTTGCATGCGGTTATCACGTATCCCACCCCGTTCGTCGAGTCCAGCACGACGGCATCGCGAATCCCGCCGTTGATGGCTCCTTGGTTCGTGGCCCCATTCACGCCAAGAGCAAGCGCCGTGGCCGCCGTAGCTCCGGCCGGGGTCAATTCGTACAAGTTAGAGCTACTGTCGCCGACCAAAATATTGCCCGTACCACCCACATCGACCACTGGGGCCGCGAGAAAGTTAGATCCCTGGGTAACAGTTGCGCCGGTAAGAGTGCACCCAGTAGTCGCGCTGGGTATCGTGGCGGCGAAGGTGATCTGGGTTGCGCTAGCCGAAGCAGGGATTTGTACTCCATTAATGGCAGCGACGTCACCCGCCGTGCAGCCATTGCCCGTGTTGGCGGTTACGCCCGCGATGGTGACCAACTCTCCGATGCTAAGCGAGTTGGCCACGGTGACCGTCACTACCGTTGTGGTTGCCGTCACTGCAGTCGGGGTGGCTGACGCAGGAGTGGTGGCATTTACGTGCACGGGAAAATTTCCCCCCGCATACGCTGGCGTTCCCTTAAACGTCGGGGTGATGGCATACAGGTAGCCATTGTTATCGCCGACGTAGGTTGTATCGTTGGCATAGTCTGTGAACGGAGATGAGAAGCTGTCCGCCGCTCCAGCCACACCGGTCGCTGCGTTCGCGGCGACTAGGCCCAGAGGCAGCATGAAGTCGGTGGCCGTGCTTCCCGAAGTGCTTCCGGGGATCACCGGGTTGGTCGCGCAGGTCGGCAACGTCGCCCCGCCGTTGTTGTTGCTGGCGCAGGTGGTGCTGGCTCCGTATTCGGTGCTGCCGCTCGCAAACGTCAGCACGTGCAGGATTGCTCCAATGTTCGGGTCATTCTCCACGTAGGAGACTTCTGTGCCGCCGACCGAGAGGCCGGGCGAGGTAGCCACTGGTCCTACCCCAGAGGCGTAGGAAAAGATGAATTCCGGATTCGTGAGATTACACAACGATGTCCCCGACCCGCTGTAAAGATGATTCAAGCCGACGATGTTCGCTTGCGATCCGTTCGTCCCGGCAGTAACCGTGCCCCAGCTGAAATTGGTCAGCGTGTTGGCGTCAGTCAGCGTCACGCGGGTTCCTGGCGTCAGCGCGTACACGGTAACCGTAGCTCCCGAAGCAACCGCCACGATCCGGTCGAGAGCCGTACTGCTGAGATTTCGATTGATCGCCGCCGCCAGATTCGTCGCATTCGTAGCGACCGTGCTGTTCACTTCGAAGTCCAGCCCAGTGTTCGTGGTGGCCGATGAGGTTAGGGTCAGTGTGACCGCGGTCCCACTGCTCGGAGTTATCGTGATGGCCGTAGTGTTGCCGGCCGCCGGCTCGGCGCTGAAGGTGCCGGTAACATTGGCGCGCGTGTTCCCGGTCGACGCGTTGACCGGGAATACTACAAAATCGGCGGTGCAGCTCGGCGTCGCGGTCACATCGAAGGAGTACTTGGCGGGAAACATGCCTTCAGCAACGCCGCCGGCGCCCAGCGAAACCGCCCAGTCCCTCGCAATGCCGGGCCTTAAACGCCTTCTCCACGGGCGCCGCCAGTGGCGCCGCTCCAGGCCTGAGCCTGGCGGCTCATTCCCATGCAGAAGCCACTCTGCATAGGCCCGTGGCTCGTTCCACATCTTCGCCGCCTGCTCCGCGGTGAACCCCGCGGTGAAGACAACATGCTTTGAGCTCCAATCCATCGGCACGGGAACCGAACCGTCCGGCCTCCCAAAGCCCTGTCCGAATGCCACTGCCGTAAACCCGATCGCTAGCCCGAACCCGGTCAGCAGCAGCGTCCTGAATCTTGCAGGAAAGGTCAGCTTCTGACGCTGCGGAGTCTTGAAATTCATTGTCGATGCGCCTGCATGCCGCGATTCCGGGCATAACGGTGTCGTACTACAGAGGTGGATAAAGCCTCAAGCACCTGAAGCTCCGAGGGAGGGTACTGCATGTTTACAGTGTAAGAAATGAACCGGGGATTGTCTCGCTTTGCGAGTAGGAGTGTTCCGTGGTAGTACCCCCCTCTACCCTGTACGAACCGTGCAAAACGGAGGGGCGAGGGTGCTCGAGCTGTCTTCCGTTATTTGGCCTCCAGCCGGCGAGCAGTAAACTCTTTTTGCCCGTACCGGGTCGTTAGGCCGTTGACGGCGCCCCCCGCATCCTTCGACATCACGACGTGGCCGAAGAAATTTCGCTCCAGGAAGTCATTTTCTGCGACAGGAACGACCGGCGTGCGAAGATCGCCCAATTCCAGGAGCAGGTAGCCTGGTTCGGCAGTCAGAGTGAACTTCGCATTAGGCGCAAAGTATTCTGGCCCGTACTGGTACGTGCCCGCGCAAGACGCGAGCGTTGGTTGCGGCATCGCAGTGGCGTGCATAGTTGGAGGGGATGGTTGTTGGCCAAAGACAATCGCCCCAAGACCTGCCGCGATCGGATCCTGCGAGACGGTGGAATAACTGTTACTGAGCAGAATGATCGTGACATCGTCGTCCGGAAAACGGTCCAGTTCAGCCCCGAAGCCAGGACTGCGACCTTTGCCGGACATCACACGATGCCCGATGCGCTTGCCGATGTACCAGCCGTAGCGATTCCCGGAGCCCTCGACGAAGTACTTCTGGCGGGTGGCGGATTTCAAGAGGGCATCAGTGTTCAGCGTGCGGTCGAAGCGGTAGAGGTCGTCAACCGTCGAGTACAAAGAACCGTTTCCCGTCTTGGTTGACCAGTCGAGATAGGGCGCCTTTTCGTAGTCGGCGATGCCGGCGGGTTTGTACCCAGAGGCAGCCAAGGGAATGAGCTGTGAGGCATCTCCATCGTGCCCGGAATCCTGCATCCCGAGCGGATCAAGAATGTGCTTGCGGAGGTACCCCCCGTAGCTCTCGCCTGTAACTTTCTCCAAGACAAGCGCCAGCAGATTGTAGTTGGAGTTGCTGTATTGGTAGCTGCTCCCCGGTTGGAACTCCAGTGGTAAATTGGCGAACTTGGCAACCAACTGCGCTATGGTGTGAGGGCTCCGGGCAAACGTGTCGTAGTCAGAGAGATCGTTGATGTCGGGAATGCCGGAGGTATGTGTCAGTAAGTTATCCAGGGTAATCCGGTCGCCGTTGGGGAAATCCGGAACAAAACGTGACAAAGGGTCCGCAACACTGAGACGTCCCTGCTCCTGTAACTGGAGGATAGCCGCGGCCGTAAACGCCTTCGAGATTGAAGCGATATGAAAGCGAGTCTCGGGCGAATTTGGAACCCGCAACTCGTAATTCGCCATGCCGTAGCTGTGGCGAAACAACACCCGACCCTTTCGAGCGATGAGTACGGTACCAGTGAGGTTTCCGGTCTCAACGAAGGGCTTGAGATAAGCCTCCACACGATTCGCAATTTGACCGTCAGACAGGTCTTGACAGCACCCAATACCGCTAAACAGAAGCACACATACGATTCGCCAAGCGCAACTGAGCGATTTCATTCGCGTCCCTCCGGCTCTGTTGAAGACGAGCCAACCGGCTGATGGTAAGCGTATGCTACCCACATCTGTCATGAGATTTTGACGAACTAGTACAAATCCCGAGTGAGGGACGAGTGGCTTTGGCGTTTCTGAAGCCGCTTGTAGCCTTCGTTCGTTACCATGCTGCGGAACAATTCCTTTTTAAACACAGTTTCGGGAAGGGTAAGGCCTTCAGTCGTGCAGCCAGTGCCAGAGATCACCGGGCTTCCAGTCGGTAAGGCTCTCCGTTGACATAAGTGGGCTTTCAGCAGCCTGCTGATACCACTTTGGATTTTGTTGCGTCTACTTAGTACCTTTATCTGATGCTTCCCAGCAACTGCGGCAATAAGTCACTGCACCGAGGCGAACAACCTCTAGTCCGAAAGGTGTGCTCATGACGTTCCCCGCGACGTACGGTGCGACGTTCCGCACAATGCGGCTTCTTTTCTGTATCTGCATTATCTTTTTCGCGGCTGACTCCAGAGCCGGCTGCGATCGTCCGGCGCTTGCCCATCAGCGGCAAGACGTCGCCACCATTCAGAAACTGGAAGGTGCATGGACGCTCGCCTACCTGAGTGGCGACACCGAGTTTGAAACATGCCTCCTGACACCGGACTTCACCGAAATCATGAGCGACGGAAGCATCAATCATCTCAGTGAGGAGCTGGCGCTTGCGGAAAAGAATAAAGGTAAGGCAGTGACGCCTCCCAATATGCCCCCGATTACCGTACATATTCACGGCGACGTGGCCGTCGCTTACGGAATCTCCTCAGAGAAGCTGATCGATGGCAAGCCCCACAAGTCTTATTTTGCCGACTACTACGTCTGGAAAAACGGGATGTGGCACGTGTATTTCGCGCAGCAGACGTCGTTCGCGTTATGAAGCTTTGGTGCAGACGCAGGATTTGTACGTACAATATCGTCAATTTTACCGGAAGATTCCGGCCGTTTTGCTCCCTTTCGAGCCACCGATGAACCTGCCACCAACCCCTCTGGATTCTTCAATTTAGGAGGCACCGTCCATGCACTACGATACGCACAGAATTGCCATGACAAAGGCCAAAACTGGAACATTCAGCACGAATGTTCCCACCGGAACATTTCTCCATAAGGGAGTCTGAAGGGCCGCGTCCTACCCTGTGTCCCCTGTGGCCTCTGTGTTAGAGGTTTTTTCCGGCCGCAGCAGCGGAAATAGAATCACGTCGCGGATGGTGTGCGAATCAGTCAATAGCATGCACAGCCGGTCCACACCCACGCCCACCCCGCCCGCCGGAGGCATCCCGTACGACAACGCCCGGATGTAGTCTTCATCCATCTGGTGCGCCTCATCGTCGCCGCGCTCCCGTTCCGTCAGCTGCGCCTCAAAGCGTCGCCGCTGATCTTCCGGATCGTTAAGCTCGCTGAACCCATTCGAAATCTCCATCTGTCCTGCATAGATTTCGAACCGCTCCGTCCACTCCGGCTCGTCCGGCTTCTGCTTCGACAATGGCGACACCGCGGTAGGGAACTCATAGATGATCGTAGGCTGTGTGAGGTGCTCTTCCGCTACAGCGTCAAATAAGCTTGCAATCGTTTTGCCCACAGGCTCTTTCGGGTCGTACGCCATGTGCGCGTGCGCCTGGTTGAAGCGCTCGACCAGCGTCTTCACTCCCTCATGAGAAGCGAAGTCACTCATCAAAGGCTTCGCGCCGGCCGACTCCGGCCAGTAGTGAATGATGGCCTCGCGCATGGTGAGCCGCTTCCAGTTCGCCCAGTCGATTTCCTGCTCGCCCCACTTCGTTTTCGTTCCCCCGCTCACATCCCTCGCCGCCTGCGTGATCAACTCCTGAGTCAAATTCATCACGCCCTGATAGTCGGTGTACGCCTGGTAGAACTCCAGCATGGTGAACTCAGGATTCCAGCGCCACCCCAGCCCTTCGTTGCGGAAGTTGCGGTTGATTTCATACACGCGATCGAACCCGCCCACCACCAGCCGTTTCAAGTACAGTTCGGGTGCGATGCGCAGGTACAAATCCATGTCGAGCGTGTTGTGGTGCGTGACAAACGGCCGCGCCACTGCCCCGCCCGCAATGGGCTGCATCATCGGGGTCTCCACTTCGACAAATCCATGCACTTCCATCGTGTGCCGCAGCGAGTGCACCAGCTTGCTCCGCTTCAGAAAAACTTCCCGCACCTCAGGGTTCATGACCAGATCGACATAGCGCTGCCTGTAGCGCAGTTCCACGTCAGTAAGTCCATGAAACTTCTCGGGTAGAGGCAGAAGATCTTTGCTGAGGAATGTGATCTCCTCCACATGAATCGTCAGCTCGCCAGTGCGGGTGCGGAACAAATAGCCGCTGACGCCAATGTGGTCGCCCAGGTCGAGCAGTTTGTACAACTCGAAACCTTTGTCGCCGACCGCGTCTTTCTTGACATAAATCTGCAGCCGCTTTCCATCCTGCTGCAGATGGCAGAAGCCGGCCTTGCCCATGAGGCGGATCGCCATGATGCGTCCAGCCACGCGCACGTTGATCCGGGGCGTTTCCAGTTCCTCAGCAGACTTGTCTGAGTACTCCACCAGAATCTGCGGAATCGTGTGCGTGAAATCGTACTTGCTGCGGTATGCAATCTGGCCCAGCGCCTCGATCTGTTTCAGCTTCTGGCGCCTGAGTTCGTAAATGTTTTCGTCGAATGCCAAGAGAGTCCTTTGACAGGGAATTGCGCCTTACTGGCGCAGAGGTTCATGAAACGTTGAAACGCGATTATAAACAACCCGCGCCCGCAGGGGTGCCTTCGCAGCCGGATCGGAAACCGTTGGCTAGTACCTTGATATGTTGGTACAATGGTATGCATGAGTGACGATTCGAACTTGCTGGTGGAGCGGGTGCAGACGGGGGTGCGCATGGAGAAGCGCCTGCTCAAGGTTCTGAAGGCCTTTGCCGAGTACCACGACATGACCCTTGGCGATCTTCTGGAGGGCATTGTTCTTCATGCTTTTGACGGGAAGACGCCGTTCAGCACGGCCTCGCTCGAACGCATTCAGGAATTGAAGCGGTTTTACGATTTTGACCTCGATTCGAGCGCCAGCCATCGACTGAAAGAAATCAAGGCCAGACCAGTGCGGAAGCGAAGTGTGGAGAAATAGTTCCTCCGGGGCCGAAGCCCCGATCGAAGGCCTGCTCCACCGGCTTGCTCTGTCGCGAAATTCTATGCGCAATCAAGAACTCATCCGTCGTTTCGAGAGTGACTCCGTTCTCGAAAACTCATTCCACCATGCCGATCACGTCCGGCTGGCGTTTGCCTATCTGTGCGAGTATCCGGCGCTGCAGGCCCTGGAGAAGTTTGCCAGCTCCCTAAAGCGATTCGCCGCCGTCCGCGGGAAGACGCAGCTCTACAACGAAACCATCACCTGCGCATATTTCTTCCTGATCCGCGAGCGCATGGCTCGCTTCGAGTGTGCGGATTGGGAAGAATTCGCGCAGCGTAACCCCGATCTACTGATCTGGAAAGGTGGCATCCTCGGCCGCTACTATGAGGAAGCAACTTTGAAATCAGACCTCGCCCGCGTCGTGTTCTTGTTTCCTGATAAGTACCGATGAGGATTTGGCCGTCCTACCGGTTCCCTGGGGTCGACTCAATCGCTCTCGATAGCGTAGGATTTCTCGCACGACCTGACGCTCGACAGACAACTGGTCGTAACACCACAAAGGAAGCCCATGAAACGCTTGTTGGTCCCATTTCTTCTCACGTTGACGCTGGCGCATGCGCAAGAGATCCGAAACGGCGAAGCGGTTTTGAAGGCGATGCATGATCGCTACAAAACCTCCTGGTACGACACTCTCACCTTCGATCAGAAGAGCACGACCTATAACCCGGACGGCACCACGAAAGTTGAAACCTGGTACGAGGCAGCGCTGTTGCCGGGCAAGTTGCGCATCGACATTGGCCCGCCCAGCGATGGAAATGGTTATGTGATGGTCGATGGGACTTTGACGATCGTCAAGGATGGCAAGGTAACTGGAACGCGGCCGCGGGTGAACATGCTGTTAGTCCTGGGGTTTGACGTCTATCGTCAAGAGCCGCAGGCCACGATCGATGTGGTGAAGGGGCAGGGTTATGACTTAACGAAGTTCCGCGAGGATACCTGGGAGGGCCACCCTGTCTATGTGGTGGGCGCGGACAAGGGGGATTTGCAGTCGAGGCAATTCTGGGTAGAAAAGGACACTCTGCTATTTGTTCGCGAGATGGAACCGGCTCGAAACGATCCCAAGAAAGTGGACGACATTCGCTTTGCGGATTATCGAAAATTCGGCGGGGGGTGGGTGGCCGCGCGGGTTGAGGTGCACGTCGACGACAAGATGGTTTTCAGCGAAGACTATTCAGACATCCAGGCGAACGTGAAACTGAGCCCGGCCGCATTCGATCCCAACCAGTTCAACTCAACGCACTGGGAAAAACAGTAAATAAGGGATTGCGAGCCTTGCCGTTCTGTGCCGTTACAAGAGCCTTGAAGCCAGGTGCAGACGGCGATACTATGGGTGGGCTCGTTGCCCGGTAATGCGCAAGGCACACTATGCCGCAAAACTACGTCCCTATCTTTATTTTTATGGCGGTCATCGGCGTCCTTCTTCCGCTCACGTTGCTGGCGGCGAAGCTGGTGCGTCCGGACAATCCCAGCAAGACCAAGCTGATGCCCTACGAGTGCGGCATTGACCCCATCGACAGCGCGCGCGGCCGCTACACCGTTCGCTACTACATTGTCGCGATCCTGTTCGTGGTGTTCGATGTGGAAACAATCTTTTTGTTTCCCTGGGCGGTCAAGTTCAAAGCTCTCGGCCTGTTCGGACTGCTGGAGATGCTGATTTTCCTGGTGATCCTGATCGCCGGTTACGTGTGGGTTTGGGCAAAAGGCGCGCTGGAATGGGTGTAACGCCGCCTACGCCCGCCGAGTCGCCGGTCGAAACCTTTACCGCCAGCCGCTGGACCCAGGGCAACTTTCTGTTTCCAACCCGGCTTGTGGTCAGCCCCCTGCGCGTCAGCCGCGTGAAGTCGAGGTGGTTTGGCAGCAACGACGAGAGCATCGCCATGTCGAAGATTGCCTCGGTGCACATCTCGACCGGTGTTCTCTGGGCCGAGATTCGGATTGAATCCACTGGCGGCACCGACCCCATCACCAGCCACGGGCATCGCAAAGGGGATGCCCAGCGCATCCGCGATCTGATCGAGCACTATCAGGCGCAGGGGCGTGTGTAGTAGGGAAGCGAGCCAAACGCGCGATTATTGTGTCGCAAACAGCGCGACACACCGCGCGGCTCGCCCAGGTCCTTAGTTGCTCAAAAAAAGCATGTTCAGGATGACAACTGCTTCTCGCCAACCTCGTTGACACCGTATCCTCAAGCTGATAAAAGTTAACGTTCTCTCCGTAACTCCCTGAGCCGGAGGTTTGTTTGTTTCCGAGCTATGCCGGACGAAACCAAATCGCCCGCTTCACCACCGCCGGAAGGCGAACCGAAGCCGATGGCGCCCGCGCCGGCAGCGCCTGCGCCGGCAGCGCCTGCGGCAGCGGCGACTGCTAAACCTGCTGCTCCCGCTAAACCTGCCGCACCTGTTCCTACTCCCTGGGATTCGCCCATGATTGCGAAGCTCAGGGGCAACTATGGTTCCGGGATTGAGCCGCTGACGTATGCCGGGCAGAACTACATGGCGGTCGATCGCTCGCTGATTCCTGAGATTCTTCAAGTTTTACGTAATGAGGAGCAGTTCGATTACTGCGCGGACATCACGGCGGTGCATTACCCCGCGCGTGAAAAGCAATTCGACGTGGTGTGGGTGCTTTATTCCTTCCCGCGCAACGAGCGCATCCGCGTTAAAACGCAGATTCTCGATGGTGCGAGCCTGCCGAGTTCTATTTCTGTGTGGCCAGGGGCCAACTGGCTGGAGCGCGAAGTCTACGACATGTTCGGCATTAAGTTTGACGGACATCCTGACATGAAGCGGATTCTGCTGCCTGATGGCTGGAAGGGACATCCCCTGCGAAAAGATTACGGAATTCTGCAACAAGATAACGAGTGGGTGCAGATCAACCTCGGCATCGAGAGCGGGCAATGAAAGGCGCCAGTTAGAATCGGGAGTTAAATCAGAATGACCGACCCCCACACCACGCTCTCACCGCTGGAGCTCGAAAGCCACGACAAGACTTATCTTGACGCCAACGAACTCATCATCAACATGGGCCCGCAGCATCCCGCTACGCACGGCGTGCTGCGAGTGATTCTGCGGCTCGACGGCGAAAAGGTACTTGGCCTGGAATGCGTGATTGGCTATCTGCACCGCGGCGTCGAGAAAATTGGCGAGCACCGCACGTATACGATGTTTAACCCGTACGTAGACCGCATGGACTACGTGGCCGCGGTCTCGAACGGGCTGGGTTATTGCGAGACGGTAGAGAAACTTCTCAACGTAGAAGCACCGCCGCGTGCCCAGCATGTGCGCGTGATCCTCACGGAACTCAACCGCATTGCAAGCCACCAGCTCTGGCTGGGCACGCATGCCCTTGATATCGGCGCCATCACGCCGCTGTTCTATACCTTCCGCGACCGCGAAGAGATTCTCAAGATCTACGAAAAATATTGTGGCGCGCGCCTCACCACGCATGCGTTTCGTATTGGCGGCCTGCAGTATGAGACTTATACCGGCTTTGAGAAGGAAGTGAAGAACTTCCTCACGTTCTTTCGTCCGAAGATCGACGAGTACGAGGAATTGCTCACCACCAACCGAATCTGGGTGGAGCGTACTAAGAAAGTCGGAACGATCTCGGCACAGGATTGCATCGCGCTCGGAGTGACTGGTCCCGTACTCCGCGCCAGTGGCGTGAAGTGGGATCTGCGCAAGGCTCAACCCTACGCCTGCTACAAGAACTTCGACTTCGAAATTCCTACCGGACAGAACGGCGACACTTACGACCGGTATCTGGTGCGGATGGCTGAGATGCGGCAATCGGTGCGCATCATCGAGCAGGCTGTGGACGCGCTGCCCGAAGGTCCGATCATGGCGAAGGTTCCGAAGGTGATGAAGCCGGCGGCGGGCGAGGTCTATCACTCGATCGAAGCGCCGAAGGGCGAACTGGGGTACTTCATCGTCAGCGACGGATCGACCCAACCCTACCGCCTTCGCGTGCGTCCGCCATCGTTCGTGAATCTGCAGGCGCTCGACGTGATGTGCCGCGGCCAGCTTGTGGCTGACGTGATCGCGGTGATCGGCACGCTCGACATCGTTCTCGGCGAGGTGGACCGCTGATGGGCGGATCAGTCATGGGACAGATCATCCAATACATTCAGTCGTACCTCTCGAGCGACAAAACGCCCGGTTCCGCCGGCAACATGTTCTGGGCGCTGGTCTACATCATGCTCGTCTTCGGCGGACTTTCTGTAGCTGTGATCGCGATGAACTGGCTTGAGCGCAAAATCCTCGCCCACATGCAGGTCCGCCTCGGGCCCATGCGCGTCGGCCCGCACGGATTACTGCAGCCCATCGCCGACGCGATCAAACTGCTGCTCAAAGAAGACATCATGCCCGCCGAGGCCGACGGCTTCGTTTTCTGGATGGCACCGCTGATTGTGGTATTGGCGGCGTTTACAGTTTTTGTCGTGGTCCCGTTCGGCCCCACGCACGCCGTCACCGACATGAACATCGGAATCCTCTTCATGCTCGGCGTTTCGTCGCTGAGCGTGCTGGGCATCGTGATGGCGGGATGGGCTTCGAACTCACACTATCCGCTGATCGGCGCGCTGCGGTCGAGCGCGCAGATGGTGTCCTATGAAGTCGCGATGGGACTGGCCGTGGTTTCAGCGATCCTGATGACCAGCCTGAACGCGACCGGAACCGGAACGCTCAGTATGATCGGAATCGTTCAAGCTCAGCAGGCGCAGGGAGAGTGGTTCATCTTTAAGTTTTTCCCGCTTGGCCTGATCGCCTTCTTCATCTTCGCCGTCGCCATGGTTGCCGAAACCAATCGCGCGCCGTTCGATTTGGCCGAGGCCGAGTCCGAGTTGACCGCAGGTTTCCACACCGAATACAGCGGCTTCCGCTGGTCGTTGTTCTTTCTGGCGGAATACTCTGCCATGATCGCGGTATCTTCCATCGCGGTGACACTTTGGCTCGGGGGATGGCTGCGGCCATTTCCGAATTTACTGAGCGGCACTCCCTGGGATCAGATTTTCTCTTTGTTCCCCGGCGTCACCTTTCTTTTCTTCGCCGCGATTTGCTTTTACAACACCGTCCGCATGCCGAAGCATCCGCTGTTCCGCATTCAAACCATCGGTCTTGCGGGATTTGGCGCGGTCCTTGGCTTAATTGGTCTGGTTCTGTTCGTTCCGGCGGTGAGCATCCGCATTCAGGATATTTTCTGGTTCTCGGCGAAAGTTGCCGGGTTCATGTACCTCTATATCTGGTATCGTGGCACGTTCCCGCGATATCGCTTTGACCAGCTCATGCAGATGGGATGGAAAGTCCTGCTGCCGTTGGGTTTGGGCGTTCTGATTCTGACGGCTAGCGTAGCGCTGCTGCAACAAAAGATATGGCACCCGTAGCCACACCATTTTTCTTTTACCTGTTTGCCGCGATCATGCTGATCGGGGGCATCCTGGTGATCACGCGCAAGAACGCGGTGCATTCGGCGCTGGCGCTGATTGTCGCGCTGCTGGCTCAGGCTTCGCTCTATCTGATGCTCTACGCTCCGTTCGTCGCTGGCGTGCAGATCATTCTTTATGCTGGCGGCATCATGGTGCTGTTTCTGTTCGTAATCATGCTCGTGAGCATTGAACGCTCCATGAAAGAGCGGCAATTCAATAGTCAGTGGGTGGTCGGGATCATTGCCGCCACGGCTTTGGGCGGATTATTTATCGCTGTCTATGCAAAGGGCAGGGATATCTTCCCCGACGGCGTGTCCACCATCATGGAAGGCGATAATACGCAAAAAGTAGCCAACCTGCTGTATGGACAATACATGTTCGCCTTCGAGATCGCCTCGTTGCTCCTGCTGGTTGCGATCATCGGAGCGGTGGTGATGGCAAAAAAGAGAATCTAGATGTAGAGGCCTAGCTTGCTACGTCTTGCTTGCAGCTTATGGAATCCATGCTCCACATCACGACGCTGCACTACCTGATACTCGGGGCAGCTTTGTTCCTGCTGGGGGTAATCGGGGTGCTGACGCGCCGCAACGTGGTCATCGTCCTGATGTCGATTGAACTCATTCTGAATGCCGTGAACCTGAATCTGGTGGCTTTCTCACATTATTGGCAGGGGATGCCTGCCCGTTTAGGTGGCGGACCATTGGCCTTGCACGGCCAGATCTTTTCTATTTTTGTTATCACCGACGCCGCCGCAGAAGCCGCGGTCGGCCTCGGTATTCTGATCGCCTTCTTCCGCAACAAGGAGACGGTGAACATAGACGAAGTGAATTTGCTGAAGTGGTAGGAAGCTAGAACCTGAATTTATGTTTTTTCTCGACCACATCTGGTGGATACCGCTGCTGCCGGCCTTCGGCGCTGTCGTCATGTTCTTCTTCGGCCGCAAGCTGCAGAAGGCCACGGTGAGCGCAGTCTGCGTGGGCACCATCGTCCTTGCTTTCCTCATGGCCTGCGGTGCATTCTGGCAGTACTCCGCCTGGTCGTCCACTCCCGAGCATTTTCACCAGCCTTATCAGACCGTCCTCTACACCTGGCTCGGCACCGACAGCGGCCACATGAATTACACGACCCATGATGGGTCGCAAGCCGCATTCCAGGCCGACGCCGGGTTCCTGCTTGATCCACTCTCGAGCATCTGGCTGTTGTTCGTTACCGGCGTCGGCATGCTGATTCACATCTATTCCACCGGATACATGGCGCATGAAGGCGGCTATTACCGCTTCTTCGGATATCTCAACCTCTTCATGTTTTCCATGCTGACTCTGATCCTGGCCAACAACTATGTGCTGATGTTTGTCGGCTGGGAGGGAGTGGGACTGTGCTCCTATTTGCTGATCGGGTTCTATTTCCACCGCAAGTCAGCCACGGACGCGGGAAACAAGGCCTTCATCGTCAACCGGATCGGCGATGCCGGATTTCTGCTGGGAATGTTTTTTATCGCCTGGTACTTCGGATCGCTGCGCTTCACCGACGTCACCCACATTGCGCATAGCGGACGCTTTGCCATCGGTGATCCCATCATCACTGCGGCTACTTTGCTGCTCTTCGTCGGCGCCTGCGGCAAGTCGGCACAGCTTCCGCTCTACGTCTGGCTGCCCGACGCCATGGAAGGCCCCACGCCGGTTTCCGCGCTCATCCACGCCGCAACCATGGTCACAGCGGGCGTCTACATGGTCGCGCGTTCGAACGCGCTGTTCGTCCTGGCTCCGAAGTCGATGCTGGTCGTTGCCATCGTAGGCGCTCTCACTGCAATCTTCGCCGCCTCCATCGGCCTGGTGCAAAACGACATCAAGCGCGTGCTCGCTTATTCCACCGTCTCGCAGCTTGGTTACATGTTCCTGGCGCTAGGCGTTGGGGCGTTTGCCGCTGGCGTTTTCCACGTCTTCACGCACGCCTTCTTCAAGGCGCTGCTCTTCCTCGGTGCAGGCTCCGTGATTCACTCCATGAGCGGCGAGCAGGACATGCGCAACATGGGCGACCTCTTCCATCGCATTCCCACCACGCACCGCACCATGTTCATCGCCACGTTAGCCATCGCTGGCATCTTTCCGTTCGCCGGCTTCTTCTCGAAAGACGCCATTCTCTGGGAAGCGTGGTCGCGAGAGGCAAGCGGATACCATTTTCTCTGGGCTATCGGTTTCATCACTGCGTTGATGACCGCCTTTTACATGTTCCGCCTGATGTACCTTACTTTCCATGGCCGCCCCCGCATGAGCCGCGAGGTGGAGCACCACATTCACGAATCGCCCGTGTCGATGACCGCGCCACTGGTTGTGCTTGCGCTTTTCGCGATTGTCGCCGGATGGCTGGGATGGCCGCACAGTCTTGGCGGCTCCGACCGCTTCACAACGTTCCTCGAGCCCGTCTTCGCCCCTGAAGCTCAGGTTCTTCAGGAAGAGGGTAGAGCCGGCCAATTGACCGCTGGAGCCAAAGAGGAAGAACACAACACTGGCACGGAGTGGCTGCTGATGGGTCTGTCTTTGGCCGCTGCCGGCATCGGCTGGGGAATGGCTTGGAAGAATTATTACCATGCTGACAAGGCTTACACCGAGCCCATTGCCGTAGCCGCTCCGCCCGTCTACAACGTGCTGCTCAATAAGTATTACGTGGATGAAGGTTATGATTACGTCTTCACCGGCCGCCGCAAGCTAGGAAATCTCCGCCTGGGCGTGCTCGGATTAGGCGAAGCGTCTGCGTGGTTCGACACGAATGTTGTCGATGGCGCGGTCAACGCCGCCGGCTGGATCACGCGTCTGACCGCGACAATCTCCAGTTGGTGGGACAAGTGGATCATCGACGGCATCGGCGTCAACGGTCCGGCGATTCTGGCGCGCATGCTTTCATATCCCGCGCGGTTGTTCGAATGGGGTCTGGTCCAGTGGTACGCGCTGGTGATGACCGCGGGACTGGTAGGTTTCGTATTTTATTACGTGTATCACTGAAAGAAGCTCTTAGCCGTTAGCTCTTGGCTCCTAGCTTGAAACCAAAGGCGAAGAGTTGTGAGCTAAAGGCTAAAGAGCTAAAGGCTAAGAGCTTTTCATGCAAAACCACATACTCTCGATCATCCTCTTCACGCCGCTGGTAGGCGCGCTCATTCTCCTGTTCGTTCCCAAGGAGAACAAGGACGCGATCCGCTGGATTGCGAACTTTTTCGCGCTCGGCGGCTTCCTGGTCTCGCTGCCGCTGGCGCCGATGTTCTGGTCGCAGATGCAGAGTGCCGACCGCTTCAAGTTTATCGAGGGCGTGCCCAACAACTGGATTCCCTCCATCGGCGCGGGCTACGTGATTGGCATCGACGGCATTTCTTTCCTGCTGATCATGCTTACCACGCTGCTGGGCTGGATTTCGATCCTCTCCTCGTGGACCGCCATCGAGAACCGCGTCAAGGAGTACTACATCTGGTTTCTGATTCTTCAGACTGGCATGCTCGGCGTCTTCATGGCGCTCGATTTCTTCCTCTTCTTCGTCTTCTGGGAAGCCATGCTGGTGCCGATGTACCTGCTGATCGGTATCTGGGGCGGTCCGCGCAAGCTTTACGCGGCGATCAAGTTCTTCCTATACACGCTGGCCGGCTCGGTCCTGATGCTGCTCGGCATCCTGTTCCTCTATTTCCATCACCATGCCTTGACCGGAATCTACACATTCAGCCTCACGGCCCTCTACGAAACCGCCCCGAAGATTTATTCCGACCCAGCCTACGGGCCGACCATCGCCACGCTGCTCTTCTTCGCCTTCTTCTTTGCCTTCGCCATCAAAGTGCCAATGTTCCCCTTCCACACCTGGCTGCCTGACGCGCACGTGGAGGCGCCGACGGCGGGCTCGGTCATTCTGGCTGGCGTTCTGCTGAAGATGGGAACATATGGATTCATCCGGTTCTCGCTGCCATTCTTCCCCGATGTGCTGATGCACACGAAAGTCCGGGGCTGGATGATCACGCTCTCCATAATCGCTATCCTCTACGGTGCACTCGTTTCTCTCATGCAGAAGGACATGAAGAAGCTGGTGGCGTACTCCTCGGTAAGCCATCTGGGCTTTTGTACGCTGGGCATCTTCGCCCTGACGCCGCTTGGATTGAGCGGATCGGTTCTGCAGCAGATTAATCACGGCGTCTCGACTGGCGCGCTGTTCTTGATCGTCGGCATTCTTTATGAACGCCGCCACACCCGCGAGATCGCTGAATATGGCGGTATTTCGAACGTCATGCCCGTTTATGCCACGATCACCCTGATCATGTTCCTCTCCTCGATGGGACTGCCGCTGCTGAACGGCTTCGTCGGCGAGTACTACATCATGCTGGGCGCTTTCATGGAGAATTGGAAGTGGGCGGCGTGGGCTGTCCCCGGAGTGGTGCTCGCAGCGGCGTATCTCCTGTGGCTTTATCAGCGCGTTTTCTTTGGCCCGGTCAGCAATCCGAAAAATGAAAAGCTGCAGGATCTGACTCCGCGTGAAGTCTTGACCTTTGTGCCGCTTCTCATCATGGCGTTCTGGATCGGCCTTTATCCCAAACCGTTTTTGCAGATTCTCGATCAGCCCGTGAATCAGATCGTGCAGAATGTGCGCGCCCCTCAGGCAGGGGCCGCAATGAACGCTTCGGTTCAGCCTAACGAAGTGCCGCCAGAAATTCCGCCGATTATTGATGACCGATCTCAGCCGTATCACGGTCCAAAGCCCGTGATAGCACCGCCCAAGGGGAAGAACTAGTGGGCCTTTCTCCCCAATTCGGTTTGAACGACTATCTGTTGGCCCTCCCCATCACTCTGCTCACCCTGTTTGCTCTCGGCATCCTGCTCATCGATCTCATGCTGCCGCCGGAGGAGAAGTGGGTCAATGCGGTCACGGCTTTGGTCGGCGTACTGTTCGCTGCCAGGGCGGTTTATAACGTCCAGGCCTGGATGCAAGCCAGCGGCCTGCCTCGCGTTTCAGGTTTCATGGGCACCGTGCTGGTCGATCGCTTTTCGATCTATTTCTTTTACCTGTTTCTTGCGGGTACGGCTATCTCGATCCTCATGTCGATGCGCTACATGACGACCGAGCATGAAAACCACGGCGAGTATTACACCCTGATGCTGCTCTCGGTTGTCGGCATGATGAGCATGGCGGCTGGGTTCGACATCGTACTGATTTTCATCGGCCTGGAATTGATGGCGATTTCCACCTACGTTTTGGTGGGATTTCTGCGCCGCGACCGCCGCTCCAACGAAGCGGCACTGAAATATCTGTTACTCGGCGCATTTTCATCCGGCATTTTTGCCTATGGCCTGTCGCTGCTGTATGGCCTGACTGGCAGCACAAACCTGGCTGTCATCGGCAACCAGCTCTCCCGGATTCTCCTGAGAGAGCCGCACAATCCAATCGCGATTGTTGCTTTGCTGACCACAATCACCGGCCTCCTGTTCAAGATTGCGGCCATCCCCTTCCACCAGTGGGCGCCGGACGCTTACGAAGGCGCGCCCACCTGCATCACGGGATTCATGTCCGTCGCGGTCAAGGCTGCAGGATGGGCGATGCTGTTTCGCATCCTGATCGGCAGCATCGGCACCCCGTTCGTTCCGGGTGGACTTCTCGCCATGCGCGCGACCTGGGTTCCGGTGCTGGTCTTCGTCTCCATCGCCACCATGACGGGCGCGAACTTCGCCGCCCTCACTCAGACCAACACCAAGCGCCTCCTCGCCTATTCTTCCATCGCGCACGTCGGCTACATGCTGCTCGGCCTGATCGCCGGAACTCTCACCCAGCTCAATCCGGACGGCGTCAAAGGCATTCTGATTTACCTGCTGGTCTACACTTTCATGAACCTTGGCGCGTTCGGCGTGATCACTTCGCTGCGACATCGCAACGTAATCGGCGACGAACTCGACGATCTCAACGGCCTCTACTCGCGCGCTCCCGTCGAAGCCGTGTTGATGCTGATCTTCCTGTTCTCGCTCGCCGGCATTCCTCCCCTGGCCGGTTTCTGGGGCAAATACTTCATCTTCCTCAGCCTCATCGAAACCGGACACTACGCGCTCGCGTCCCTGGGCGTGCTCTATTCCGTCTTCGGCCTCTACTATTACCTGAAGATGGCGAACGCCATGTTCATGGGCCAGCCCGAGGAGCGGGGATTGTTGCCGGTAAGCTGGAGCATGAGGGCCGCGCTCGTCGTGGCGGCGTTCGCCACGCTCTTCATCGGAATCATGCCGGAGCGCTTCATCCATCTGGTGAACTGGTCGCTGGGGATGGCGCAGAATCCCATGGTAGCGAAGCTGATCCACTAAACCTGAGTCTGCCGAACCTGAGTCTGCCGAACCTGGGTCCGCGGAACGTGGGTCTGCTAAATCTGGATCAGACATGGCGATGCAAATCCCTCCCGCCGACCCATCCCCCGACCGTCAAGACTCCGGTCGCAAAGAGAATTTCTGGGTTCAGGCAGCTCGATATAGCCAACTGGCTTTCATCTTTCCCGCCGCTCTTGTCGTCGGATGGCTGGTCGGCGCGGCTCTCGACCGATGGTTGCACACCACGTGGCTATACTTGGCTGGCATTCTCTTGGGCATCGCTGCCGGTTTCTTCGAGCTGATACGCACCGTTTTGCGGGATACGAAGTGATCAGGGTCGCTATCCAGTAGCGGCGATGTCAGACCATGATGTCAGACCGGGATGTCAGACCAACTAGAAAACGAATCCGAAGCAGCACAGGCTGTCGCGGCAGAGCACTTCTACTCTCGCGCTCTACTTCGCATCGGCCGCTTCATGGCACTGCTCGCTCCATTGCTGGTTTTGGCGTTCTGGTGGAAGTTTGGCTGGCGTTCAGCCGTCGGCTTCGCATGCGGATGTGCCATTGCCTACGTCAATTTTCACTGGCTCAAGCGCGTGATTGCCGGTTTTGTCGATCGCGCCAGCGGAGCGGCCACGTCGCAATCAGGGCAGGGAATTATCTTTCGCTTCCTGCTGCGTTACTTTTTGATGGCCTTTGGCGCCTATGTTATATTGACTGTTTCACCCGCGAGCCTGGACGGGCTTCTTGCGGGCTTATTTTTGCCTGTTGGAGCCATCGGATGCGAAGCAGTTTATGAACTGTATGCAGCGCTGGCTCGAGGGGTCTAGCGGGAAGCTGGCCTGCTTATGAAAGAGCTAGGAGCTAGCAGCTAGAAGCTTTCTTATGCCTGAACAACTCTGGTTCACCGCCATCCTCAATCGTCTGTTCGCAGGCCCAGTCACGGCGTTGCTGCTGGCGTTGCACCTACAACCTAAGCATCCGACGGCCCCCATCCCAAACTCGCTGGCGATGGAGGTTCTGGTTTTCGTTTTCCTGCTGGTTCTGTTCCTTCTGGTTCGTTCGCGCCTTTCTGTGGACCATCCAGGCGCGTTGCAGCACACGTTTGAAGGCGTAGAGGGATTCATCCAGGGACAAAGCGACGAAATCATCGGGCATCACAGCGAAGGCTACACTGCCTTCCTGGTAGTGCTGGGTCTCTTCATCCTGTTCTGCAATCTGATCGGCGTGATTCCCAGCTTCGAATCGCCGACCGCCGTGCCCATCGTTCCTTTAGGCTGCGCGATCTGCGCCTTCGTGTACTACCAGACCCAGGGATTCAAGCACGCCGGAATCGGCTACCTGAAACATTTTGCTGGGCCCGTGCCTGCCTTATCGCCGCTGATGATTCCGATCGAACTGATCAGCCATCTGGCTCGCGTGCTCTCGCTGACCATCCGCCTTACCGCGAATATGCTGGCCGGTGATCTGGTCACGTTGGTTTTCATTTCGCTCGTCCCCATCGGCGTTCCCATCGTGTTCCTAGGACTGCACATCGGCGTGTCGCTGCTGCAGACATATATTTTCGTGCTGCTTACCACCGTCTATTTGCAGGGTGCGGTGTCGGAAGAGCACTGAAAGGCGGTTGCCAGTGATCATTGGCGAGTGGCCAGTAAGAGAGGGCTCGGACGAGTTAGCTGAAATGGCACTGGAACCTAAGGTTTTACCGGCTACTGGCAACTGACCACTGGCCACTGATTTTCAGATTTTCAGCCGCAAGCGTGAGGGCGTCTGCAAGGGATGGCGTCAACCACCCACTAGCGGTATTTCATACAAGGAGAAACACAAATGGGTAAGCTGAGTAAACTGTTCCTCGTACTGTCTGCCCTCTCGTTCGCCGTTCCGGCCTTCGCGCAGGGCGAGCCCTCAAGTGGCGTCAACTGGGTTGCCATCGCAGCCGGATTCTCCATGGCCTTTGCCTCGGGGATCTGTGCCCTGGCGCAGGGCAAAGCAACTGCTGCCGCTGCCGAGGGTCTGGCCCGCAATCCGGCCGCTCGTCCCGGAATTCAACTGGCTTTGATTCTAGGCTTGGCTCTAATCGAGTCGCTCGCGCTTTACACCCTGGTGATCATCTTCGTCAAGGTGAAGTAAAGCAGGCTTCTAGGTTTCAGAGTTTCAAGGTTTCAGAGAGTTTCAGGGTTCCTAAATAGCAAAAGCCTCTGCCTGCGGCAGAGGCTTTTGACTTTCTGAAGGGCGCGATCTCGGGGAAATCCAAGCGGCTGGGGCGCTTAGGTGCTGCCCACGAAACCTTGAAACTCTGAAACCTTGAAACTTTGCCGTTAGACCTTCCGCTCCCCGCTCCACTGCTGATCCTTGCTCTGTGTGCTCCGGCTCATAGCCTCCACCAGCACCCGGCGCAAGCGGTAGCGGCTTTCCAGATCGGTATTCACGATCTCGAAGCCTACTTCGTTCACCCGCGCCCGGCGTAGCAGCACATGCGCGCGAATCTTCGACCTCATGCCCAAGGAAATCTCCAAATCGGCCTCGCTGCCAATGCGCAGATTGTCTTCCTTGGTGCCCATCCCTCCGCCTAGACTCAACTCGCGGATCAGAATCTTCGACTTTCCCCACGAACTTCCGATCGAGGCGCTAATCGAGCGAGCCAGTACCATGCGCTCGTAACGCCGCTGCCGGACCCACGGGCATGCCGGAGCCGTATCCAGAGGCGCAATCGCCAGTTCCGCCGCCTCGATGCCGCTATCGGAGAGAATCTGGCCACTGTAGCGCGGGTCGGTTTTCGAGAGCGACTGCGCTGCCGCAATCCGCAGCTCGCGGTGATGAACCCATCCAAAAGTTTTCTTCGTCTCCACGATCTCACGCAATAGCGACACCGCCTCCGGATCCCGTAGCCGGCCCAGGGACTCGATCGCTTTCAGTTGCACAAATGGCGAACGTGAAGCGGCTTCGCCCGGCTTGGCCATTGCGACCAGCGGCGGAGCAGCCGTCAGATCACCACTCATTCCGATTTCGTCGATGGTTTCCGGCAACACCACCGAATCCAGCACCTCCGCCAGCTCCAGCAGCGTTCGGCCGCGGTCCGGAGCAGCTCCGTACGCGATCTGGCGCACTACGATGTCGTGGTAGAACCGGTTCCACTCGGGCAATCGCGACGGCAAGAGCTCAAGCAAGGTGCTCACATCGAGACGGCTCATCAGCCCCACGACCGCCGATGCCTGTCGTGGCTGCCCGGTGCGCAGAATCTCCCGCAGTTGCGTCAGGGCCGGACTTCCCATCTCCTTGACCAGTTCGACCATGCGGTCGCACTCGTCGCGCCGCATACAACGGAAGAACCGGTCGGCCAGATGTTCGGCGCCCGATTGGCAAGTGCGCCGCAGGATTAAGAGCAAGTCTGCGGGCACCGGCTCATAGTGCAACGCTTCCTCAATGAACTCTGGAATCCGGTTTTCTACGCCCACCCGCGGGCGCAAGTCGTTCACCATTACTGGACGTTGCTGCAGCAGCAGTTCCATGCCCGTGCATACTTCGTTTACCGCCTGATAATTCTTGGCTTCGCTGGCCTCTTGGCTCAGTCGCACAAATGCCGCGCTCAGCAAGCTTTGCAGTTCAGGATCTTTCTCCACGCACAGCTGCTCACTTACCTGGTGGATGGCCTTGCCCATGGCTTCGCCACCCAGCCGGGCGTAAAGGTCGGCCAGCTGGCTCAATCCAATCGCCGTCTTACGCCGCGGTTCCTGATCCTTGCTGACCAGGCAACCGGAATAGTTGTTCAGAATTTCGGCCGACGTTTGCTTGTCGTCGCGGTCGAGCAGCACTTCCACAAACTGGCGCAGATTGCGCGGCGGCACGCACGGAGCTTCATTTGAGAGCAGCACCGTCTTCTTTCCCGACTCCGGCACTTCCGCCCAGAACATCCGGTCCAGAATGTCGGCGTGCGACTCCACCAGGATGCCCGCCTTGTTCATCTTTTCTTCTTGCAACTTCAGAATCCCGCGCAGCGAGTCCATCTGCCGGCTCATGTGCTCCATCATCTGGTGCACGGCATTGACTTTCACTTCGCCTTTGGAATAGCGCTCGAGCGCGAAGCGGATTGCCATGTGCTCCGCTGCCTTCATCAGCAGCGGCGTGTCTTCCTCTTGAGTAGTTGCCGCCTTGGCGGCCAGGCTGCCCAGCAGCTGCTGCAGGTTCAAACGTGTGTTCGGGTCGACTTCGGTCAGCTCTTTCTGCAGAGCCTCCGGATTCGCATTAGGATCGTCCTGCACTTGACCAAATCGCGTCAGCAGACGGATGGCCTGAATTACTTCAGCCTCCTGCAGCGGTACCACTCCACCTTCCCAGGCCGGAGCAGTCCCCGTTCCACTTCCGGTCGCAGTGGCCCCGGTTGCCGGTCCGGCAACCCAGTGGCCGGAAGCGTTCGGAACGCTTCCGAACGGAACGACGGTGCCGCCAGCCTGGCCTCCGCCCCCCGAGTTGGCGCCTTCGGCCGCTGCGATCAATTGCAGCAACTTCTGCGGATCGTTCAGCCATTGCTTGAATTCCGGTCCCAGGGTTTGTGCCGCGATCTGTGCCGCCACGCTGATATCGCCGGTCAACGGGTCGGCCGCCACAAATTTAACTTCATTGATCTTGATCGTGCTCTGTTTGCTTCCGCCGCTGAGAGCTTCTTTGATCTGTTTGGCCACGTCCTGGGCTTTGGAGCCAGCCACGGTGAACGCCCTCACCAGGCGGGCAAAGTCCTCGATGGTTACATCTTTGGAGAAGTGCAAACTAGCCAGGCCGGCCGTGCTCAGGAGCTGGCCAAAGCTGCGTTCGGTCTGTCCCGCTTCCAGCGGAACTCCATCCAGCAGCAGCTTGTTGTCGGAAACACCCAGCAAGAAGCCGCCCTCTCCCGCTGCGGGTAGACCATGCTGCAATTCGTTCCAGGCGGTTTCGAACTGGGCCTCGGTACGCTTGTGATCAGGGCCGTACATGCGCGCGTACTTGATTAGAATATTCAGGCTGTGGACAAAAGCGCGCGCAGAGGCCGCCCGGTTTGCGTGAAATGTGGTAGCGTCGCTGATAAAACACCCCTCAACCCGCAGTTCTGGCTCTAGATACCTATAGGCACTAAAAGGTTAAATGCAACAGGTAAGGGGTTGCACGTTACGGAGGTAACGGGCAGAATTGGCAAGAGCATCCTCCGCTTCCCGGAACCTTAGTGTTTTCCTCAACCACTCACAGCACACGCGCTAAGAAAACAACGGGCCTGCGCTACTGGATGACGCGTGTGTCCGAGGAGTGCGACCACGTCGCCGCCGATTTTAGCGCAGATCCCGTTCATGACCTGCGCGTTTCCTTGCGCCGCTGCCGCTCCCTGGCCGACGGGCTGAACGCTCTCGATCCCGATCCCAACTGGAAGGCTATGAGAAAGGCTGGCAAGCGCCTGTTTCAGCGGCTTGGCGCCTTGCGCGATATCCAGGTCATGATTGAGTGGATCGAAAGGCTGGGCCTTAACGAAGCAGGTGTGGAGCAGACACCCTTGCCTGTTTTGCTTCCATCTCAACCGAATAACGAATCCATTTCAAACGCCGATCCCGCAGCCCAGGCCCTGCTCAGAATCCTCGCCGCGCACGAAGCAGAACAAAAGCTGGAAGCCCATGCCGCTCTCGAAGAATTCGACCGTAAACAGTGGCGTCAGTGGACCCGCTCCCTTCCTGCGCGAGCCGCCCATGTCCGCTTGGGCAGTGCTCTATTCAAGCATCTCGCCCTGGAGCGCTGGACCCAAGCCCGCGAACTCCACCATCGTGCCTTGCGCAACCGCTCTCAGGCCGCGTTTCACAGCCTCCGCATTGGCATCAAGCGCTTCCGCTACATCGTTGAGAATTTTCTGCCCGTCGAACACAAGGCCTGGAGCAACGACCTCAAAGACGCGCAGGACTTGCTGGGCGAGGTCCACGACCTCGACGTGCTCTGGGCCACAGCAATCTCCTGTCACATTTTCCCTGATGCAGATTCGCGTCGGTTATGGCACGAACGGATTCTCCGCGAGCGCAACCAGCGTATCGAGCGCTACCGCAAGAAGATGGTCGGCCCCGACTCTCTCTGGCAAGTCTGGCGCGCCGCCCTGCCGCAAGGCAAGCAGATTCAAGCGCTGGCCACGCGGCGCATGAAGCTCTGGGCGAACGGCCTCGATCCCGACTTTGCCCATTCTGAGCGCGTAGCCGGTCTCGCCCTTCAGCTCTACGACGGCCTTCTAGCTTCCGGCTGGCTGCCTTCGGTTGACGGCTCTTCTGCCCGCTCCAGCCTGCTCGCAGCTGCCCTATTGCATGATGTAGGCAAGTCCAAAGGCCAGAAGGGACATCACAAAACTTCCTTCGACATGATTCGCGCGCATGGCAATCCGTTAGGTTGGAAGCCCGCCGACCTGCAACGCTCCGCCATCGTTGCCCGCTTTCACCGCGGATCCCTGCCCACCAGAAAGCACAGAGCTCTCGCGGACCTCATGTCCGACGAGCAGAAAGCAACCATCCAGCTAACCGCCATTCTGCGCCTGGCTAACGCCTTGGATGCTGGGCACGACGGCCACATACGCCGCATTCAGATTGGAGACGTTCCGAGGAGAAGTATTCAGACCAAAGCCGAAGCTGATCGCAAGAAACCCACGAATGGATTCCTGCGCAAATACGCCGGAGGCTTAGCCAAGGGCGCGGCTCTGATGATAAGCGCCGAAGGTTATTCGCCGCTCGGACCTTCCGCCCGGACCATCGCAGCCGAACGCCACCTGCTGGAAACTGTTCTCCATCGCCCGGTAGTCGTCAGGGCGATGAAGATCCCACCGCATAGTCCCAACGGAGCACGTAATTCCAAGCGAATCTAAAATGGACTCAAGATCGCGATCACGCATACTGTATCTCATGAACCAGACAGCTTTTGCGAACGCTCACGGTTCTGGATCTCCTGGTCTCGTTAGCCTCATCATTGTTGTGGAAGCCAGAGCGAGGGAAAATGAAAAGTAGGGAATCCCATCGCGTTCGGGTCATCGACTCCCATACCGGGGGCGAGCCGACCCGATTGGTTGTGAGCGGTGGCCCTGACCTTGGAACTGGTCCGCTTTCTGACCGCTTGGAATGCTTTCGCCGCAACTACGACAGCTTTCGCTCTGCCGTGGTCAACGAGCCACGCGGTTCCGACGTCATGGTTGGCGCATTGCTCTGCGATCCCCTGGACTCCGCGTGCGTTGCCGGTGTCATCTTCTTTAATAACGTCGGCTACCTCGGCATGTGCGGTCACGGAACCATTGGCCTGGTCGCAACATTGGCCTACATGAACCGCATCAAACCGGGCGAGCACCAGATCGAGACGCCGGTCGGCACTGTAACCGCAGTTCTGCATGAAGGCGGCGAAGTTACCGTCAACAATGTCGCGAGTTATCGCAGCGCGGCCAATGTTGCAGTCGACGTACCTGGATTCGGCCAGGTGCACGGCGATGTAGCCTGGGGTGGGAACTGGTTTTTCCTGGTACGTGAACACACCATGGAACTAACGCTGCAAAACGTCGACGAACTCACGGCCATCAGTTGGGCGATCCGCAAAGCGCTTCGCGACGCTGGCATCGCCGGCTCCGATGGGAAGGAGATTGACCACGTCGAGCTGTTTGGCCCATCTCAGCTTCCGGGAGTGGACAGCAAGAATTTTGTGCTCTGTCCAGGCAAAGCCTATGATCGTTCTCCCTGTGGAACCGGAACCAGTGCCAAGCTTGCTTGCCTCTATGCGGACGGCAAAATCCGCGAAGGTCAGACGTGGAAGCAGGAGAGCATTGTTGGCAGTGTGTTTGAAGGCAGTGTGAAAGTACGCGATGGCAAGGTGTATCCCAGCATCAAGGGATCGGCATTTGTGAACGCTGAGAGCGAACTGGTCCTGGACCCGCGCGACCCTCTCTGCATGGGTATTCGCGCATGAGCAGGAGAACCGATCACGCAATAGCTTCGCCGGAGTGAAAAACGAATGAGAACTGCCAAACTAGCCCGATCCTATCGCGTCGACGATGGCAAGCATTTACGCTTGAAGGACTTCGATCCTGCTGATACGGGACACTGGCGCTCGGTTGAGCATGCGCAGGAAGATCTGCAGAAAGATATCGCCCGCATGGCCGACCTGCAGGCTAAACTTTACGCCCAGGATTGTTGGTCGCTGTTGCTGATCTTTCAGGCTATGGACGCTGCCGGCAAAGATGGGACGATTAAGCACGTCCTATCGGGCGTGAACCCGGAAGGCTGCCAGGTCTACTCGTTCAAAGTGCCCTCTGAGGCCGAACTGCAACACGATTTTCTGTGGCGCACGACCCGAAATCTGCCCGAGCGCGGCCACATCGGAATTTTCAATCGCTCCTACTACGAAGAGGTGCTGGTGGTGCGCGTACATCCCAAGGCGCTCGAGAACGAGAAACTTCCCGCATCCTTGGTCACGAAGGACATCTGGGAGGAACGCTTCGAAGACATTCGCTGCTTTGAGCGCCACATGGCGCGCAACGGCACGGTTATCCGCAAGTTTTTCCTCCACCTTTCGAAAAAGGAACAGAAACGGCGCTTCCTGGCTCGCCTGGACGAACCGGGGAAGAACTGGAAGTTCTCCGCGGCAGATGTTCATGAACGCGAATATTGGGACGATTATCAGAAAGCTTACGAAGACATGATCTGCCATACTGCCACTAAACACGCTCCATGGTATGTCATCCCAGCGGACAATAAATGGTTCACGCACCTCGCTGTTTCAGCGGCCATTGTGGAAACGCTGGAAGAACTCAATCTCGCCTATCCCAAGGTGGACGCCGCCAAACGCAGAGAGCTTCAAGCCGCCCGTCTAACGCTCGCGAAGAAATAGCATCGGGAACTGATGTGTGTCGCGCGTCTCCCATTCGACTGGCCCGCTGCTGCGCTCCGGATGCTCCCCATCCGGATGCCCTCGATCCCTGCTAATGATGATGCCTGCTAATGATGACGCTTGCTAATAATGATGCCTGCCGACGACCCCGCCCACTGAAAAAGCGACACTTACTGCCGGCTCTTGCGTAATGCACTTGCGGGCCATGCCGTATTACTTCCGTGCCACAGAGATGGCACGGACGGGCCTTGTCCGGTCTCCGCCCCACTGCTATTTTGCCGATAGTGATGCTGATCCTCCCCTGAGGTGATGGCCGATTGAGACGTTGGGGGTGTCTATGAGGTTCATGCATCTGTGTTACGCGGCTCTGGGCTTTGCGGTGGCCCGTTGGGTATTCCGGCGGCAGCCAGTAGCCGATCCAGTCTCGCGGTTGCGGTCCTCGGGTCTTCTTTAGGAAGGTCCGGGTTTAGGTTTGGGCGCGCGCCCCGTTGCGCCTCCATTTCGTCAGCGCGCGCCCATCTTTAATCTTCTTCTGGGAAGTTCCAGTTACTAAAGTTCCCCAGGTAACCTCCGCTTCGCCACTCCCTCTCACTACAATTGCTATAGGACGTTTGGTTGTCATCCTGAGAAAGCGCGTTCTTTGCGCGAACGAAGGACCTAGGCCAGCCTCGCGACTCGCCCGCATTTCTTGCGGGCGAATGAATCGCGCGTTTGGCTCGCTTCCTTATTCCCTGTGCGAGTATTTACCCCAATCCGCCTGAAGCTGGCCCTGCTGGTCTCGGGAATGCTCCTGTTGGCCTTGCCCTCCTGGGTTAGCGCACAAGAAGATCCCGGCGACACTCCGCTGGGGGATGTGGCGCGCAGCTTTCGAAAGAATACTGCTTCGTCCGAACCGGTGATTGACAATGACAATCTCTCGCAATCGATGGACGACGCCGAAAGCCGGCGTGCGACTGGTTCCTCGCTAGTGTTCTCACTCGCTCCCGGAGGCAAGAGCTTTCACGTGGCGTCCCCCGATGTCAGCTGCAGTCTGTCGTTTACCGCGAAGACCACTTCACTGCTCTCCGATCCCTTCTTGCTGGACGAATTACCGCGCAGCGAACTGGCCAAGCTGGAGGGTCCGGCCACGATCGACGGAGATTCCCTGCAGGTTTCCATGCATAACGGAACGCTATGGGACCTGCGCGAGGTGCTGATCGGTCTCACCATCGTGAAACGCCCAGAGCCCGCCGACACCCTTTCGCACTTCGGCCAGGCACGAATTATTCCCGCGGCGTCGAGTGACGCGCCCCCACAAGCTCCGGACTCGACCCAGAGGCAGCCTGATGTGACCCTCCTGCTGCACGCAAAGGGATCAGCCGCTCCATCCACGACTGCGACCTTCCGCACGCCTTTGAACTTTGCGCTCTTTCCTGACCAGGAATGGCACTGGGCGATCGTGAGGGCAAAGGGGATTCCCCCGCCGGCTCCTCCTGAAATGACAACAATCATGCAAGGTGAAGCCGCAACCCACCCCGCCGCTGAGCCCGACGCGACCCCGAAGACCGTAACGCCGCCCGCAGCGCCAACCGCCATAGTCCATCCCTAAGCCTTTGTCATTCCGAGCGCGCCGAAGGCGAGCGAGGAACCTGCTGCCTGCGTGCAGCCCCCAACTCATGTGGAGACGGCCGCCTCGGCCGTTAGCGGAGCAAAGCGACGCCCGTGTGGAGTCAAAGATGACTCCAGCCCGCTCGCGGATCAACAGCCCCGTCGGCCCGGCGAAGTTGTGCCAAAAGATTTCCACTGCACAACTCTGTGACCACTGACCTTGCGCACAGCCCACGATTCGTCGGATCATTGCCCAAGCAAGGGCAGTAGAGCCCGCTGCGGTGCCCGAGCAAAAATCAGGACATAACTCCTTTGTTTTGCGGATTATGACCGCTAAGTCATTTGCCATGCGGATTTTGCGGGGAATTTCGCGCTAACTTGATGATTCCAATACACCCAGGGGGGAGGGGGTACCCCGTTAGAAAAAGGTAAACTCACTCGGCAGCGGAAGCCGTCGGCTAGATTTATTTTGCGGCTCGATCGCAGCGCCGCAGTACTGCACTGCCCAAAACCGGGCGTGCTAAACTGACCTCAAATCCCAAACCAAGGACAGGCGACAGGCGATGAAATTTGGAGTCATCATCTTTCCCGGCTCGAACTGCGACCACGATGCCTACTGGACCATTCAACAGGTTGCTAAGCAGCCCGTAACTTTTCTTTGGCATGAATCGCACGATCTGGAAAACTGCGATGCCGTCATCGTCCCCGGAGGGTTTGCTTTTGGCGACTACCTCAGAACCGGCGCGATCGCGAAGTTCTCTCCTGTGATGGAGTCGGTGCGCCGCTTTGCCGATAGCGGAGGTCTCGTGCTGGGGATCTGCAATGGTTTTCAGATCCTGTGCGAGTCCGGCCTTTTGCCGGGAGCTTTAATGCGGAATACTGGACTGAAATACGTCTGCAAACCGGTACAGGTGCGGGTGGAGAATGCTGCTACTCCCTTCACCAACGCCTGCTCCCAGGGAGAAGTATTGACGATCCCCATCGGTCATATGGAGGGGAACTACTTCTGCGACCAGGCGACGTTGGATGACTTACATCGAAACGATCGAGTTGTGTTTCGCTATGCCGCCCTCAATGGTGAGATTTCGTCCTCGGCCAATCCCAACGGTTCTCTCGACAATATCGCCGGCATCTGCAGCGCTGGCGGCAATGTAGTCGGCATGATGCCTCATCCCGAGCGCTCTGCTGAACCTGAACTCGGCTGTACTGACGGCATGAAGATCTTCCATTCCATGGTGGGCGCCATGGCGAGCCGGTAACGTCTTCCTGCTAAAAGTTTGAATAACTTTTCGTTTGATAATTTGCCGCCTCGGTGGTAGTGTCTCCGCGAAAGCTGCTTCCCCATTTCGCCCCACTGGAACTAAAAACGTTCAACCAAGTTGAGGGAGGAGTGTGCCCGATGACGGCGAAGCAGATTCTCGATTCCTTTTCTGAAACGTTGATGCGGGATGAACGAATCCTGAGCCCGCAAGAGCAGGAGTTGCTGATGAGCCTCCTGCAAAACTCCAGAGCAGCTTCCAGCCGTGACCCGCAGACCCAATCGGCCGTAAGCGCAGCCATAGCGCGATCCGTAGGTGAAACCGTTGCCCAGCGCGCATTTGCGCTGTTGGGCGGCAGCATTGTGGAACAAATCCTGGCTCGCTCGGGAATTCCCGCGGGGACTGACGAGACCATGCCTTCAGCCTCGGTTCAGCTACATGCTCCCGGTCCACAAGCCATGCCGCAACCACCCGATAAAGCTCCCGGGCCGCAAGGCTTGCCGCAACCACCCGATAAAGCTCCCGGGCCGCAAGGTGCGCCGCAACCACCCGTTAAGGCTCCGGGGCCGCAAGGTGCGCCGCCACCGCCAGCCAAGGCTCCGGGGCCGCAAGGTGCATTGCGACCCGACCGTCTCCGAACATTGAATGCTCCGGTGCAGGAGTGGGCGCAGCATAGCCACGTCGAGCCGGATAACGGAGTCGGCGTTTTGGATGCGCCTGAGACGGTTCGGGCGCGATGCGTTGTGCTGGATGAGTTCCTGGCTCCGCAAGAGCTCGACGAACTTATTTCTTACACGCTGCAGCATGAGGCCGAGTTCCAGAGCAGCGAAGTAGTCTCGCCGAGCGGCGGACCGGGAGTGGTCGACTACAACCATCGCCGCTCGCGGGTGCTAACGGAGTTGGGAAAGCATAGGGAAGTCATCCTGGAGCGAATTCGGTGGGTGCTGCCGAGGGTGCTGGATCAGCTTGGCATCGAGGAGTTTCCCGTTAGACACGTGGAAACTCAGATTACAGCCAGCAACGACGGGGACTTTTTCCTGGCGCACTGCGACGACGCGCAGGAAGCGATCGCATCTCGCACGATCACGTTCGTTTACTTTTTCCATGGCGAACCCTGCCAGTTCGAGGGCGGGGAGTTATGCCTCCACGATTCGAATGGGAGCGGTGAGCGACAAGTCGGCACAGGCAGCTATCAGACTGTAGTGCCGCAGCAGAACCAGATCGTGTTTTTTCCGTGCTCGCTGTTGCATGAAATCACTCCCGTAGAATGCCGCTCAAAAGCATTTGCGGACAGCCGCTTCACAGTAAACGGATGGCTTCACAAGTAAAAGACGCGGCGTGGCTGGAATGGATTACTGGCCTGATGGGGGCGGGGTCGCGGCAAAGGGATAGCGCGACGCTGCCTCCGGGCCGGTTCCATTGTCTGCTCGACGAGTTGCCGCTGCACTTGATTCCGCCGCGCCAGCTCGAGTCACAACGCTGGGCACAGGACCTGCCCCATCAGCAACTATTCCTAAACCCGGAATGTTTGGTACTGCCCCCCGGACAATTGCCGGCAGAACTGGAACTTCACCGGCACTTGCTGGAGAACTTCAACCTGCAGGATTCGGTGGCCTGGGTGCGTGACCCGGCCACTGGTTCTCTGCATCCGTTCTGGTTAGGTCCAAAGTTGGAAGCGGTGGTTTCACGGCTCCGGGCAGGTGAGCGTGTGTCTGCCACCGTTCCCAGAGACGTCTGCTGCTTGTTGGCTAGCGCGGGCATAGTAACGCCGGAGGAGCAGGCTGGGCGCCGTCTTGCGGAGTGGGCTGAAGTCGTCAGAAAAAGTACTCGTGGGTTTCGAGAAAAAGGATACATGCCGGTCGGCAACTTGATTCACCCTTTCAATCTTGCAGCTTTGCGCCGCTATTACCGGCATGCCATCCGGCGTGGCGCCATTCCTCTCGGCGACGAGCAGAGCCCACGGCGCTACACGTTTCACAATGAGAGTGTGGCGCGCTTCTTCCATCACCAGATTACAAACGCGGTCAGCGCCATTGTGGGAGAAGTGCTAAAGCCCTCTTATGTTTATCTGGCTTCTTACTTAAGTGGTGCCGAGTTGAAGAAGCACACTGATCGGCAACAGTGCGAGTTCAGCGTTACGCTATGTCTCGACTTTTCTCCCGAGCCGCAGGTGGCAACTTCGTGGCCCATATGCCTGGATACTGCCGAAGGCACAGTCAGGGTTTATCAGGCATTGGGCGACGGCCTGGTCTATAGGGGAACCGAGGTACCGCATTATCGAGGTGTCTTGCCGGAGGGTTACACCTCGACATCCATCTTCTTCCATTACGTGCCTGAGGGGTTTTCCGGGCCACTCGAATAAGCAGGCCCGTCTGGCGTGGTTGGGCTACCGCAAGCCCGAAATCAGATAAAGCACAGAGGAGACTTGGTAATAGCTATAAGCGAAGCGGGAGCCGTCGCGGGTCACAACCACGGGGGCAATGTAAACCACGCCTGTGGTGGTCGTTGGCTGCAGTTCCTGGATAAGAGTCTTATCGCCTGTCACCAGGTTGACCTTGTATACGTTGGTTGGAACCTGGCCACGACGAAACCCATAGACTGTCGAGTTGTCCTCCGACCATTGGAGCGGAGAAAAGTCCGGTTCGAGATTGGGGATGGTATGGGGCACACCTCCAGTGATTGGATAAACCGCGACCGGGGCTCCCGCCTCGTTGGGGCGGAGAATGTACTGCCCGTCAGGAGAAACCAACCCACTCGTAATGCCCTCCGGCGTGATCGGTATTGGTTTTCCACCGTTCAGATCGATCAGATAACTGCGCGCGCCGTGGCCGGCCTCGTTGGCGTTGAGCGTGATGTGTTTCCCATCCGCCAGAAAATGAGCATAGCCGTTCTGGATGTGCTCCAGCCCGGGTAGCGCAATCGTGCGAGGCTGACCTGGACCGATGGGAAGCAGCGTCACGCGCCCAGGACTACCCGTGAGAATAGAAATTGCCCATTTACCGTCCGGCGACAGGCCACCTGCGCTTCCTTCGCCCAATTGCACCGGCGGAGTGCCGTCGATTCTTCGAATGGCCACTGAATAGTGAGGACCTGCGGCTTCACTGGAATCTTCGAACAAGACGGACTGCCCATCACTCGAAATGTCCTTGGCAATATTCCAATCGTGCCAGGAAAGATCGATGCTCTTGCCGTCCCGCGCAGTGGTGGCCATTGCAATGCGTTCGTCATCCTGGCTTACCAGTACTCGACCATCGGGTGCCACGTCTTCCAAGGTCAGGCCTGCCGGAAGATCCAGCATTTTTCGGATCCGTCCAGACATGTTCACCCCGAGCAGGTCGCGGTTGATGCCCTTTTCGACGGCGGTAAACCAAACTTCTTTCCCGTCTGGGCTCCAGGCCAGGCCGTCCTCGGATTCCCATTCTGCAGTAAGCACTTTCACGTGGCCGCTGAGGTCGACAAGGGAGACGGACCCGCGATCATCCGACTCCGCAGGGTGATCCATAAAAGCGATCTTGTCGCCTTGCGGAGAAAAACGCAGGTCGCCGACCCATCCGTTGCTTTCGTACAGTACATGACCAATTGGATACTCAATCCGATCACGGCCCTGCGCATGATGCACGACAGCCAGTTCACCGTTTGCATCCCAGTCCGCCCACGAAACGTCTTCGAGGACCTCCCGGGGAGAACCTCCCGCAAGAGGGGTGCGGGCCAGCGTGCCGCCTGCTATCTCCAGATGTGACAGGTGAGCCCCGTGGAGCGCCACCGCCAATTCACCGCTTCGAGAGATCGCGAGCAACTTTGCGTCGGTAACGTTGAGTGGCTGACTCAGGAGCGAATCACCGACAGTGGAGAAGAGCTGGAGCGGCTTTCCGTTCCAGGCCGCACCGTACACAATCGCCCGATAGTCGGGTGCGAAGCGCGCCGAGTACACCGTGCCCTGTTCGAAGGTCAGACGCCGGTACGATGGAGCGAGCGCGGGCCGTCGCCACTGATTTACGAGGAGCAGCAGCGTCGACACCAGAAGAACAGCTGCCAAGGCCCAGGGGACGAGCTTTGCTTGCCTGCGGGAACCCCCGAGGCGCGTTACTTGCCCGCCATTAGCGCTTGAAAGAGTGTCCAGCGCAAACCCCAGATCGCGTGCCGACTGAAAGCGGTTCTCCGGCTCCTTCTCCAGACAGTGGCGCACGATACGCTGGAACGATAAGGGAATGCTCGCCTGCTCCAGATTGATTTGGGGTGGATCTTCCAGGAGTACCGCGGTAATTGTGTCTACCTCAGTCTCGCCTTGGAAGGCTCGATGCCCGGTCAACATTTCGTAAAGAATCGCGCCCACGCTGAAGATGTCGCTGCGGTGGTCCACTGGCTTGCCCCGCAGTTGCTCAGGTGACATGTAAGCGACGGTGCCTACGACAGCGCCGCTTTTCGTGACCGTAGTCAATTCTTCTACCGACCGACCAGAGTCTTCGGGCGAAGACTGGAGTTTTGCCACTCCGAAGTCGAGAATCTTGACTCGGCCGTCGGTGGTCACGAACAGGTTTTCCGGCTTCAGGTCACGATGAACAATGCGGTGATCGTGCGCTGCGATAAGCCCCTGCACGATTTGCAGTGAGTAATCGACGGCCATGCGAACCGGCAGCGCTCCTTCTGCCAGCCGTTTGCGCAGGGTCTCGCCTTGCAGCAATTCACAAACGATATAAGGAGACCCCTCATTGAAACCAACGTCATAAACGGCGACGATGTTGGGATGATTCAGCGCTGCTGCAGCGCGAGCTTCCAGTTCGAAACGGCGCAGGTGGTCACGATTGTCGCTGGAAGCCGGCCGGATCAGCTTCAGCGCGACGTCGCGCCCCAGCCTTTCATCACGCGCGCGGAAAACCTCCCCCATGGCTCCGGAGCCGATTTTTTCGAGGACTCGGTAGTGACCTATGACCTGGTCAGTCATGCAGGAGGATACCCCGCTGGCATGTTAGGGCGTACGTCTACTGTCGTCAATAACCCGATCAGGCCGCCGCCGGCCAACGATGGAAGGTTATCCCGGATCACGCGGCCCGTTTTCGAGGGAAGCCACGACCGGCGGAATCGTCTCGTGGTATAATTCGTTTTCGCCTGCATACTTTCGAGGCAGCCTGTGATCTTTCTACGGGCGAATCCCGCGTTTAACCGACATCATTAAATACGAGGTCTAGCCATGTCTGGCCATTCAAAATGGGCCACAATCAAGCACAAGAAGGGCGCGCTGGACGCCAAGCGCGGCAAGATTTTTACCCGTCTCATCAAGGAAATCAGCATTGCCGCGAAGAACGGCGGCGGTGACCCTGATTCGAACCCGCGGCTACGCGGCGCCATTGTTGCCGCCAAGGCTGAGAACATGCCCGCCGATAACATCAAGCGGGCCATTCAGCGTGGCACGGGAGAGCTGCCCGGAGCCACTTACGAGGAGTTTTCTCTCGAAGGCTATGGGCCCGGCGGGGTCGCGGTCCTGCTCGATATCAACACTGACAACCGTAACCGCACGGTGAGTGAAATCCGCCACTGCTTCGGCAAGAACGGCGGAAACATGGCGGAGGCTGGCGCGGTTTCTTGGATGTTCCACAAGAAGGGCGACATAATTATTCCGAAGAGTGCAGCGAAAGAGGACGACCTGATGAACATCGTTCTCGAAGCCGGTGGCGAAGACCTGAACGACGACGGCGAGAATTGGGAAATCCTGACCGAACCCTCCGCGTTCGAGACCGTGCTCGAAGCTGTGAAGAAAGCCGGCATTGAGCCGGCGTCATCGAGTGTCGCGATGATTCCTCAGAACTACATTAAACTTGAAGGTCAAGCCGCCAACACGATGATCCGGCTCATGGAAGCGCTCGAAGATCAGGATGACGTGCAGAATGTGCACTCCAACTTCGATATTGATCAAAAGCTCCTGGAAGAAGTGGCTGGCTAGTGGCGCATTTGAATATTTTCTGAGAGCCGCCCCCATGGGGGCGGCTTTTCTCTTTAAGGAGTGAGAGGCGGAGAAAGTTTTCAACACGACCGTGGAAAATTCTGTGGAAAAGCACGACGGTATCTTCGTAAGTGATTCAGCGAGAGACGGTTCAGCATTTTGCACCGCAGCGAGGGCTAGCACCTTCGTGGTCCCACTGCAGATCGATGCCAGTTGCCGCCACAACTCTGCAATCCCGAGCCGACCTTGAAGCTGAGACTCGACAAACTCCTCGTCGACCGCGGCCTGGCCGCTTCACGAGAACGTGCCCAGGCTCTCATTCTCGCAGGGAAAGTGCTGGTCAACGATCAGAAGTTCGACAAGGCTGGTGCTCAGGTTGAGTCCGCGGCCGCGATTCGGCTGCTCGGGGAAGATCTGAAGTTCGTGAGCCGTGGTGGACTCAAACTTGAACGCGCTCTGGAACATTGGCAGATCGATGTCGAGGGCAAGGTGTGTCTCGATGTCGGTGCTTCCACCGGCGGGTTCACTGATTGCCTGCTGCAGAATGGTGCGGCTCGTGTGATCGCGGTCGATACCGGTTATGGACAAATGGATTTCAAACTCCGCCAGGATTCCCGGGTGCGGCTCCTGGAAAAAGTGAATGCCCGGTATGTGACTGCCGACGTCATTGGCGAAGACTTAGACTTCATCGCGATCGACGTGGCGTTTATCTCCGCGACCCTGGTTCTCCCTCCGGTGGTTAAGGCGGCTTTCCCGCAGTCTGCAAGCGTGCGCCGCGGCCGGCAGATGATTATCCTGGTTAAACCTCAGTTCGAGGCGGGAAGGGAATTCGTTGGCAAGGGAGGGATTGTCCGCGACCAGGCTGCGCAGTTGGCGTCGGTCGAAAAGGTTAAGAGAACCTTGCTGGACCTGGGTTGTTCTCGCACGGATGTCATCGAATCGCCCATCCTCGGCGCAGAAGGGAACCGCGAGTTCCTTCTTCTGGGAGTGTTCTAATCGCCGTGGACTCGGGGGCGCGCCCTGAGCGCAATCGAAAGCGCGCCCCTGGTTAAAGCTTTTTTCTTCGAATTCTGTACAATCTCCTTTTCACTCGACCAACATGGCAAGTTCTCGCTCATCTGCAGGATCGAAAGTTGCGGCCATTATCTCTCGTCCAGCGCGTCCGGAGGTTGCGCGAACCGTTCCTGAACTCCTGGCATGGCTCCAAGCCCACAGCTATCAGGTGATCGTGGACCCGGAGACAGCCAAGTATTCCGGCGGTCAAGAGGAAGTGTTGCGTTCGGAAATGTCCTCGCGGTCTTTGAACCTGGTGATAGTGCTCGGCGGCGACGGAACGCTGCTTTCGGCCGTTCGGGCTACCGCTGAAGCCGATGCTCCGCTGCTCGGCGTGAACCTGGGTTCGCTTGGCTTCCTCACCGATGTTCCGCTTTCCTCGCTCTTCTCGATGCTCGACGCGATTGCGCAGAGCCGCGCGCACGTGGAACATCGTTCGCTGATGCACTGTGATTTGCTGCGTGGTGAAGAGATCCTGGGAAGTTACATGGCGTTTAATGACGTCGTCGTCAATAAGACAGCTTTGGCTCGCCTGAATAACTACGACCTCTTCGTCGACAAAACGTTCGTCTCCAGCTACCGGGCCGATGGAATGATCGTGGCTACGCCCACAGGTACGACTGCGTACTCTCTCTCGGCGGGCGGCCCTGTGGTGATGCCGACGGTCAAAGCTTTTGTGATCACTCCGGTGGCGCCGCACTCGCTTACGCACCGTCCGCTGGTGGTGCCCGATTCAGCCGTGATAGAGATATTGCTGCGCAGCGACGAGGAAGTGGCCTATCTCAGTCTGGACGGCCAGCCTGGTCTTGATCTGAAGGATGGAGACCGGGTCCGCTGCCGCCGATCCGAGCACAAAGTGAGCTTGTTCCGCACCGACACGGACTTCTTCCAGGTTCTCCGCACGAAACTAAAATGGGGAGAGAGATAAGTCGTAACGGCGGAAAGCGTTGCTCCGCTTACAACTCCGCAGAGTACAGATTGCGCACCTTTTCCCGGGGTCGAATGATCTTGGCTGATTTCCCGCTCACCAGCACTTCCGCGGGCCGGGGGCGCGTGTTGTAGTTCGAAGCTAACACCATCCCGTAAGCTCCGGCATCAAGAATCGCAAGCAAGGCGCCCTCTTCCACACGAGGCAACTCGCGATCGCGTGCGAAGAAGTCGCCCGACTCGCAGACCGGACCCACCACATCGACAATCTCTTTCTTCGCTGACAACTCCTTGGATTGCACCACGGGAACAATCTCGTGGTAAGCGTCGTAAAGTGCAGGTCGGATTAAGTCGTTCATGGCCGCATCTGTCACCAGAAACCGCTTGCCATGGTTTTCTTTTCTGTAAAGAACAGAGGTGATCAGCACACCTGCGGGACCTACAATCGCCCGGCCCGGTTCGAGCAGCAAATGAACGTTGAGTCCGCGCAGAGGATTGGTCAGGGCTCGCGCATACGCTGCAACGTATCCTGCGAACTCTAACCCCATTCCCTGATAGGCAATCCCAAGCCCACCACCTGCGTCGACGTAATCTACGCTGTGCCCGTCGGCGCGCAACCCGCGAACCAAATCGGCTACCCGCGCCACGGCTTCGGCGAAGGGCGCAACATCGGTGATCTGTGAGCCAATATGAACCGAGATCCCCGCGACTTTCAGATAAGGCATTCCCGAAACGGTGGCGTACAGCGCACGCGCGTTGCCGATTGGCACTCCGAACTTATGTTCATGCAAACCCGTCGAGATGTAGGGATGGGTATTGGCCGCGACGTCTGGATTCACGCGAAGTGCCACGTGCGCAACCTTGCGCGACCGTGCCGCACATTCTGCCAGAGTGCTTAGTTCCGATTCGCTCTCCACGTTAAAGAGCAGAATTCCGGCCTTCAACGCCGCCGTGATTTCGTCACGAGACTTTCCCACGCCGGAGAACACAGTCTTTTTGGCGGCACGGCGGTCGGCGGCCAGTACCCGCTCGAGTTCTCCGCCCGAAACCACGTCAAAGCCGCATCCCTGCCGCGCCAGCAAGCGCAGAATGCTGATATTGGAATTCGCTTTGACGGAATAGCAAATGGTGTGGGGAACATCGTGAAACGCCTGCTCGAAGGCCGCTAAACGCTCGCGGATGGTGGTTGCCGAATAAACGTAGAGCGGGGTTCCGTAGCGCTCCGCCAGTTCGGTCAATGGAACGCCGTCGCAGTACAATTCAAGCTCCCCGCCGACGCGCAACAACGCTTTCCGGCGTTCGAGAAAAACGAAGCCCGGGGGACGCTCGAAATTGTCGTATGGAGGTCTCGTAACTTCGCGACGCCGGGTCATTTTCGCTTGGAAGAACTGAGTGCGGCACCGTCCTTGACCTTGATTGCGACGACCGTTTGGTCGTCGAAGGTCTCGACCCCGGCGGAATGCTCGGCCGCAGCCTTGAAGAGGCGGTCTACCACGCAATCCGCCGACCGGCCGGCGCATTCGGCAATGATTTTCTCGGCGCGTCCACGGCCAAAAAGTTCGCCGCTCCGGTTCCGAGCGTCCAGAATGCCGTCGCTGAAGAATACAAACATATCTCCAGGCTTCATCTTGAATCGGAACTCATCGTACTCCGCGTCGTCGAATAGCCCCAAGGGCAGACCTGTCGCCTCGATTACGTTGTTCTTGCCATCGTGAACGTAAACTGGGCGCGGCAAGCCCGAATTGGCCACCAAGAGGGTGCGGTGCTCGTCATCCCAAACCGCGTAGATGAGTGACACAAATTGTGCCTCGATGCGCCGCTCCGCCAAAGACAAATTCACCGCGGAAAGCATCTCTGCGGGGCCCGGCTCAATCGGCGCATGCGAGCGCAAGATCCCGCTTACCAGCGCCGCGTAAATGGCGGCTGGCGCTCCCTTGCCGCTGACGTCGCCGATCGCTATTCCCAGCCGCGAAAGCGAGTAGGGAATGAAGTCGTAAAGGTCGCCGCCAATCGCTCGCGCGGGACTAAACTTCGCGGCTAACTCCAGGTGTGCCAGCTTGGGCAGCGTTTGCGGGAGCAGTCGCATTTGCAATTCACGAGCCAGCGCTAAATCCCTTTCCAGCCGCCGCTCCTGCCGCGCAATCTCCTCATACAGGCGGGCGTTTTCGATGGCAATCGCCACCTGCGCCGCGAGCGTCATCACGGTTCGGCGATGATCGTCGGTAAAAAAGCCACGCCGGGTGTGCTCGAGATCGAGCACCCCGATTACTTTGTCCTTGTAGACCAAGGGCACGACCAGTTCCGATCGCGTTTCCGGGTTGCTCTCGATGTAGCGGGAATCTTTGCTCACGTCGGGAACCACAATTGCGTGTCCCGTCTCCGCCGCCTGTCCCACCAAGCCACGCCCCAACGGAATCTCCTGCTTCACGTGGACATTTTCGTTAAAGCGCAATGAGAAGCGATGCTGCAGCTTCTCGCCAGAAGAATCCAGCAGCAGGATGCTGAACATCTGAAAGTCAATCAAGCGTCGCAGGAGCTCGGCAATCCGGCCGAATAATTCGTCCAGGTTCAGGATCGAGGTCAGCTCGCGCGCGATCTCGTTCAACAGCAGTAGAATTCTCGCCTGCTTGGTGGTGCGCGTATAGAGTTGAGCGTTCTCGATGCCCGCCGCCATGCGCGAAGCGATCAGGGTCAACAGGCGCTTGTGTTCATCGTTGAAGTAGCCTGGGTCCCGCGCCTCGAGGTCGATCACTCCAATCACGCGGTTCTTGGTGGTGAGGGGCACGGCCAATTCCGACCGCACGTTGGGTACGGCAGAGATGTAGCGGGGATCCTGCGTCACATCATCGATCAGAACTGCCTGCCGCAATTGGGCTGCCTGTCCGGTCACTCCCACGCCCACTTTGATTCGCGCGCGCTCGGCGAACTCCGGAGGATATCCCACCTGAAAGCGAATCCGCATTTCCTGTGTTTTTTCGTTCAGAAGGAGGATCGCGAAGATTTCGTAGTCGATGACTTTACGCACTACTTCTGCAACCCGGCGCAGAGTAGTATCCAGGTCGAGCGAGGTCGACATGACGTCGGATACCTCGAGCAACAGAGGATCCACCGGCACATGCTTTTCGTGCTTGCTCAAGACAGAACCCATGGTTTTTCCATGATAGCAGCCACGCTTGGAGTATCGACTGCCGAGTACTGACAACTGACAACTGGTACTACTCCCGCGGCACGATGCAGACATCGGCCAGGTTCCGGTAGCGTTCGGCGTAGTCCAGGCCGTAGCCGACGACGAACTCGTCGGGAATAGTGAAACCCACGTAATCGCCTTGCAGCGGCAGTTTGCGGCGCGAGGGCTTGTCGAGGAGAGCTGCGATCTTCAGCGATCGAGGCTGATGTGCCAGCAACAGTTTCTTCAGAACCGTGAGCGTCAATCCAGTATCCAGAATGTCCTCTACTACAATCACGTTCTTATCCTTCATTGATTGATCGACGTCCTTGGTCAGCTTCACTTCGCCGGTGGAATCCCATCCGCTCTTGAGTTCCTGAGTCGGGCTGGGACGGTTTCCGTAGCTCGAGACTCCGATGAAGTCAAAGGTCGCATCCAGCTTGATCTGGCGCGCCAGGTCCGCTAGAAAAATCGCAGAGCCCTTCAGTACGCCAACCAGGATCACGGGCTGACCCACGAAGTCACGTGTAATCTCGGCGCCCATTTCGGCGACTCGTTTCGCAATCGCTTCGTGAGAAATCAACACCTTGAGTCCTGTCATGGCGTTTCATATTAAACTAACAGTCAATCCCCAGGCACGTTCGCAGGGTTGCCTTCGGCGGAATTGTTTAAGAAAGCGGCTACCAGCTGGGAGCTCTCATTCATGAATCTCAAAGGCATTCAACTTACCTGGTTGGGCCACGCGACCTTTCGCCTGGTAACTCCCAGCGGCCAGTCCGTCATTATCGATCCCTGGATCATGAACAACCCGATGTGCCCGGCTTCTGAGAAAACTGTGAAGAAGGTCGACATTCTTCTGTGCACTCACGGCCACGGTGATCACATTGGCGACGCTGTCGAAGTCATCAAGCAGCATAACCCGCAGGTTGTCGGTATCCCTGAACTGTGCGGATGGCTGGAGAAGAAGGGCGCCAAGAGAATCGCCATGATGAACAAGGGAGGTACGCAGAAGCTCGGCGACATCAAAGTCACCATGGTGCACGCCGATCATTCCTGCGGCATCCAGGATGGCGACCAACTTATTTACGGCGGCGAAGCTTGCGGTTACGTGATCGAATTCGAAAACGGCGTCAAGATCTACCACGCCGGAGACACCAATGTTTTCGGAGATATGGCCATCATCCGCGAACTTTACGCGCCTGAAATCGTAATGTTGCCCATTGGCGACCACTTCACCATGGGACCGCGAGAGGCTGCTTACGCCTGCAATCTACTCAAGCCGAAGGCTGTCATCCCCATGCATTTCGGTACGTTCCCGGTGCTAACCGGAACTCCGGGGGAACTGCAGAAGCTCGTGCCGGGCGTTGAAATCGTCTCCATGAAGCCCGGTGTGACCGCGGGTAATTGAACCAGTAATTGAATAGCGAACAGTAGGAATCTCGAGGGAGAAAAGTGGCCCAGGACAAACCGAAGAAAGAAAACAAACCGAATTGGCGACATCATAACTTCATCACCGCCGGCCCAGTGGATGACTATCTGTATTCCGTGCTGCCCAAGCGCGACGAGGTGCTGACGGAGATGGAAGGCTACGCGTCCGAGCACAATATCCCCATCGTCGGCCCCGCGGTGGCGCGCGTACTTCAGCAGCTTGCCCTGACTCTGAATGCCGGCACGGTTTTCGAACTGGGCTCGGCGATTGGATACTCGACCATTTGGTGGGCGCGGGCAGTCGGCGAAAAAGGCCGGGTCATCTATACAGACGGCGACCCGAAAAACGCCGAGCGCGCCCGCCGCTACTTCGATCGGGCCGGGGTGTCTGGTCGCATTACTCTCCACACCGGCGATGCTCTGGAATTCCTCTCCGAGCAGAAGCAGGAGTACGACATAATCTTCAACGATGTCGACAAAGAGGACTACCCGCGTGTACTGCGCCTGGTTTCCCCACGCCTGCGCAAAGGAGGCTTATTTATCACCGACAATGTCTTGTGGAGCGGCCGGGTCGCGGAGAAGAATCCCAAGGAGGCGCAAACCAAAGCCATCCTCGAGTTCAACCGCTTGCTTTACAACTCCGAGGATTTCTATACAACGATCCTGCCCATTCGCGATGGCTTGGCGGTTGCGCTGAAGAAGTAACGTTAAATCGACTTCACGGGGATCGCCAGCAGATCCTCCACCAACCCAACTTCTTTCTGGAGGAACGGCTCGGCATAGGTCACGCCGCCAAGCATGCCGTAGTAGCGTGCCATTGCGTCGACACGCGCGCGGATCTCGTTGTGGGCAGGGAAGAGGTCCTTGCCGGCTTCCTGATCGCTGAACTGCGACTTGTACGCCAGGATGGAAGCGAATTTCTGCTCGAACTGCTGGCTGATGTCCACCACAAACGTTGGACGCACGTCGTAATAAAGCGTGGCGTAAATGATCTTGAACGGACGATGCGGAGGCAGCGGCCCACCCTTTCCCGCGCTGGTTTGGCTGCTGGCTGAAGGCTCAGAGCTGAGAGCCAGCTTCGACAATCCCGCCAGAAAGCAAGCTTCATACCCCAGCGTGGAACACGTGTAGTGATCGGGATGCCGCCCCTTCCAGTAAGGCAAAATCACGACGCGCGGCCGCATCTCGCGGATCACAGTTGCCACTTTCAGCCGATTCTCCCATGTATTTTCGACTCGGCCGTCGGGAATATCGAGCGCTCTACGCCAGCCTACGCCGAGAATTCTTGCCGCCTCGGCCGCCTCGCGGGCGCGATCTTCGGCGGTGCCGCGCGTTCCCATTTCACCCTGCGTCAGGTCAAGGATGCCGGGGCGCTGCCCGCGCTGCGCCATCTTCGCGAGCGTGCCGCCGCAGGTCTGTTCTACGTCGTCGCGATGCGCTGCAATCGCCAGAATGTCGAGGGGAATCGAAGCCATGTTGATCGAAACTGCTTTCTTTAAGACTGAGTTGCTCTTACTTTTTCCGCTCTACCAGATATCGTGCCAGCTCCTTCAGCCGTTCCGCTCGCTCGCCAAAACCTTCCAACTCGGAGAATGCGGCGCTCACCAGCGCATCCGCCTTGCGCTCGGACTCTTCGATCCCGAACAGCGCCGGGTACGTTACCTTCTGCGCGGCAGTATCTTTGCCGGCCGTTTTGCCTAGTTGCTCAGAGGTCTGGGTCACGTCGAGCACGTCATCCACGATCTGAAATGCCAGGCCAATGGACTGCCCGAACGCTCGCAGCCTCTTAACTTCGCTCTCCTTCGCTCCGGCATAAAGTCCACCACTCACCAGGCTCGCCGTGATCAACGCCGCCGTCTTCGAGCGATGGATATACTCCAGCATCTCCGCCGTGGGCTGTGCATGTTCCGCTTCCAGATCCACGACTTGTCCGCCGATCATGCCATCCACCGTGCCGGTGCCGCGGGCGATCTCTTCGATGATTCGAACTCGTGCTTCCGCCGGACATTCCAGCCGCGAAAGGACCTCGTACGCCTGTGTCTGTAATGCGTCTCCCGCCAGAATAGCCAGGGCTTCCCCAAACACCTTGTGGCAGGTAGGGCGTCCGCGGCGCAGGTCGTCGTTGTCGAGCGCCGGAAGGTCGTCGTGGATCAGCGAGTAAGTGTGCAGCATCTCCAGGGCCGCACCCAGTTCCTCGATTTTGTTCGGCAACGATCCCGCCACCATGCGGCCTGCCTCCATGCACAGCACCGGCCGCAGTCGTTTGCCGCCGGCAAACACACTATGACGCATGGCCTTGTGAATGGATTCCGGATGTTGGCTTTCCAGCGGAATCAGCCGGTCCAGGGCCGCGTCGGTTCGCGCCTGCCCTTGCTCCAGGGTTTCTTGCAACATTGAGCAGTGAGTATAACAAGGCATCCGCTGAAGCGGAAAAGCGAGGACGCTGAAAGCATCCTCGCTGAGTAGAGGTGGAAGGATTCAGGCGGCAGCGTGGTTAGCTATCGCCACGTTCCGCAAAACGGAACTCAGAACATTCGGCACATCGTCGGCGGGGCACACGTCGCTTGCGCCGGCCTCGAGGGCAGCGATCCACAACTCCTCATCTGGCACGCGGTGGGTGCAGACGATCGGCAAAGTGGGAAAATCGCGGTGCAGGTTGCGCACATCCGTCAGCCGGGAGTATTCCATATCGAGAATCACAACCTCCGGCCGGTTCTTAGCAACGCGCTCGCGTAGTTCATCCCCAGAGCGCGTTAAGTGCACGGAATGGAAGTGGGAAGAAAGCCCACCGGCCAAAGACTGGGCGACCTTGGGATCGCTTTCAAGAACGACCACACTAAAGCCCATAAATCCTCCTGACCTACTGCCGTCAGCTACCGCGGACTAGGGCTGCGGGGAAGGGTTCGGAAACGCCACTCCACAGACATTACAACTGACAAGCACCACCGACGGCTAGCCGCCTACCTGCGGGCAGGCGCCTTTTCCGTCAAGGGCTCAAACGGCTCGGCCTGGAGCTTTCCATTCTTCTTCAGCAATATCTCCACCTTGCCTTCGGCTTGTTCCAATTCCTTCCGGCAGGTAGACGAGAGATTCATGCCCTCTTCGAAGAGGGTAAGAGACTTCTCCAGAGGTACGTCTCCCTTTTCCAGTTCCTGAACAATCTTTTCCAGGCGCTGAAGGCACTCTTCAAACTTAGCCAACGAGTTTCGCTCCTGTTCTTACTGTAATGCTACTATTCGCGCGAAGTGTCCAGTGTTTTTTTGTAAAACGCTGTTGAAATCGACTCGCCCTTCTCCACAAGGGGAATTCTATGCTGTTGCGGGACTGTTCGTTCCCAGCGCCTCAAGCACATCGACCGCCGAACTATAACGCCCCTGTGGCGCGCTAATTTGTGCCCCCTGCACGGTGTGCCGAACCGCGATTAGCATCTCCCGGGCAATGGCCACGCCCTCGGCCCTCGCCGCCTCCGGGGTCTGTGCTCGTGCCATGCGTTCTAAAATGGAATCTGGCACCGAAACCCGGAGCTCGTTTTTCATAAACTCGGCATTGCGGACGCTGACCAGCGGCCAGATTCCCGCCACCACGGGTACCCGGCAGTGCTCGATCCTCTTCACGAAGTTCTCCAGCAGGCGAATGTCAAAGACCGGTTGCGTCACCGCGTATTCCGCCCCCGCCTGCACCTTGAATTCAAACCGTCGGATCTCTTCATCCAGGTCGGTAAGCCCCGGATTCGCTCCCACGCCGATCACAAAGCCCGTGCCGGCACCGATGGGGTTTCCCCCCAGGTCCAGCCCCCGGTTCAAGTTATGGACGATATTGACCAGTCCGATGGCATCCACATCAAAGACTGCCGTCGCGTCCGGATAGTTGCCCATCTTGGGCGGATCGCCAGTGATGCAGATCAGGTTCCTGATCCCCACGGCAGCCGCACCCAAAAGGTCACTCTGGATGCACAGTACGTTGCGGTCGCGGCAGGTGTAGTGCAGTATCGCTTCGATTCCCGCTTCGCGTTGCACCAGCAGAGAAAGCGCCTGATTGCTCATCCGGGCCGAAGCCCGCGGACTGTCGGGAATGTTGACCGCGTCCACTCCCACTGATTTCAGGAATCGTGTACCCTCCAGCTCCTTGCGAATGTCGGTTCCCTTGGGAGGAACCACCTCCACCATCGTGACGAACTCGCCGCGCGCCAGCTTCGCGCCCAGAAGGGACCGCTCCGCCAAAGGCTGGGTGGGCGCAGCCATTGGTGTGGCGGCACTCGCAACCTGGGCTGAAGCTACTTTCCCCCTCGCCTCTCCAACCCTTAAAGCGGATTTCATCACACGGATATGGTCGGGCGTCGTTCCGCAGCATCCGCCCACGATCCGAGCGCCGGCGGCCACGAACTTGCGCGCATAGCTCGCCATGTACTCTGGCGAGCACAGGTAGACATTTCTGCCGTCCACCGGTCGCGGAATGCCAGCGTTCGGCTGCGCTGATAGCGGCAGCGAAGTGACGGCTCGCACTCGCTCGATGGCATCCAGCATGGCCACCGGACCCACGCTGCAGTTGCAACCAATGACGTCCGCGCCCCACTCTTCGAGCCGAGGCGCAAAGGTCTCCGGATCGGAACCATCCAGGCAGTTGCCGTCTTCGTCGATCGTAACCTGCACGACCAGTGGTAGTTTTGCCCCGACGTCTTTAGCCGCCAGCATGGCCTGATGGAGTTCCTCCAGGTATCCGAAGGTTTCCAGCATCAGCAGATCGACGCCGCCCTCGGCCAGTGCCGCAATCTGTTCGCGAAATGCCTGGCGCGCCTCCTCGAAAGAGGTTTTTCCTAAGGGCTCGATTCTGGTTCCCAGCGGGCCAACCGATCCTGCTACCCACACATCGAAGCTCTTGGCGGCTTCGCGGGCGAGGCGTGCTCCCGCGCGGTTAATATCACGCACTTTGTCGGCGATACTGTGCCGCCCAAGACGAAAGCTATTCGCCCCGAACGTGTTGGTTTCGATGATTTCCGCCCCGGCTTGCAGGTAATCGTGGTGAATGCCGCGAATGAGGTCGGGCTGGGAAAGATTCAACTCATCGTAGCAGCGGTTGATAAACACGCCGTTAGCGTAGAGCAGCGTCCCCATGGCTCCGTCGCACAGCGCGGGGAACTGCTTGATCCGGGTAAGAAGGTCAGACGCCATATGCTTTCGGTCGAACTACAGTCAGAATACAGGATGAGCGCGGTTTCTTGTATGCGAAGGACGAGGCAAGCGAGAGGTGTCCTCAACGCGCGCAACCGAAGCGAGGTGGAGCTCCGACGCTCTGCTATAATCCCCTATTTCGCACTTAAATCTCTGGTTTTCCTGTAGTTAGGAGCCTCACGTTTGAAGAAATCCGCTCTCTTGCCGGCTGTGCTCGTCATCGCCAGTTTCAGCTTGGTCTCCTGTGGATCGTCTCCCAGTAAGCTGACGACCCGTGTTCTCGCTTCGCAGAGCGTGTCCAGCCCGACGGCGTCTCCCGGTCTGGTGCTCATCAACGGAGAAGACGACACGCTGGTAAGGGGTGCGATCAGCGCTGGCAGCTCACCGGGCCTCATGGCGCTGACACCCGATAGGACAATTGTGCTGGCCTTCGATTCGGTGAGCAGCAGCGTCGAAGTGGTTAACGGCTCAAGGGCGACGCTCTCCGGAAGCATACAGCTCGGCGGGCTGACTACCAGCATGGTCGCACTGAACACGGGCTTTGGCTACGCGGCAGTGCCCACGGCCTCATTCGCATCCGGAGCTCCCGTTGGAGCTCTTGAGGTAATGAACATTACTTCGGGTGGGCTGGCATCTTCGATCAGTATTCCCAGTGCCCAAACCGTGGTGGCAAGTCCGGATGAAAGCCATCTTCTGGTCTTTAGTAACGACTCCGACGCTGTGACCGTCGTCAATCCGCTTCTGGTCAACATAAGCAATCCGGTCTCGGCAACGGTGCCTGGCTTCGATAGGCCTGTGAACGCGGTTTTCAGCGCGGACGGCAGTACCGCCTACGTCTTGAATTGCGGTCCGGAGTGCGGCAGCGGCAGCGCGAGCGCCAGCGTGCAAACTCTCAACATGACAACCTTAACCGCGGGTGCGCCGGTTGCCGTGGATGGCGCGACGATCGGATGGCTGAGCGGTTCAACCCTCTATGTGGCCGGCACTCCAACGGCGTCCGTCGGCAATCCGCAGCCCAACAACTCGTGCGCCGGCCAGACCACCGCGGCTACTACTTGCGGACGTCTCGATCTGGTGGATCTGGGTTCGATGACGGTCACCAGCAGCGCCGTGATTACCGACGGTTACCACGACCGCATCGACATGAGCATCAACGGCCAACTCTTTATTGGCTCTTACACCTGCACCAACATCGGCGATGTCGATAATCCGCAGGGAGAAGTGCGGGGCTGTCTTTCGATTTACAACACTACTAACGGGGCCGTCGTGATTCCCCCCGACAACGGCGACGTCACGGGATTTCAAAGCTTCACCAGTCGCGATGTAGAGTACGTTGCCGAAGGCGGCAACCTGCGCGTCTACGACACCCTCATCGACAGTTTGCTGTTGGATAACAATAACAACCCGAACCTTCCCGAGACCGGAACCATCATCATCACCGGCTACATCATCGACGTGAAGGCCATCGACTTCTTCTGATGGCCGGGCAGCCCAGGCCGTGTGCTGGCTCTCGACCAATTCACCCTCATCCTCGGACCGATCTCCGAAAGCAGCGGAAAAGACTCAGCTAGCGCGTGGCACTTTGAACCGATGCTTGTTGATTTTGAAACGGTTGATTTTCGAATCGAGCGTTCGCGCCGGTAGCCCTAGTTTCGTGGCTGCGCCCAACGGGCCCGAGATCCGTCCATAACACTCCGCTAGTGCGGCTTCGATCATATCCTTCTCCTGCCGCGCGAGGATTCCGTTAAGCGTACTCCGTCGGCTACGGGCAACCGGAAGTTCTGGGCGAAGCCAGGTCTCGTCCATCGAAAAGATGTTTCCTTCGCACAGAATGACGGCTCGCTCAATTATGTTTTGTAGTTCACGAATGTTCCCAGGCCAGTCGTATGCCTGTAATAATCGAAGACTCTTCTTGTCGATCGTTCTGAATTTCTTTCCCGCTTTCTTGCCGATGCGGTCAATGAAATACTCAACCAGCAAGGGAATGTCGGCCGCGCGTTCGCGCAATGGTGGCACATCAATGGGAACTACATTCAATCTGTACAGGAGGTCTTCACGGAATCTGCCTTCGGCCACGAGCGTGTTCAAGTCACGATGAGTAGCCGCGAGCACTCTAACGTCGATGGGTATCGGCTTGTTGCTGCCGACGCGCTCGATTTCACGCTCCTGGAGCACCCGCAACAACGCGACTTGGATCTCCGGAGGCAAGTCACCGATTTCGTCCAGAAAGATTGTCCCGCCATGCGCCGATTCAAAACGCCCGAGCCGGCGCTGGGTTGCGCCGGTGAAGGCACCCTTCTCGTGACCAAAAAGCTCGGAAGCAATCAGCGATTGTGGGATGGCGGCGCAATTCACCCCGATGAATGCTCGATCCGCGCGATTGGATCGCTTGTGGATACTGCGCGCTATCAACTCCTTTCCTGTGCCGGTTTCGCCGAGAATCAAGACTGTCGAGTCGGAAGAAGCCAGCTTGGCGATCTGGCGTAACACCTTCCGCAGCGCTTCCGAGGACCCAACGATGTCTTCGAACATCGAGTCGCGATCGATTTGCTCTCGCAACGCCAGGTTTTCATTGCGTGTCCTCTCCTCTGCCCGGACGCGGTCGTCAATATCAGTTCCCGTCGCGTACCAGCGAGTCACATGGCCCTCGTCGTTTCGGAAAGGGTTGTAACGAATAAGAAACCAACGGTATTGTCCGTCTTTTCGGCGAGCCCGCAGTTCGATTTCGAAGGGAACCCCGCGACCGAGAGCGGCCTTGCGCTCCTCGCGCAGTCTCTCGAGATCGTCGGGGTGGAAGATTCGTTCCCGAAAGTCAGGAGCAATCACATGTTCCGCGGCCAGACCTGTGTAATCGAGCGTCGCTTGGTTGGCGTAAGTAGGGCTACCGGAGGGATCCTGGACGACAATCGTGTGCGGTATTAGGTCGGTGATGCGACGGAGCTCGCGCTCATCTTCTCGAAGCTTCACTTCCGTCCGCTTCAGAGTTTCGATATCGGTGCATGCTCCGTACCACCTGATAATGTTGCCAGTCTCGTCTCGTAGCGGCTCAACCCTCATGAGAAACCAGCGAAATACTCCATCATGGCGGCGGAGACGCGCTTCCATTTCGCCGGGTTCACCGATGAGTAAGAGTGCCTGCCATTTCTCCGTCAAGGGTGCTCGATCATCGGGATGGATGGCAGTTTGCCAACCCCGACCGTGCGAGTCTTCGGGAGACAGGCCAGTGTACTCATGCCAGCGCTGGTTGAGGAACTCATTCGAACCATCCGGCAGATTGCACCAGGCCAGCGTGGGAATGGTGTCGATCACCTGCCGGAGTTTTCTTTCCGAGGTCTTTAGTTCGTCCAGCGCTCTGTTGAGCGCGCCTTGGGATCGCTGCTGCGTGATGGAAGTCATTGCCCTTCTGGCCCCTCAGCGTTCGGGGCGATTATAACCGCGGCCGCCTTTTCCTGATCAAAGATGAATTCCTGAAAAATCAGGACGATGTGCCAGCCTAAGTTCAACTACGACAGGCTTTTGCAAATGGTCTGCGACTTGCACTGCACTGACTGTCTTCCGGAGCCGATGAAAATGACGCTGCGGATTGAACGGGTCGAAGGGGGCATTCGGCTCAGCGGCGAACTTCGAGCTGGGCATCTGGATCAAGTCAAGACCGAAATCGAGCGCTGCGAATCGCCAATCGTTTTGGATTTGGAGGAATTGGATCTCATCGATCTGGAAAGCGTTCGTTTTCTCAATGCATGTGAAGCGAAGGGCGTCTTGATCCTGCGCTGTTCGCCTTACATCGGGGAATGGATGCTGCAGGAGCGAGGTCGTCCGAAGGAGCCAGAACCGTAACTGGGGCGGCTCTCTACGGCGAAGCACGAATGGCAGTCGCTTTATAGAAGCCGGTGTGCGTGAGATGCGCGTGAAAGGAAAGAAAAAACCAAAATGAAACCTAACTGGAGAAACGTCATGACAAAGCTTTATGCGGTTGCTGCAGTTGCTTCTTTGCTGATGGGTGCGACTCTCAACGGTGCCGCGGCGGGCCCCGCGCCGCGGACCGGTATCAAGAACGTCGTTCTGGTGCATGGGGCGTTTGCCGATGGTTCCGGCTGGGACGCCGTCTCAAAGATCCTTGAGAAGGATGGCTACACGGTGTCGGTTGCGCAACCCCCTGAGACCTCCTACGCCGACGACGTCAAGTACGCGAGAGCCGCAATCGACGCCATGGGTGGGCCGGTCGTTCTGGTCGGCCACAGTTACGGCGGATCGATTATCACCGAAGCCGGCAACGATCCAAACGTTGCGGCACTGGTATACATCGCCGCATTTGCCCTCGATGAAGGGGAAAGCTGTGCGTCGATCGAAACGGCCGTGCCGCAAGCCTCCAAGGCATTCAAACCGGATAGCAATGGAAATTGGTGGATCGAACAGGACCATTTTGTTGCCGACTTCGCGGCGGATATCCCCCCGGCCCAGGCTCACTTCATGGCGATAGCGCAGGTGCCGATCTCGACCGATTCATTCACTCACAAGGTCACCAATCCCGCCTGGAAGAACAAGCCGACCTTCTACATGGTGGCGGGCGCAGACCGGTCGATCAATCCCCAGCAGGAACGCATGATGGCGAAGCGCGCCAATGCCAAGACGGTTGAAGTGAATTCCAGCCATGTGGCCTACATGTCTCACCCGAAGGAAGCGGCCAAGCTCATCGAAGAGGCTGCCACTTCCGCACACGTCAATCAGTAATTCCTCAACCAAAGGAGAGCAAGAATGAAACCTACAAAAACCAAACCCATCATCGTGTTCTGCCAGGGGCTCTGGGCCGACAGGTCTGGCCCACTCCAAGGTTGCTATTGCTAGGCACCATCAGAACGGGGCTGCGTTGCCTTCCGCGATTACCTACGGGTAGGGCGTGCGGCCCGTCCTTCGTTTTCTGAAGGACGGGATTTCGGGAAGCCGGGAAGCGTGATGTCAGCGTCCCGGTTCGAGTACCAGTCGATGCGCACCGGTCGCTTCCACTGCCTGGGATGTGAAAGGCAACGTGAAGGTCGAACCCTCGTACCAAGCCTTCCATTGATCCATGTAGTAAGGGCTTAGGAAGTTACCGCCCTGGCCGGTCACAGTGTTCAGTGTAGATTGGTCAAGATCGGCAAGATTTGCGGTGAAGCGTTCCGAAGGCCCGTGGTGACGTGTCACGGCTTTTACGGTGTAGCCGCTGCCGGACTGCTCCCGGACTCCCGGTGCCGCCCAGCGCCGAACCAGAGGAATCTTACCGAGCACCGGGTGCTCAATTTCCACGGCATTCACGCTGCCCCACTGCCACGAAGCCAGATCCTGAGGCACTGCGGGCCCATTCACCGCAGCTTCGACGGCGGCGGTCAGCAGTTCATCGTAATTGGGATACTTTTCCGGCAACCAGCGCTTCGGCTGGTGCAGTAATACATTCTGCAGCCACACCGTTCGCATCTCCCAATGGTAGGTCTTCCAGCTCAGCGACGCTTCCTGTTGCTTCGGATCTTCCGGGGCCGGCCCGAGGTGGGGCTCGAGCAGCAGTCGCGTCAGTTCCTGAGCCGAGCGCACGGCAAGAGTCGGTGCCGTCGAGGAGCCCAGCATCCGCCCATCCCAGTTGCGCATGAGATCCGCAGCCTGTTTTGCCCGCGCAGAGGGTTTGGTGGCATGGTCAATGGCATAGACAAAACGTTCGGCTGCGAACAGGTCAGTTTCGGAGTGGACATCGTTCTCCAGCGCGAGCATGTCCGCGGCTGCAAACTTCCGGCCCGATTCCAGCACATGATAAATGCGTTCTGTGCGCCACGGCGCCTCCCACTCCGCACTGATCGAGTTGGCATAGCCGTCAGGCGTGATGCGCCCGTTAGCAGTTGCGATCACTCCCGAGGGAGGATTGTAGATACTGGGCAATTTGTCGAAAGGAATGTAGCTCGTCCATTCGTGGGCATTGTCGGCTCCGCTAACTGGCAGACTGCCGTCGCCGGCGGCGCGAATCGGAACTCGGCCCGTGGTCTGGTAACCAATGTTTCCGTCGACATCTGCGTAAACCACATTCTGTCCCGGCGCGTCCAGTTGCGAAAATGCTTTGCGGAATTCTTCCCAGTTCTGTGCTGTGTCAACATCGAAAAACGGCATGCGCAAGCCGTCATACAGCGTCCAGCGCAGCGCAATCTGCCGTGTCTCACCGGGTAATAAGTCGGTGACGATTGGCCCGTGCCGCGTAATCTTCACGTCCACGGTTACGTCTGGCTTATCTTTGATGCGGATCACCTCGGCCCGGTGCTCCGGCTGCTGCCAGCCCTGGGGCGTCTGGTAGGCGCCCTGCGCGTTGAAGTTCTCGACGAAGGCATCTGCCACCGTCGGCCCGACATTGGTGAATCCCCAGGCGATGCGTTGATTGTGGCCGACAATCATGTAAGGCATTCCGGGCAGCGTCACTCCCGCCACATCCAGATTGCTGGACTGATTGCTGTACTGGTTGACGCACTTAAGATGCGCCTCATACCACAGGTTCGGCATCTGGTGCCCGAGATGCATATCGTTCGACAGCAGCGGCTTGCCCGTAACTGTGTGCGCTCCCGAAACTACCCAGTCGTTTGATCCATTCATCGCTTCCGGAGTGTGCTGCGCCCATATTTCGCCTGCAGTACCCCTCTGTTGAGTGACCGAGGTGTCCGGACCTGAATCATCGTCATCATCTTCATCGTTTGAATCGCCCTGATTCTCCTGATCGTTGAGGGCTTCCTTCATCACGGTGGGCGGGCGGTCGTGCCAGGAGCGGTTCACATATAGATCAGCAGTTAACTCCGGCCCCAGCTTGGCGAGAATCTTCTCGTGGGCAATCGTGTCCTCGAAGCTGTAGTAGTTGAGATCCTTCACCATCTGGTTCGCGATGACGATGGAGTCCTCTGGAAGCCATGGCTTAGGCCGGTATTTCAGAATGCGGAATTCAATCGGAAGGTTGCTGCCGTGGCTTTCGATGAATGCGTTTACCCCACGCGCGTACGCTTCAAAATATGCGCGGTCTCGAGCGCTCGCCGTCTGCAACCCTCTCCTCGCCGCCGCTCGCAAGCCCAGAATCCGTTGCTCGCGGTCAATCTTGAGTGTGTCCTCGCCCAGAATCTCCGATAGCTCTCCAGCTGCGAAGCGCCGCATGATGTCCATCTGCCAGAGCCGGTCTTGCGCCGTGATGTAGCCCTGCGCCAGAAACAAATCTTCCAGAGTCACGGCCTCGATGGTGGGCACGCCATGGCCATCGCGCGTTACTTTCACGATTGCGGAAAGACCCTTCACCGGGAAGCTTCCGTCAAGTTGGGGCAGTGCAGAGCGAGCGATGAAGTATGCGAAAGCCACCACGCCGAACGCCAACACGATGAGGATCACTAGCAGCCAAAGGAGAATGCGCACCCCGGTGGAACGCCGGGTGGCAGGAACAGTGGTCACAGTAAGAGTGCTCATGAGCAATTCGATTTTAGCAGCCGTTTCGTCACCGCACGCTTCCGGCCGACCCGTAGAGCCTTGCGAAATCGACTCTGGCTCTTCTCTGCTGGGCTCGCTTCTCACTGAAAATGAATTTCATTTTCAAGATGCCCGATGCTATCCTTGCCCTTCATGTTGCAGAAGCGCATCGATGACCAGCCCTCCATCTCTCGCGAGATGGTGCGCGAGGCCCAGGACATCCTCCACCGCCATCTCAAGCGAGTCGGATTGAAGCAGACGGCCCAGCGGGACACGATCTTGCGCTCATTCCTCGAAACCCGCGACCACCTCTCCACCGACGAACTGCACCGCCTGGTCCAGAAGAAAGACGCCGGCATCGGCTACACTACCGTCTATCGCACTCTCAAGCTGCTGGCGGAGTGCGGACTGGCTAGCGAAGTCGCCTTCCACGACGGCATTGCCCGCTATGAGCACCAATATAACCGGCGCAGCCATCACCACATGGTCTGCACCGAGTGCGGCAGTTCGGTGGAATTTTTTTCTCGCGAAGTGGATCAGTTGGAGCAGGAAATCGGGCGAAGGCATCATTACGCGACGACCCGTCACACCTTCCAGATTTACGGTGTTTGTGAAGACTGCCGCAAGAAACGCGCTGCTCCGCAGCCGGTTTGAAGGAATTCATGCCAATCGCCTGTCCCGACTGCGCCGCTGCCATGCCCGACACTGCTTCCTACTGCCCAGGTTGCGGCCGCTCCATGAGTCCAGTTGAACGCGCGCATGGCATGGTGGGCATGCTTCCTGAGAAGTTGGCCGGTGCGCTCGCTTACTTTCTCGTGCCGGCGATCGTCTTTCTTCTGGTCGAGCCCTACAACAAGAATCGCTTCGTGCGCTTTCATTCTTTTCAATTCCTCGGGGTGTGTCTGGCGGGCGTGGTAATCGGAGCATCGCTCAGGGTTGTGGGCTTCCTGCTGTTTTTCATCCCCGCAATAGGCCATCCGCTTGTCTGGCTGGTCTCGATGGTGGTCAGTCTCGCGTTTTTCATGGTTTGGGTCGTGCTCGTTGTCAAGGCTCTGCAAGGCGAAATGTTCAAGCTCCCGCTGATCGGCGACTTTGCAGAACGGCAAACTCTTGCGGGCTGAACTCACGCCTGTCGGTCCAACTTGTTAATTGCTTCCAATGTGCTTTTCTGGTATTTTGCCGCAACATCGCTCTGTGCCGACACGTGTGGTCTAGCTGAATGCTCGCGTGTTCCGCGATGAAGACTGAGGGGGGATTCCAATGGCATTTTGCAACATGTGTGGCGCAAGAATTGCCGATGGCGCGACCACGTGCGCGGCGTGCAGCGGCCGGGCCGCGGTCGCACCCGCCGCCTCCACCTCCGCCTCGGGATTGGCTGACAATGTTGCCGGAATGCTGGCTTATTTCACCATCATCCCTGCCATCATCTTCCTCGTGCTGGAGCCCTACAACAAAAGCCGCTTCGTCCGCTTCCACGCGTGGCAGTGCGTGTTCTTCAACGTAGCTTGGTGGATTCTATGGATCGGGCTGCGCATCGTAGTTCATATCCCGCTGCTGGGTTTTCTCACCCTGGTGGTTCGGGCGCTGGTCGGACTGGGCGGTTTCATCGTCTGGATCATCCTTGTGCTGAAAGCCAACCAGGGGCAGATGTTCAAGCTGCCCGTGATCGGTGACTTGGCGGAGAAGCAGGCTGGTTAGGCGCAAGATGTTCGTGCGGTCGATCGCGGAACTCGCGCCCTTGACTTTCTTCCTCTAAGCTGTCAATCCTATTAGCTTTTACCCTGCCCACCGGAATGCTTTGCATGTGGCCTTGCGGGCGGCGGGGATTCTTGGCCGATTGGGGCGTTCATTGAAAGTCAGAGTCTTCTATCACGACAAGTGTTTCGACGGAGCTTGCTCCGCTGCGCTCTTCTCTCGTTTTTATCGTGAGCGAATCCGCGAAGACGCCGACTTCGTTTACTCCGGCCTCTTGCATCGCGCCGGCGCGCTTTTTGACGAATCTCAGTTTACCGGCGACGAAAATGCCATCGTCGATTTCAAGTACTCCAGTTCGCCCAGGATCACATGGTGGTTTGACCATCACGAAAGCGCGTTTCTCTCGCCCGCCGACGCCGCCCACTTTGAGCACGACGAGAGCAATCGAAAGTTCTACGATCCGGAGTTCAAATCCTGCACCAGTTTCATCGCCATGATCGCGCAGCAGCACTTTGGCTTTGACCCCGCTCCAGTGGCCGACCTTGTCCACTGGACTGACATCATTGATGGCGCTCTCTATTCCGACGCCAAGACCGCGGTTGAGATGCAGGCGCCGGCCATGAAACTAACCATGGTCATCGAGTCCGCGCCCGATCAATTTGTCCCCAACCTGATTCCGCTTCTGGCCACTAAGTCTCTTGCCGCGATCCTCGAAGAACCCTTTGTGGCTCCGCTCCTGCCTCCACTGCTTCGTCGCCACGAAATCTCCATTGAAATCCTGAAGCAGCGCACCGAGTGCATAGACGGAACCATTTTCTTCGACGTCACAGATCAGGATCTCGAAGGCTACAACAAGTTTGTTCCCTACTATCTCCATCCGGAATCGATCTACAGCGTGGGACTCAGCAAGAGCAGTTTTCGCGTGAAGGTTTCGGTCGGTTCCAACCCCTGGGCTCCGGAGGAACCTATCGTCAATCTGGCCAAGATTTGTGAGCGCTATGGAGGAGGCGGGCACGCCCGCGTAGGCGCGATCTCCTTCAACGTGAACCAGCATGCTGCCGCTATCAAGGCTTCCCGCGAGATCGTAAACGAGCTTCGCGCCGCAGTGCGCAGCCGAAAAAGCTGAAGAATACTGCAGGAGACATCGCTTTCCCGATGCGGGCTTCGCGAAAGAAAGAACGATGCAGGTAGTCGTGGTAACCTGAGATTACTTGCGCGCCGCATGCTATCGCCGGCAACGAAAATCGACTTACACCGCGCCCAGAAGAATCTGCTGCGCGTGGTTGCTTCCTTCGAATTCACCAAGGGTATTTTCGTCCTGTTGATCGGGCTGAGCGCTCTCTTGCTCGTTCACAAAGATGTCTGGGTGATCGCCGAGAGCCTGCTTGCCCTGTTGCGCGTCAACACCGACCGGCGATGGGCGCAGGACTTCCTCGATTTCTCCGACCGGCTCACCGACGCCCGTTTGTGGATGGCGGCGCAGTTCGCCTTCGCCTATTCCGTCTTGCGCTTTGCCGAGGCCTACGGCTTGTGGATGCAGCGTACTTGGGCTGAGTGGCTTGCCTTCGTGTCTGGAACTCTGTTTCTCCCACTCGAGATCCGCGGGCTCATGCGGGGCATTACGGTCCTCCGCACGACGGTGTTTGTGGCTAACATTGGAATCGTCCTGTACATGCTCTTCTTGCTGCTGTCGGAACGCCAGCGCCGGCGATCCCGCCAATCGATTGCGCCCCAAGGCCTTGACCAGACCGGCAATTAGGGTCCAACGACTCTGGCGGCGCGCAGCTCCTTTGCATCATAATTACCATGATTGCTGCTACGCTGCGGAGGCCCTCATGCGCATCTCCTTCTATTGCCTGTTTTGTTGCACCCTACTCATCGTTTTAGGCCTAGGAACAGCGTTCAGCCAGGATACGAACTTTGCCACAGGACCACAGTATTTGATGAATAACGGATCTCCCTTGCTCGCGCGTCCCATTTCTACGCCATCCATGTCCCTGGCGGGTCCAGCCCCTGAGGTTGGTGCCAGCAATGCCACCGGCATCTTGAGCGCTGGCGCCGGCGATCAGAACGTCCTGCTGCCAAATCCCGACGCCCTGCCCAAGATTGATTTTTTTCCCATCTATTACGGCGGACCTCCCGTCGGGGAAAACAGCCAGATCAGTTTTTCTTACCCGGCGGAACCATCTTCGTTGCCCGCTGAAATCCCACCCAGCATCTCAGATAGCGGAGTCTGGCAGATGACCTCGGTTCAAGCCCTTCGGGAGCGTGGTTATGGAATCACCCTGGCCGAGGCGGCCGCGGATGGCAAGGCTAGAGGCCGGCACGCCAACCGCATCTATACCAACGCCGATATCGAACGCCTGCACACAGGCAGCTAGCGATAATCTCCCAGCCGAACGCCGCGCTACGGTGCGTCAGGGCTGACGGGAGGGCTCACCGGATTCTCCCGGCATAAAACCCAGCAAGTGACTCCGACGATCACTGCAATCCCGGCTCCTTTGGCCCAAATACTATCCAGGATGGGTCGGTTGCCGTCGGGCGTCTTGGGCGCTTCCCCGCATCGATCCTCGTGGGTTGCCTGCCCGCCCTGATATACGGTCACGTCCGCCAGCTCAACGTGCTTTGACCGCCATGTGACCGGACCGCTGTAGTGAATCTTGACATCGTTCTGGTACGCCAGTACCAACGCTCTTCCGTCCACATCGGTGACGTCATAGCGAGCCCACTCTTGCGCCGGCGGACTTACGGTCACACAATTTACTCGCACTCTCATTCCTCGCCAGGTGTTCACCTGCAGGCTGCCATGCTCAAGAATGAGTTCGTCTCCTTCAAACTGCACAATGGTTTCCGGCTCGATCGTGACCGTGGACCCGCCGGCGTCGATTCGCGCCTTATTTTCTTTCTGGGTACGCACCAGGTCGTGCGGAAAAATCGCCGAAGAATTGGGTGCGGGGTTCCCATTCAGCCAGACTCCTCCCTCGTTGTGCAGCATCGCTCCAGAGGAGTCTTGGGCCGTGAGCGACGTGGGCAAAATCACGATCATCACGCCGCAAACGAGGTTGCGCCAGTCCAGCAAACAGGCTCCCGCCTTTCCGCACTTAACTGCTTTTGCCAGAATAACTTGCAGGATGGCTGCTGGACTATTGCCTTCCCTGATGACCGGAACGGGAAGTTATCTCTGCTGGGGATGGACTACACGCGTGCAAAGTCGATAAAGCCATGCTGCACGTCGGTGCGAATCAGTTTGACCCGAAACTTGTCTCCCACATCGACTCCCTGCTGCCCTTGCGCCAGCAATCCATCGACACGCGGTTGCAGCACGCGAACAAACGTTCCCTTGGGAGTGACGCCTGTGACCACGGCATCGAAGATGGCGCCGATGCGATGCTGCAACGCGACCGCAGCCAGATGCTTCGACATTTCGCGCTCGACTTTTCGCGCCGCGTCTCCCTTTTCGGTGCAGTTGGCCGCGATGGCGGAGAGTTCGCTGTCCGAGTAAGGATTGGGTTGACCTGCAAGCATCGCCTTGATCAGTCTTTGGGTCACAATGTCAGGGAATCGACGATTAGGGGCGGTCGAGTGCGTGTAGTCCTGTACTGCTAGGCCAAAATGTCCAGGTGCCAGTTCGCCGGGTCGCTCCAGTACATATTCTCCCGGCCCAATCAACTTAATGACGGCCAGGGACAGGTCGGCAAAATGATCCGGGTCCGCGGCCTTGCGCTTGATCAGAAACTCATTGAGCGCTTTGGAATCGGGGTCGCCCGGAAGTTTCTCGCCGTAGCCAGCCGCCAGCTGAACAATGCGGTCCCAACGCTGCGGCGTTTTTACAATCCGTCGCAAGGACGAAACCTTCTCGAGCATCCGCGCCCCTACTCCATTAGCCGCGATCATGAAGTCTTCAATCAACTCCGTGGCGTGGTTCCTCTGCTGCTTCACCACATCGATCACTTCCGTATCCAGCAATAGGGGATAAATCTCGTCGGTCTGCAGGTCGAGCGCACCATGTTCATAGCGTCGGCTCCTCAGCTTTTGCGCCACTTCGTCCTGCAACCGCAGTTGCGCCTGCAGATCGGCGGAAGCCGCCACTTTCGGTGGCGCCGCTCCTGTGCCTTCCAGCCACGCGCCCAGTGAGTTGTATTGCAGTTGCGCTTGGTTGCGAACCAGCGCGCGATAGACGTCGCTGGAAGCCACGTGGCCGTCGTCCGCCACCACAAACTCGACCACCACGCTCAGTCGGTCCTGATTTTCCAGCAGGGAAGTCTTGCCAGTAGAAAGCTCTTCCGGCAGCATGGGGAAGGTTCGGATCCCCGTATACACCGACGTGGTTTCCCGCGCGGCATGCTGATCGATTGCGCTCTGCTTGGGGACGTAGGAGTCCACATCGGCGATGCCCACCAGAACCTTTACATCGCCGTTCGGCAATCGCTCGGCAACCTCAATCTGGTCGAGGTCTCTCGACGTGTCGTTGTCAATCGACGACCACAGCGGGCTCCGCAGATCGCGGACCTGTCCTCCCGCGGCGACCGTCGGAGGATGAGCCCGCAACTCCGCCAGTTGTTGTTCAACCGCCGGCGGAAAATCTGGGTTGAATCCATGTTGCTGCACGATCTCTTTCGCGACAGCTTGCAGGTCGATGTGAGAAGAGCTGGTATTAGGCATAGTTTCGTCAGGATTTAGAGGATCAATGAGAACGTTGCACGGAGTACAAAGGAGAAACCCTATAATTTGTCTCGTCTTGCTCTTGATTTCTCGGTGCCTTCGTGCCTCCGTGGTGAAGAGCCTTGCGACGACGGACTACTCCGTAACCACCGCCTTTACCAGGTTCCGCGGATGGTCCACGTTGTATCCCTTCTTTGTCGCGACATAATAAGCGAATAGCTGCAGGGGAATCACCTCGACGATCGGCAGCAATAGCTCGGGTGCCGGCGGAACATAAAACACATCATCGGCAACTTCGGCGACTTCATGATCGCCCTCGGTCGCGACCGCCACCAGTTGCCCCCGCCGTGACTTGACCTCTTTCATCACGTCGAGAGTCCGCTGGTACCGTAGCACCGAATCCGGATCACGCTTGTCGCAGGTCGCCAGCACCACGACTGGAAGATGTTCGTCCACCAGCGCGTTCGGCCCGTGCTTTAGTTCTCCTGCTGGGTAGCCTTCGGCGTGCGCGTAAGAGGTTTCCTTGAGTTTGAGCGCTCCTTCTCGCGCAATCGCGTAATGCACGCCACGCCCAAGGTACAAAAACTTTTCCGCCTGAAAATGCTTCTGCCCGAATCGCTCCGCCAGATCGTCCCAGTCTCGAAGATTCTTTTCAATCGCCTCCGGAAGCCGCTGCAGCCGCTGCAAATAGGACCGCGTGACCTCCGACGTCATCCGGCCTCGCCTTCGCGCCAGAAACAACGCCATCATGTAGAGCACCGTAACCTGCGTAGTGAAGCTCTTCGTTGCGGGCACTGCGAGTTCTGGACCAGCTCCCGTGATCAGCGCGGCACTGGCTTCCCGAGGGATCGTAGCCTCAGCCACATTGGAAACTGCGATCGTCTTCACTCCCCGGGTGAGTGCTTCGCGTTGGGCGGCAATCGTGTCGGCCGTTTCGCCGGACTGCGTAACCACCATCACGATCGGATCCACCGCGGCATGGGTAGAGCGGTAACAATACTCGCTCGCATATTCCACGTCCACGGCAACGCCCGAAAGGTCTTCGATCATGATTTCGCCCGCCAGACCGGCATGGCGGCTCGATCCGCTGGCGGCAATGATTAGCTTCTCGAAGGTTAGAAGCGCGCCATCAATCGCGTGCAGTTCGCCGGGGAAGAGAATGTCGTCCTTCAAATGCTGTTCAATGGTTTTCGCGATGGCCTGGGGCTGCTGGTAGATTTCCCGGCGCATCGCATGCGAAAAGCCATCGGGCGCGGCCTTGGAGCTGGTGTTGGTTGGGTTCATGTTCGACTGCCGCGAGAGTAAATCATTTGCTGCGCCTGGAGCAAACCGGTTCTGTCGGTCACCACCCGCTTCAATCCGGACACCGATCCGAGAAAGTGGGCCGCGTTGTTCGAGAATTGGTAGGGATTGGAGCGTCTCGGGAAACACGGCGCAACTAACCCAATCGGAGTAGCTTCGCGGGGCTAACTGGTTGGACT
>DATHMS010000024.1:0-13536 GCA_035486795.1 Candidatus Sulfotelmatobacter sp. | reverse complement strand
ACGTTGCGGGTCTTCCAGTTTGGGGTGCTCCTCGTGGCTCTCTTCCGTGGTTGCGGCCATGCGCTTTGACTTGCGGTAGACGTTTGCGACTGCCATCGTCCACAAGGGAACCAAATCGACGCCGGGAACGAGCTTGCCCAGGAACGACGGCAAAAATTCCCAATGCCAACCGAGGAGGCTGATCATCGCGGCTCCGATGCCGAGATCGAGGATGTCGTCCGCTGGTGAGATGGCACCTTCGACGAATGCCGGGAAAACGATGATTTGCAGTGCGTCTGCTATGACGGCCAGGATCATGGCCGTCCGAAAGCGCGGTCCGGGGGAGATGGTGATGACGTCGTCGTTCATGGGAATGATCGCATTCTGCGTGCGTTCTTATTCTAAGCGATTCGTCTTCTCAGTTTACCTGGTAGAGATTCAATGGGATTACGGAGGAGTAGCGGGTGAAGTCATGGTCTGTAGTGAAGATTTGCCAGTCGCGGCGAGAGGCGGTGGCGCAGATGAGGAAGTCGATGGCCGATCCGGCGATGCCTCGGGAGCGACACTGATTGTTGATGTGGGCGGCTGCCTCGTAATCGGAAACCTCGATGCGGGGTTCGTCAAAGGCGCGGAGCTGGTCGCGCAGTTTCCTGAAGCTGGGTTCCTGGCGTATGCCTGAAAGCAGTTCCTGGCGGACTGGACCGAGGAGTTGGGCGCGTCCGTCGCGGATGATTTCTTGCAAGGCGGCGGTCAGGCGCTGCTCACGTGGGTACAGGTTGGTAGTTCTCCGCCGCAGAGCCAGTGACCAGAGGGGAGTATCGACTAATACCAGCATGGTCAGGAGTGCTTTCTGCGCCGCTCGGCTTTGTAGTCGTAGCCAGGATCGAAATCGATAGAGCCGAACGCCTTCAGAATACGAAGCTGCTTGCGTCGTTTCACGTATTCGGCGAGGGCGGCGGTAACCGCTTCCTTCTTCGTCTTATGACCGCCGGCGCGGCGAGCTTCCTCGATCAGACTGTCATCCAGGGCTAAGTTGGTGGCCATGTGTACATTGTTACACAGTCATGTGTGTGGAACAAGAGCAGAATCTCAGCGTAGAATCGGAGTGATGATCAAGCTTGTTGGCTCACTATTGCTGCTTGTGGTTGCCTCCGCTGGCGGCGGTGCCGACGATGTCCATTCCATCGCTGCGGCCGTGGATGAGCATTACAACCACCTGCACGCCCTGCAGGCGGAGTTTACCGAGGAGTATCGCGGGGCGGGGATGGAGCGGACGGAGTCGGGGACGGTCTGGCTGGCGAAAGCTGGGCTGAAAAAACCTGGCAAGATGCGGTGGGAGTACCGTTCTCCGAGGGAGAAGCTGTTTGTGAGCGATGGGATAGATGCGTGGTTTTACGTTCCAGGCGACCGGCAGGCTCATCGAACGGAGGCTCGGAAGCTGGACGATGTCCGTTCTCCGCTGGCGTTTTTGCTGGGCAAGAGCAAGCTGGAGAAGGAGTTGTCAGGCCTGTCGCTGGCTCCGGATGTTCCGCCGGTGGCGGCCGGGGATGTGGTGCTGCGGGGGATACCGCAGGCTCTGGCCGACCGGGTCAGCGAGATTTTGCTGGAGGTGACTCCGGAGCACCGAATTGCGCGGATAGTGATTGACGAGGTGGATGGTTCGGAGACCGAGTACAGGTTCAGCGAGCAAAAAGAGGATCTGGCTATCCCCGAAGGGCGGTTTCAGTTCAATCCGCCGGCGGGGACGGAAACGGTTGAGGGTGGGATTGAGCCCTGAGTTTTTGGATGCGGGAATATGGTGTATAGCATTGATGGAGATAGGTTTATGATCGATGGAAAATTCAAGCCGCGCCCTTTCACGGCAGGGTCCCGTTGGTTACCTGCGATACTGGAGGCGTCCTAGGGTTGTGATGATCTGAGGTTTGGATCGGAAGCAGGAATGTTAGACTGAGTCGACGGGGTGTGCGGCGGTTAGCGAGGAAATAAGAACGGGGAAATGGCGGAATTCGTCGTAAAAATCGCGGACGAACGGGGTCACACCCACCAGCAGGTGGAGCAAGGCTATTCCGTGGCAGAGGTGCGCGACCGGTTTGCGTCGCAGGGCTATCTGGTCCACTGGGTCAAGCCTCAGGGACTGTTTTCAACCGGCTTTGCGATGCGCGGCGGGCGCAAGCTGAAGCAGAGCTCGTTTCTGGTGTTCAACCAGCAGTTTCTGACGCTAATCAAGGCCGGGCTGCCGATTTTGAACTCGCTCGATCTGCTGATCAAGCGGCAAAAAGATGCCAACCTGCGGCAGATTCTGGAAAACGTGCGGGAGCGGGTAAAAGGCGGAGAGTTGCTGTCGGATGCTTTTGCGGCGCATGTCATGGTGCCGAAGATCTATACCACGACGCTGATGGCGGGTGAGAGGAGCGGAAACATCGACGAAGTGCTGAGCCGCTACATTAACTTTCAGCGGCTGGCGATGACCTTTCGCAAGAAGCTGGCAGTATCGCTGATCTATCCCACGCTGCTGGTCACCGTGGTGATCATCATGGTGATGTTTCTGTTTACGTATGTAGTGCCCAGATTTGCGGAGCTGTTCAACAGCCTGGACGCGAAACTGCCGGCGATCACGCTGTTCATGCTGGCGGTGGGAGTAAACGCGCAGAAATACTTTCCCTTTATCGTGATCGGGGGGGTGCTGGCGGGGTTTCTGTTCTGGCAATGGCGGAAGACCGATAGCGGAGCGGACCGGATTGATCGCGTGATCCTGAGCCTGCCTTTGCTGGGCGGGATCCGGCTGAAGCATCAGGTGGCGACTTTTTCGCGGATGCTGGCCACGCTGCTGCAGGGTGGGCTGCCGCTGGTGCCGGCGATGGAAACGGCGGGCAGTTCGATGTCCAGCCGCCGCATCCTGAAGGGCGTGATGCGGGCCAGCGTGAGAGTTCGTGAAGGGCAGGGGCTGGCGGGCAGCCTGGAGGAACAGAATATCTTTCCAGACCTGGCGGTGGAAATGCTCGAAGTGGGCGAGTCGACGGGCGCTTTGCCGGCGATGCTGAATTCAGTGGCTGAGTTCTATGAAGAAGACGTGCAGACAGCATTGGGCGCTTCCATGGCGTTGATAGAACCGATGATTCTGATCATCATGGCGGTGTTTGTGGGCGTGGTGATGATTTCGCTGTATTTGCCGATCTTCAGTTTGGGAATGCAGAGCTCGCACTAGCGCGGGACCGGGGGACAGAACGCGGGGATTTGAGAAATGGCAATGGCAGAAAAGAAATCACTTTTCGTAAACGGCGAGAACGGCGGACAGGTGGTGACGACGGGGAATCCCATCACCGACCTGGAACGCGCGCAGGACGTGGCACGCCGCTATCGCTGCGAGTTCGTGGATCTCACTGACTTTCAACTTCATCATGAGCTGTTCAAGAAGTTCTCCCCGGAATTGATGTTCCGCTATAACTTCGTGCCGCTGGAAGAAACGGCGGACGGCAAGCTGGCCATTGCGATTGCCGATCCCAGTCAGTTGATGATGATCGACGAGATCAGCCTGCTGCTGCAGAAGCGGATTGTCACCAAAGTGGCGACGCTGAAGCAGATCTCCGACATTCTCAAGAAGACAGAGCAGTCGCAGCGCGTTCTGGAAGAAGCCAGCGAAGGTTTCCAGATTATTCGCGAAGACGAGGCCACCGGCGCCGAAGAGACGCTGACCATCGACAAGCTGACGGCGGCCGGCGATACCAGCCCGATCATCCGGCTGGTCGATACCACGATTTTCACCGCGCTGCAGCGGCGGGCTTCTGACATTCACATTGAAACGCGCGACGATTCCGTGGTAATCAAGTTCCGCATCGACGGCGTGCTGACCCAGGCCATGCCGCCCATCGGCAAAGAGCATCATTCCACCGTGATCTCGCGCATCAAGGTGATGAGCGAACTGGATATTTCCGAGCGCCGCGTGCCCCAGGACGGCCGCTTCCGGGTGAAATATAACGGACGCGCCATTGACTTCCGCGTCTCCATCATGCCTTCGATTCATGGTGAAGACGCTGTGCTTCGCGTGCTCGATAAAGAATCGATGAGCGAGAAGTTCCGCACGCTCACACTAGACGTGGTTGGTTTTGACGAAGACGACCTGCGTAAGTTTCGCCGCTACATCAAAGAACCGTACGGCATGGTGCTGGTCACGGGACCGACGGGTAGCGGCAAGACGACTACGCTTTACGCCGCGGTGAATGAGATTAAGACTGACGAAGACAAGATCATTACCATTGAAGACCCGGTCGAGTACCAGCTTCGCGGCATCACGCAGATTCCGGTCAATGAGAAGAAGGGACTGACCTTTGCCCGCGGCTTGCGATCGATTCTACGGCATGACCCGGACAAAATCATGGTGGGCGAAATCCGTGACACGGAAACGGCGCAGATCGCGATTCAGTCCGCGCTGACTGGCCACCTGGTTTTCACAACGGTCCACGCCAACAACGTGGTCGATGTGATCGGACGCTTTTTGAACATGGGCGTTGAACCTTACAACTTTGTCTCGGCGTTGAACTGCATCCTGGCGCAGCGCCTGGTGCGGTTGATCTGCGAATCCTGCCGCACTCAAGTGAATTATCCACCGGAAGTGCTGGAAGCCAGCGGACTGGATTATGCGCAGTGGTCAAAGGTAGCATTGTATGAAGGACCGGGATGCATCGAGTGCGCGGGCACCGGCTTCCGTGGCCGAACCGCGATTCACGAACTGCTGGATTTGAGCGACCGCATCCGGGAGATGATTCTGGCCAAGAAGCCGACATCGGAAATCCGGCGCGCCGCGCGGGAGGAAGGCATGCGGTTCCTGCGTGAGTCGGCTCTGGATAAAGTCCGGCTTGGCCTGACCACGTTGAAAGAAATCAACAAGGTCACCTTTATCGAGGCCATGCGGTAGAGCAGTGGCCAGTGATCAGTGGTCAGTGGCCAGTTTAGTTCGGAGCCCGCTAGACCAGCGGCCACTGACCGCTGCCGAAGTTGCCCTGTCAGGTATTGCAAATAACACGCGCTGGCGTTTGAATTATAGAGATGTGACGGAAGGGTTCAATGTCCAATGGCCGAGTTTTGAATTGCCGGCCAGTGACGACTAGCCGCTGACCGCAGATTTAAAGAGAGTTGACTCCTGAAATGAAATCTGGTTCTAACCCGGCGAAACCGAGGCTGGCGTGTGAAATCGCCGCCGACCGCGTGCTGGTGGGGCGGCTTGGCGAGGATGGGCTCAGCCTGGAAGCGTGCGCGGCGCGTGAACTGGCTCCAGGAAGCGTGGTTCCGGACCTGGTGGAGAGCAACTTGCGCCAGCGGGGCGCAGTGAGCTCGGCAGTGGAAGCAGCCCTGGGCAGTGTGGCGGGGCGTTCCCACGATGTGATTGCGGTGGTGCCGGATGCCGCGGTGAGAGTGGTGTTGCTGGAGTTCGATACCTTGCCCAGCGACTCGGAGGAAGCCGCCAGCGTGGTGAGGTTTCGCTTGAAGAAGTCTTTGCCCTTCGATGTTGACAAGGCTAGAGTCTCCTACCATTCGCAGAAATCAAGTGATGGGGTTCGCGTGGTGGCGGCGGTCGCACTCGCGAGCGTGGTGGAGGACTACGAGGCCGCTTTCCGCGACGCTGGATTCAGCCCGGGAGTGGTATTGCCTTCCATGCTGGCGGCGCTGGGCGCTGCAGAGGGGCGACTCCCTACTCTGGTGGTGAAGGTGGACGCCCGCACTACCAGTATCGCTATCCTCAATGCGGAACAGCTTCAGCTGTTCCGGACGCTTGAGAATACGCGGGGAGTTACGATAACGGGAGAGCAGTTGGCTGAGGAGGTCTACCCTTCGGTAGTATTCTTTCAGGATACCTATCATCTGAACATTGAAAAGATTTTCGTCGCGGGAGTTTCCGACACCGGCAGTGCTGCTCCTGCGCTGCGCGCGCAAACCGGGGCTGATGTGCTGGAACTGGTAAGTTCGTCGCAGCTGGGAGCGAGTACCGGAGGCTCGGTGCCGCGGTGGAGAATGGCAGGGGTGGTGGGAGCGTTGATTTCGTGAGGGGAGGTCGCCTCACGCTTGTTGCGACGCAAAAGACGCGTCGCGGCGCGGTGTCTCCATAGGTCCTTCGGCGAGCAGAAAGCGCTCGCCTCAGGATGACAATTATCAATTGTTATGCGCCTGGATATCAATCTCGCGAGCCAGCCTTATGAAGACGCGCGGCAGTTCTGGCTGCGTTGGGGGACGGCTCTGGGGGCGGCAGCGATCCTGACGCTGGCGCTGCTGACGTTGACGATCACCGATTGGTTTGCGGCCCGGCGCGACCATGCCCAGATCGCCGAGTTGCACGCCCAGATCGCCCAGCGCGACCAGACCCGCCAGCAGGCCGAGACTTTTCTCAGCCAGCCCCAGAATCGCACTACGCGCGACGAGTCACAGTTCCTCAACGAGTTGATTGAACGCAAGTCGCTTTCCTGGACGCGTGTGCTGGAAGATCTCGAGAAAGTGATGCCGGCGCGGGTGCACCTGGTTTCGATTCATCCCGAGCTGGATGCGGATAATCAGCTAACCCTGAAAATGGTGGTGGCGGGCGATCGCGACCGGGCCCTCGAGCTGGCACGCCGCATGGAAGATTCCCGGCAGTTCACGCAAACTTATGTAGAGACGGAAACTCCGGCGACGACCGGCACAGGGGACAGTGTGCAGTTCGCCATCGACGGGATTTACATTCCCGCGCCGGCGACAGCGCCCGCGCCGCCGCCCACTCCGAAGACAGAGACTTCCAAGCGGAGCACGCCCTGATGCCAGACCTGCGGCAGACCCGGAAGAGCATCAAGACCGTCCTGGCGGTGCTGTTGGCCGTGGACGTGGTGTCTGCGGCGGTGTTGTTTTCGCCGCTGGTGGGCTCGACCGATTCGCGGCGGGAGGAGTTGAACCAGTTGCGCACTGAATTGCATGCGAAAACCCTGCAGGTCGCGCCACTGAAAGATCTGGACAAGAAAGTGATCACGGCGAACCACCAGATCACCGATTTCTATAAGAAACGCTTTCCCACGCAGGACTCGCAGATTCCCACGCAATTCGGCAAGCTGGCGGTAGCAAATGGAGTTACGATCGAGCAGGCCAAGTACAAGGTTGACGATGAGGAGACAGGCGGACTGCGTCCGGTTGAACTAGAGGCGAACCTCTCGGGCAATTACGTTTCGCTGGCCAAATTTATCAATGCGCTGGAGCGCGATGATATGTTTTTCATCATCAGCAGCATCACGCTGGCCGGCGAACAAAAGGGCCCGATCAAGCTGCAGGTGAGACTTGAGACTTATCTGAAGGCAGGCGCGTAGTGAACCTGGGAATCGAAAACCGGAAGCAGGTGATCGTGGCGGCCACGCTGGGAGTGGTGGCGCTGCTCATCATCGCCTACTGGTTCCTGCCCGCGTCCTCGACCATCGCTTCGACGAACCCGGCGACGGGTGCGACCGACCTGCACGGGCTTGCGCCGAGCGCCTCCCGTTCGGTGACGCACCATAGTTCAGGGTCCACATCGGCAAAAAAAGAGCGCCCGCCGCAGAGCCTCGACCCCACCTTGCACCTGCAGCTACTGGCCTCGACTGAGCAGATCAAATACGAAGGCTCGGGAAGAAACATTTTCATTTCGCAGGCGGATGCGGTGATTCCAATTCCGCAGGGCAACGGCACGACGGACAAAAGCAAGGGCGGTAAAGACAACAGTGCGGTCATGCAGATACCGCCGCAGGCGCCGCCGCCGCCGATTCCGCTTAAGTTTTTTGGTTTCGCCAACCGCCCCGGAGAACTCAAGAAAGTTTTTCTTTCCAAGGGCGATGATGTTTTCATCGCGGGCGAGGGCGAGATTATCGACCGCCGCTATCGCGTCGTACGGATTTCCGCTACATCTGTCGAAATCCAGGACTTGGTGGTCAGTGGCCCTCCGCAGAGCATACAGCTGACGCTGGGGAACCCATCGTGAACCAGCTTGCAATACAAGCGCGCGAGTTGGAGTTGCGCCTGCAAACGGCTGCCGGCTCTCGTCGTCAAGAAGATCGTCGTCAGGAAAGTCGTCCCCAGGAAGAGGGATATATCCTGCTTACGCTGCTTCTGGTGGTCGCTCTGATGGCCATATTCGCCATGGGGGTGATTATCCCAATCAAGTTTGAGATGCAGCGGGAGCAAGAGCAGGAAATGATCCACCGCGGAGTGCAATACTCCCGCGCCATCAAAGCCTATTACAAGAAAAACCAACGCTATCCCACGAAGCTGGAAGACCTCGACAACACCAGCAATCTGCGGTACCTGCGCAAGCATTACAAAGACCCGCTCAATAAGAATCAGGACTTCAGACTGCTTCATTACGGCGAACCGGGTGTAACGCTGGGCGCCGGCTTCACGATCGGCGGCGGAGGCATTCCGGGGGCGACGCCTGCCGGCTCTCCTGCGGGGATGAACGGTTCGGGAACCAGCGGCTCGGCATTTGGTGGTTCTGGATTTGGCGGTTCTGGATCTGGCGGTTCGGCGTTCGGTGGTTCGTCATCTGGAGGTTCGTCCTTCGGTGGTTCGGGATTTGGCGGGGGCAACAGTTCGGGAGTCAACAGTTCAGGTGTTTTCGCGCAGACGTCCGGATCCGGCGGAAGCTCGAACGGTGGGTTCGGAGCAAGCTCCAACTCGCAAACCAGCTCGGGGCAGCCGGGAACGAATTCAGCTCCAGGATCTGATCCGACTCAGGCATCGTCCCAGGACAGCGGCCAGGGAAGCGGCAGCTCCAGCGGTCAGCCGCCGCTCGCGGCCAGCGGGCCGATCGTGGGCGTGGCCAGCTTCAGCAAGAAAACCACAATTCGTGAGTTTAATCACAAGAGAAAGTATAACGAGTGGCAGTTTGTGTACGATCCCACCACCGACCGCGGCGGCCTGATCACTACGCCCTATCAGCCTGCCCTGGCGTCATTTGGAAACCCCGGATTGAATGGCGCACAACCCGCGGGGGCCAACACCAGTCCATTTGGCGGTTCGAACAGCGGTTCGAACAACAGTTCGTTTGGTGGTGCAAACAACAGTTCGTTTGGTGGATCAAACAATAGTTCAGGATTCGGCAATAATGCGAATCCCGGCGGATCTTCGTCGCCCCCGCCGCCACCCTCTAATCCGCCGCAACAACAGTGAGACGGTTCTAATCGAACGTTACAGCCAACGTAAAAACGGCCTCATCGTGGGATGAGGCCGTTTTGCCTTTCGCAAATGTTTTCTGTCCGGATACGAAGAACCCAAACTCCGAGCTATACGCTGAACGAGGATCCGCAACCGCAAGTGCTCTTCACGTTGGGATTCTCGAACTTGAAACCAGCGCCTTCGAGGGTTTCGACGTAGTCCACGATGCAGCCATTCAGGTACATCACTGAGGTCGCATCGACGAACACCTTCAGTCCATCCATGTCGAAGGTCTTGTCCATCATTCCGGCAGAGTTTTCAAACTGCATAGAATATGAAAAGCCGGAGCAGCCGCCACCAACTACGCCAATGCGTAGGCCGGCAGGCACGGGATTTTGCTGTCCCATGATCTCCTTTACCTTGGAAACCGCGCTGGCCGTGAGCGAAACCGGCGGAGTCTTTTTCACTTCCGGGACGTTGGTGTTCACATCGGGAACGGTTGTGGTGGCCATTCGTATCTCCTTGGCTTTAAAGTACCTACATTATAGCAGAGCGTGGCAAGCGGTTGGCAGCGTAATCGGACTACAGTCGCACCTGCCGAGGCCCAACCTGTTGGATGCCAATTTGGGGCCCACGATTCCTCCCGCGGTACTTGCCAAGTGGTCTATAATTCTCCCGTTAGGCCTTCCTCCAGGTTGAGGATTGTGGGCTCAAGCCCACACCTTCGGCGTGGTGGAGCTGCCCAACGGGCTTGCAAACTGGCGAGGTGGCCTATGACTTGGACTTGGACTCCGTTAACAATTGGGTTGGCGATCGTGTGGGGTGTTTTCACGGTCGGCCTGATCCTTCTCCTTATCTACCGCAGTACGCTGACCATGCACGAGGAAGAGTCGTTGTATCTCGACGATGCGAGCCAGCACATGCAGCAGGAGCAGACGGAACTGCTGGTGAAGGTCAATCGGCTGACGGTCCCGGTCTGGGTGGCTGGCGCCGGTTCTGGAGTTCTGTTGCTGGTGCTCGCCGGCATGTTCATCTATCAGGGATTGAACGCAGTACAGTAGCCCTGACTGCCGATCGGCAAGGCGGGCGCAACCTCGGCAAGGGTCTCGGCCGAGTGCGGCTGTGTTTTCCGCGACTGCTTGATCGAGGCGGCCGCGTGTATCGACCTAAGTAACCCATTCTGCTGGATGCTCCGAAAGAACTCCCTCCACTTTGTATAATTGTGAGCATGCGAGAGTGGCGGAATTGGCAGACGCACCAGACTTAGGATCTGGCGGGTAAAACCGTGGGGGTTCGAGTCCCCCCTTTCGCACCAATCGCTTAGGGCCGATCTTGAATCGGCCCTTTTCCCTTTGTGCCCAATCTTGTGCCACCAGGTTTGACCGCTTTCAACAATCAATGTTTCGCAATCGATGTTTGGCAATAGATGTTTGCTACATCATGTTTTGCACTCCATGTTTTGCCTTCCATGTTTGCAGTCAATCTTGCCGCGCGCGAAAGTGCCTGGCAGAGTAGGTAATTGGGGCACTGGCAATTCGGAATCAGAGCGAATGATGGTTCGTATCCTCGGTAACTACCATCGCGCCTGCCCCTATGGTGGAATCACTGGATGTAACCCGGCCTGGAAGTTTGAGGCGGCGGGCGCTGGCTTCTACCTGACCTAGCTCCTGCCCGGTCTGGACACGGGAATCCATGAAACGTCTTCTTGTTCTAACTCAGCTGGCCCTGACTCTCAGCCTGGGCCTGGCGGTTTTGACCGGCTGCGGCGGCAAGCCGTCGAGCACCCAAACGTCGGATCCGCCGCCGTCTTCAATTACCAGCTTCACTGCGAATCGCACTTCGATTACGGATGGATCAACCGCGGCTCTGACCGGCGTCTTCGCGAACGGCACCGGCGTGATCACTCCCGGGAATCTTCCCGCCACCAGCGGCGTTGCAGTAACCGTGAGTCCCACTACGACCACCACCTACACTCTGACCGTTACTCCCACGAGTGGGACTGCGGCGACCGCGACGGTCACCATCACCGTAAATCCTGCACCTACGATCACCAGCTTCGGCGCAATTCCGGCAACTATTACGACAGGATCGAATGCGACTCTGACTGGAGTCTTCGCGGACGGCACCGGCGTCATCACTCCGGGCAATCTGACCGCCGCCAGCGGTGCAGGGGTGACTGTGAGCCCCACGGCCACCACCACCTACACCCTCACCGTGACCAATGCCAGCGGTACAGCCGTCACCGCGACCGCCAAGGTAACAGTAACTGCAACTCCCGCTACCACGGTGACCGTTGACCTGGCGAGCAGCGGCCCCGCCGTGACCGACAAGCTGCTGGGAATGAACATGGCCGTCTGGTATGACCTGGTTTCTAACAAGACCGGAATTGTGGATGCTTTCAAGGCTGCCGGCATCACTCAGGTACGTTGGCCCGGCGGATCGGATTCCGATCTCTACCACTGGGCGACGAATTCTGAGTGCGATGGCGGCTATTCCGATACGAATGACACGTTTTCGAATTTCGTCAACGACATGGCGGTTCCCGCTAACCTCGATGTAGCGTTGACGGCGAATTACGGATCGAACTCATCCTGCAACGGCGGCGGCGAACCGAGCGAAGCTGCCGCGTGGGTCACGGCCGCGCTGGCTGACGGCATCACGCCCAGCCATGTGACGGTCGGCAACGAGGAGTATGGGAGCTGGGAGTACGACCTGCACTCGACTCCGAACGACCCCACCATCTACGCCGCCGCTGTGGTGGGATCAAGCGGCTACTACCAGTCGATTAAGGCGGCCAGCCCGAACACGCTGGTCGGCGTTGATGTGGATGCAGACGACGCGACCGGCGGATGGGACAACACCGTGTTGGCCAATGCCAAAGGATCGTATGACTTCGTGGAATATCACTATTATCCGGAGACACCGGGCCAGGAAAGCGACACCTTCATCGTGCAGCAGGCGGCGCAGGAGTTGACTACGAACATTAACACCCTCAGGTCGGAGATGACCAAGTGGGGGATTCCGGACACTCCGATTTATGTGGGCGAGATCGGAGGAGCTTATACCAATCCTGGCAAGCAGAGCTGGTCGATTACACAAGGGCTGTATGCCGGGCAGGTGCTCGGCGAGATGATGAATGATGGAGTCTCGCGCTTGACCTGGTGGATTGGCTTCGGCAATTGCAATGGCACCAGCGGAAACGATAGTACGTCGCTCTATGGATGGCAGGATTTCGGAGCCTACAATGTCTTCTCCGATGGACCCTCCGATACGAGTTGTCCGGGTGCGGGCCCCATCGGGACCATGTCTCCCACGGCGCGCGCGTTTCAGCTGTTCAGCCAGATGGCCGTCAACGGCCAGACGGTGCTGACGGCGACAGTCGCCGGCGACACGACCGACATACGCGCATATGCAGCGACCAACCCCAACGGCACGGCCCTGCTGCTGTTCAACGACAACGAAACCACCCCACAGCAAGTGATGGTCACGCTCTCGGGCAAAACGTCCTCTTCTACCGTGAATATCACCACATACGACAAGGCCATCTACGACTTGTCGGGGTCGCCGACCGGCACTCCGCCGGACCCGGCAGGGACAAGCACATGGGCCGCGCCAAGCACCACTAGCATCGGCGCGCAGACCCTGCCTCTGACCCTTACTCTCACTCCCTGGAGCATGAACCTGGTCATCATCCAATAACCGAGCCTTTTAGCAACCAAGCCACACTCATTCGCGTCAAAAAGACGGTCACCGGCGCGCGTCCCATACGTCGGCGTAGGTCGATGGCTGCGTGGGAAATGCTCCCAAGGAGAGGAAAATTATGGCAAAGCTAACCAAGCCCACTCGTGATCGGATATCCACCAGCAAGTTCGCTTTCCCCAAGCAACGCAAGGAGCCTTTGGAGAACGCTTCCCACGTGCGTAACGCGGCCGCGCGCTTCAATCAGGTCGAGGGCGTTACAGAGGCAGAACGACGCGCGGCATGGAAGCGGATCGAGTCGGCCGCAAAACGTTACGGAGTGGACTTGAAAAAGTCCGCTTAACGCGAACAAGGGTGTATCGACAGGATCGTGGACTGTGCGACAGCGCGACAGTGAATGTTTGGCGCCATACTGTCTACCATCCCTGCATGGAATTTTCGCATCAGAGTTCCATGCCTCAGAGTCCCATGCCAAAAGCGCGATTCGAAACGTCCTCGCCCGTTCAGCCTGAACTACGCACTCCCCCGGAGCCGTCTCCGCCCCCGATCAAAGAACCGCCGAACCCTCCCGAGAGCCCGGATGCCCCTGTACGCGAGCCTGATCCCGACGATCCCGAACAGATTTGATTTCGTGGTCGAGGCCAACGCGCGCCGGATTACAGGTTTCGGCGGCGGACTATGGCTTCAGGGTCGTCGTGCGAATCGAGCCGGAGAGCGCCCCAC
>DATHMS010000023.1:0-3595 GCA_035486795.1 Candidatus Sulfotelmatobacter sp. | reverse complement strand
CGACCGATCAAGGATGTCATCCATCGAGACAATATCGAATACCGGTAAGCTGGGATCGATGCTCCCGATTACATGCCGAATCTGTGGTTCGAGCAGAGCCGCGGGCAGAGATGTCCGCAACACCACGCTCACTTGCTTGTTAGGGTCTTGATAGGCCGAAACGAAGATGTGGGGCACGCCATCGACGTCGAGACCGTCATTCTTAATATCCTGAACAACACCCACCACGGTCAGCCATGGCTTGGTATGGTCTTTTCCGAACCGCACTCGGCGGCCCAGCGGATCGCGATCCGGCCAATACTTTCGAGCGGTGCTTTCATCAATGATCGCCACCGGCTGTTTGCCGTCTTCGTCGTCCTCGGTGAATGAGCGACCCCGCAGCAGCGTCGCCTGCATCACTTTCAAATAATCGGGGCTTATCCGAATTCTCTCGCCGCGCAGATCCGAGGACTCCACCGGTCTATCTTCAATCATGAAGCTCTCAATCGGTAAGCCACTGACCGCGTTGGGATTGCTATTGGTCGTCGGTATGGATGAAGTGATTGCGGCGAGTTCTACTCCCGGAATTGCCTTCATGCGCCGCAGCACCTCACGATCGAAGGCAACTTTGCCAGGAATATTGAGATACGGATCCGCCTTCGGATCGTTGGCAACTCCTAGCCATGTGTTTGCCGTGACGACTTGAGTTGGATTGAAGCCTGGATTTTCCTGCAACAGGTCTCGCAGCGTACGCACCAACAAGCCGGCTCCGACCATCAGTATGACGGCGAACGCCAGTTCAGAAACGATTAGGACATCGCGCAATCGGCTGGTCTTCGTGCTGTAGCCGGAGCCTCGACCGCCTTCACGAACGGCCGAGAAGAGAGCGTCTTTCGCCGATTGAAGCGCCGGAGCAAGCCCGAACGCCAAGCCGGTCAGAACCGAAACCAGCAGAACGAACGCCAGCACCACCCAATCGATTCGTACCTCGCTTAGCCGGGGAACGTTCGGTGGCACAAAGCGAAGGATGAAACCTAAAGCGCCCATCGCGGTTGCGATTCCCGCGGCGCCCCCTATGAGCGACAGCAGCATGGACTCGGTCAGCATCTGGCGCACCATCCGCCCGCGGCTCGCCCCCAGCGCGAAACGCACCGCCATCTCTTGTTGTCGCCCCGAAGCGCGCGCTAACAGGAGATTGGCGATGTTCAGCGATACGATGAAAACGATCAGGATCACCGCACCCAGTAACACCAGGAGCATGGAGCGGACATGGCCCACCAAAGTTCCTTGCAAGGGTTGAATCTCAATTGTCCATTGAGCCTGCGGCGGGTAATCGGTGGGAAAGTCGTGGCGCAATTCGTCGGCCATGGCGGTGAGCCGCGCCTGAGCTTGCGCCAGTTTCAGGCCAGGCTTGAGTCGTCCGATTCCACTTACTAAAACGCGGTTACTGCGTATCGGCGAAGGAAAGGGATCACCGCTGAATCCACCTGCTCCAAACACTTCCGCGTCGGCCGTGGTCGTCGGTCCGGGATGGCGAAATCCACGCGGCAGAACCCCAATAATTGTAAGGGGATCATTGTCGATCCGGATGGTGCGACCGACGACATTCGGGTCGGCGCCATACGCGCGGCGCCACAGGCCATCGCTGATCACCGCCTCTGGGGCGAAACCAGGCGTGAAGTCCTGCGGTCCATACAAACGTCCAATTTGCGGGATCACGCCCAGCATGGAAAAGTAGCTGAAACTGGTGTTGACCCCCTCGACGCGCTCGGGCCGTCCGGCGCCGATCAGATTCTCGCTACCTGTAAAAACCGGGGTGGCATCCTCAAATACACCCGATCGCGTGAGCAGATCATCCAGTTCCGGCTTGGAAAATCTGACGTCCCGCAATCCCAGGCCCGGCTCGTTGAAGTAGATCCGTACCAGACGATCGGGATCGCGGTAGGGCAGAGAACGTAGCAACACGGCGTTCACGATGCTGAAAATGGCAGTGTTGGCTCCCACGCCCAGAGCCAGGGTCAAAACCGCAACCGCGCTGAAACCTGGATTCTTGCGCAACAACCTCAATCCATGACGCACGTCCGTAGCGAGTTCACCCCACCAGCGCACGCCCACGGCTGCCCGCACGGCATCTTTGTGAGTCTCGATTCCACCAAACTCAATCCTCGCCCTTCGCATCGCTTCTTGCTGGGATAGGCCGTCGCGAACCAGGTCCGCAGCGTAACTCTCGAGGTGAAACTGCGCCTCTATTTCCATTTCACTTTCAAGACGTTGTCCCTTGACCATCCACTTCAACCAGGAACGGAATCGGCTTAGAAGATTCATATCTCCTCCGACTTGGTGCGCAGGATGTTGGCGATCAACGATGCCATCCGGTTCCACTTTTCGGTTTCCGATTGCAGTTGGCGCCGCCCGGACGCCGTCAAACTGTAAAACTTCGCTTTGCGTTTGTTGTCCGATTCGCCCCACTCGCTGGCGATCCAGCCCTGATGTTCCAGCCGGTAGAGCGCTGGATATAGCGAGCCCTGCTGGATCTCCAGCTGTTCGCCGGAGATCTGCTGAATCCGCAGCAGAACCCCGTAGCCATGCAACGGCCCAAGCGAGACCGCTTTGAGAATCAGCATGTCCAGCGTGCCTTGCAGCAAATCAACTTGTTTGCCCACGGCCTCTCCTTGCCTGTCTAGGAGAGGTTTAACAAGACTCTCCTAGAGAGTCAAGGAGAGAGTATTTCTGCGGAAAGATTCCCCGCGTGAAGGCTGATCGGAAACTGGGGTTCTGCTGGGTCCCGGCGAGCCACTCCGTCGCGTCCTCCGGAGCTCGGTTCGGAACTGAGATTCACTACCTGAAGTTTTTCGCTCTTGACTCCGCTAGTATAGCGGTGGTAATATAACCCTTGTTAAATACTGCGAGCGGCGGCCACTCCCGCCGCTCGTTCCATTTTGGAACGTCCTGTCGGTCACTTACAGAGATGCCGGCCAATTCTCCGTGTTTCTTCGGCGATCTCAGCGTCTCTGCGTTAACTTTTCTGCGACTCTAACTCCCGTAGTTTCCGCACTTACGATGTATATCAAAACAAACACTTTGATCCCCAGCAGAATCAACACTTACGCAAAACCGGGAGGAGGGGCCGTGCCGTTCTTGGCCACGCTCGCCCTTATGGCGTAACTGTCTTGCCGTAGCTCAACGGCTCGCTGGCTTTCGGCGCATCGAAATTCCAGAAGTACAGCGGCTCCAGCTTCTTCTGCTCCGGCCACACCTGATTCAGCGTGTCGCCCTCGAACAATTCACCGTTTTTCATCACCCAGTGAATCGTGTTCGTATTGTGAATGTCGTCCAGCGGATTCTTGTCCATGATGACCAAGTCCGCCAGCTTTCCGGGCTGAATCGACCCGAGATCATCCGGCCGCCCAACGATCTTCGCGCCGTTCACCGTCGCGCAGCGCAGCACTTCCATCGGCGTCATGCCGCCGCTCGCGAGCATCCACATTTCCCAGTGATAGCCGAGCCCTTGCAACTGCCCGTGGCTGCCGACTCCGACCAGCCCGCCTTCGCGCTCCAGCTTCGTCACCTACGCCGCGAGCTTCGGGAACGCATACTCATCCTTGCGGAACCACGC
>DATHMS010000022.1:0-5297 GCA_035486795.1 Candidatus Sulfotelmatobacter sp. | reverse complement strand
ATTGATCTCCAGCGTGGCCATCCGCGATGGCCCGGAAATGGGCAGCATCCGAACTCGAAATACCGCCCGGCCGCCCGCGACCATCGATTGCATCGGGCCCGGCATGCGCCGCGAGCCAAATCGCGCCGGTCCAATCACTTTCGGATCCTTAAGAATCGGACTCGGCCCCAAGCCGTAACTGTCGAAGGTGACTAACTGCTCGAGTACCCACACGCCGCTCTCGAGTGGTACCCCGAGCGAAGTTTCATGCGTAAACGTCCCCGCTCCCGCCGCGCTTCCACCGCGGGCACTGAACGTACCGGCGCCGCTGAGCCGATAACCGTCGTTGTTTGTGGACTTCACCACTGCCGGGCATCCTCCGCTTTCACTCGAAGCGCACACCACGCCCGCCGCCACCAAAAATGTATAGTTTGCAGGTCCTTCGAAGCTATCCACACCTTTCGAGCTCCGCGCCGGGTCGCTCGCAGGATTTCCTGCCACCTCGTCTGTGCGACTCGTATTCGCCCCGACGTCCTGACCGCTCCCAGGCAGCGCGCCGCTGAACACAATCGCCAAAGCAGCCGTCACCACGCACGTCAAACCGGGGCCTCTTTTTCTCGCGCGGCCCCCACCGTCCATTCGAAACACAGTGCACCTCACAAATCCCAATGCCGCGGCCCGAGACCCACCATCCCACAAATAAGCTCTTACGAAATTCGGGCGGTGCGACCCGCACTTTCACCAAGCCGCACCGCACGAATCCACTGAACGATTCACTCAACTTCTGGCGCGTTTACAGCTTTGGTACTAGCGCAAATCCGTAGCGCCCACTCTCGGTGCCAATATCGTCGTTGACCGAATTTCCAACGACCACGCCTTCTGCGTTAATCCCAAACGCCTCAGCATCATTGACGTAACCTGGCGGATCGAACTCATATATTTTGCCGTTGGGATAACGTATGAAGTTATGACCGTGTCCTGCTGCATCGGTGTAGATGCCCACGATCTCACCGAATATGTTTAGATTGACGGCAAGCGTCCCGGTATACGAACCCGGTGCCGTACCGCCGTCCGGCGCGTCGAAACTGGTCATCTTGCCGTTCAATTGCCGCGTAAATCCGTGAAACAGGCCGTTCGCGTCGATGTAGTATCCCACCACCACTCCTAGGTCGTTGATGCTCTGCGGGAACGTGCCTTGGATAGGTTGTGCAACGCCGGGTCCCGAAACATCAAAGGTTGAAAAGGTGCTATTTGGCCAACGTACAAATCCATGAGTGAGGCCACTGTCGTCCGAATAAGTGCCGGTTATAGCGCCAAGCTGATTCATTACATTGGCGACGCCGATATCTAGCTGTGTGCCGCCATAGCTGCCGGCCGTGCTTGTGGCGCCTGGGGCGTCAAATGATTCCATCCGGCCGTTGGGGTAGCGAATAAATGAGCGGTACACGCGGTTGTCGTCGAGATACGTTCCAGCGACCATGCCCAAGTCGTTGATCTGCGACGCGCCGTATCCCATACACCCATTGTCGACCTGCGTTGCGCACAGGCCCGGCTGCGGAAAGGTGATGAAGGTTCCGTCAGCCTTGCGAATAAAGTTTTGATAAAAGCCGTAGGTTTGCTGGAAAATCACTCCAGTTGTGTCACCTTGGTCGTTCAACCCCATGGCCCAGGTTCCACTGGTGAGGCCATTCCCTTGTTTTGGAGAATTGAAGGTGACGATGCGGCCGTCCTGGTAGCGGACAAAGCTTCCGACGTTCCCGTCGTTGATTCCGTACCATCCGCCCATCTCACCGAGGTTGTTGACATGCCAGACGCTGGTGCCGCCAAGAAAGGTGCCACCGGCGCCCGGGACGTTGATGTTCTCCACCTTATAATTCTGTGCTCGTGCGGGCACGGTGAATGTCAGCGCTGCGAACCCTACAAGTACCAGGGACACCAATTTTTCCCGCCGTACGGATCCGCCGCATCCACGCAGTAATGATCTCAACGATAAAGCATTCATCGAAACCCTCCTTATTCTTCTCGTTCTTCGTTTTGAAATCTTTAGGTCTTGAAGCCTTTTTAGGTTCCGGGCGGGTCAATGCCTGCATGGTGTTCGGCGGGGGAGACTCCTGCCACCCACCCTCCGGAAAGATTGCGTGGAATCCTGCCTGATGCAGAAAGCCAGGGCAATGCAGGCCAGGTAAAGCTGTGATTAAGAAAGATAAAGCCGCAAGTCGTTGAGCCTTCGCATTTTCCAGCGAACTACCCCGGAAGTAGTGTTATAGTCTGTCTCCGCTCGGGTAACATGGCTCCCTCATCCCTTTTTCACTTTGGCGAATTCGAGATCGACTGCGCCCGCTTCGAGTTGCGGCGCAACGGCCGCCTTGTGAAGCTCGAACACATCCCCATGGAATTGCTCATTCTGCTGGCTGAAAAGGATGGAAGTGTCGTCACTCGCCAGGAGATCGTGGAGCGGCTGTGGGGAAAAGACGTGTTTGTTGATACCGAACACGGCGTCAATACCGCCATAAGCAAGATCCGCACAGCCCTGCATGAGAACGCCGGTCATCCGCGTTTTGTGCAAACCGTTCCCGGCAAAGGCTATCGCTTCGCGGTTGAAAAGAATGGCTTCGCGAAGCAGGTGGAAGCCGCGCCGCCACAAGAAGTATCGCTGGAAGCGGAAGCTGCTTTGTCGGCCCCGATGCCCCTGGCAAAAACCTCTGCCCTGCGGGCCGTGGGGATAATTACAGCCGCCGCGATATTCGTCGCGGCAACGGCGCTGGCTGCGCTCAATGCGGGGGGAATTCGTGACCGGATCTTCCCGCGGAATCAGGTCGGCCCCATCCATTCCATAGCCGTGCTCCCCCTGGCGAATCTCTCCGGCGACGCATCGCAGGATTACTACGCCGAAGGCATGACTGTCGAACTAATCACGGCACTCGCCGAAAACCGCTCTTTACGCGTAGTTTCGCGGACCTCGACCATGCAGTACAAAGGTGCTAGCCGGCCGCTGCCGCAAGTCGCGCAGGCACTCGGGGTGGATGGGATTCTGGAGGGCTCGGTGATCCGTTCCGCAGATCATGTGCATATGAGCCTGCAACTTATCTACGCTCCTTCCGACACGCACGTCTGGGCGCAAAGTTATGACAGCGACTTGAATGGCGCCTCGTCGCTTCCTCAGGAACTCGCACAGACGATCGCGAGGGCGGCCGGGGTTCGGGCTGCACCGGCCAAGGCGCAACGCCACATCAATCCGGAGGCGCACGATGACTACTTGCTCGGCCGTTACTTCTGGTTCAGGGGAAATAATGAGCGAAGCGGGGAATATTTTGAGAAAGCGGTTCACCTGCAACCCGATTATGCCCTTGCCTGGGACGGCATCGCAGACTTGTACGCAGTGAGAGCGGGGGGCGACATGCCGCCGCAAGAGGCGACTGACAAGGCGGAAGCAGCGGCCCGCAAGGCGGTAGAACTGGATGACTCGCTCCCCGAGGCCCACAACACTTTGGCCTTGCTCTGCCTTTTCAGCGCGTGGGACTGGCCCAGGGCCGAGGCGGAATCGATGCGTACCCTCGAGTTGGAGCCGGGCTTCGCCAATGGACACCACGTGCGCTCCTATGTCCTTCTTGTAACCAACCGCGACAGTGAGGCCTTGCAGGAGGAGAAACGGGCCAACGAGATCGATCCCTTCGAAAAGCCGTGGTCGTTGGGGCGTTTGTATATTCTTCTGCGGCAGTACGACGCGGCCATCAACGACCTGCGATTGCGGGAGGACGCAGACCCAAACGAACCTGGAATGCCCATCTATCTATCCAAAGCTTACTGGTTAAAAGGCATGTGGAAGGAATCAGAACAGGAACTGGAAAAAGCAGTTCGCCTCAGCGGAGACGCAGCCTTGGCGAAGGCGCAACGCCAGGCCTTTGAGCGAGGCGGCGAAAAGGCTGTGGAACAGTTGCGTGTGGACGACATCCGAGCGCGGGCACGCAAGCATTATGTTTCGCCGTACGACATCGCAGAGCGATATTCCTATCTCGGAGACAAAGAACAAACCATGAACTTTCTGGAAGCGGCTTACCGCGAGCGGGCGCCGTGGCTGGTGATGCTCCAGAGGGAGCCGATCTTCGACTTCCTCCATTCGGAGCCACGTTATCGGGCGCTGGTAGGAAGGATAGGCCTGGCGCCGGTGCATTGAGGTTGCTTTGACCCAGGCTCTGTACGAGTTTAGCGAATTTGAGATCGACTGCGCTCGCCTCGAGTTGTGGCGCAACGGCCGCGTTGTGAAGCTCGAACACATCCCCATGGAATTTGCTCGTCGGCGGCCTCAGACATTCAAAGCGAACTTGCCGTAATCCGCTTCGATGTGGAAGTCGCTCTTCTCCTCCATGAACGTCACTATGAATTGGGGAGGGGCATGTTGTTCGGTAGTCAGGTTCACTGTTTTGAGGACAGGTTCGAGCGAGATTTTCGCGGCTTTAAGGGTTGAATCCGCTGCCGACACGCTGCCGACCATGCGGGAGCGCGAGCGAAGTGCCGCACGCACGGCGGACTTGTAGTCCGTTCCATCCGGCAAGCGTTCGTATGTGCGCTTGCCCTTCTGGACTTCGTAGCGCAGATGGAAATGCGTGGTGTTCGTCGGGTAAATGCCCTGCGGAACGCACTTGTGATACCCGGTGGAATCGCGCCGATAGACGGCGACTTTGGTGTGAGACATGGCTGTTTATGCTCCTAACAGCCAATACTGGAAATCTCAGGGAAAAGTGAGGTTTGGTAGCAGGTAGCAAAAATCTGCTCTAACACCAATCAGAAGAGTAATGGTGGAGCCGATGGGATTCGAACCCACGACCTCCTCGATGCCATCGAGGCGCGCTCCCAACTGCGCCACGGCCCCACCGGTGAACTAACATCAATGCTAGCATTCGCATGCAAGGTTCGTCTATAACTGGGGAGCCTTATGCCCACAGTAAAGGCGAGCAAGCATCAACAGAGACGAACGCATGCCTAATTGCTATCGAAACGTTGATCATTCGCGTCACTACGCGCGCGTTTCAAGATTCTCAAAAACAAAACTCGCCGCGCTGTCAGCGGCTCTTATCGCAGCTGCTTTTACCCAAATCCCGCCCGCCTCCGCCCAATCCACCTCCGCTTCTTACTCCGGCGTAAAGTTCCTCACCGAGGTCCCGCTCCTCGACTGCAAAGGCACGCCCTGCATCGAAGTCCGCATCGGCGACGACGCCACCCCGCTGAAATTCGTCATCGACACCGGCAACGTCGAATCCGTCGTCGACACGAAACTCATGAAATCCGCCGACCTCAAGCCGCTCCATCCCCCCATGCCC
>DATHMS010000021.1:0-36807 GCA_035486795.1 Candidatus Sulfotelmatobacter sp. | reverse complement strand
ACCCACACCCCGGCAGCGCCCTATTCGGTTGTCAACAATGATTACAGCCTGCTCGACGTAACCGATCTGGTGTTTGTCGATGCGCCCGGAACCGGCTTCAGCCGCCTCAGCGGGAAAGATCGGGAGAAAGCCTTCTACGGTGTCGACCAGGATGCGCAGGCCTTCGCCGATTTCATCTCGCAGTTCCTGGCGAAGTACGGACGCTGGAATTCCCCGAAGTATCTGTTCGGCGAAAGCTACGGCACCACGCGTTCCGCCGTTCTAGCCAATATCCTTGAGACGGAACGCGACGTCGACTTCAACGGTGTGATCCTGCTATCCCAAATCCTGAACTTCTCACTCGATTCGGACTTCCCTAATTTCAATCCCGGCGTCGATGTAGCCTATCAGCTCAATCTCCCCACCTACGCTGCCTCTGCGTGGTATCACCACAAACTGCCCGATCAGCACTCCGACCTTTCATCTCTGCTAACCGAGGTCGAACACTTCGCCATGAACGAGTATGCGCTCGCTCTTGGAGCCGGCTCTTCCCTTCCTGCGGACCAGCGCCACGCCATCGCCGCCAAGCTTCATGAATACACCGGCCTCCCCGTCGCCTACATCGAGAAAGCCGACCTCCGTATCAACGGCGGAGAATTCGAGAAGAATCTCCAGGACGACAGCAACTTGACTACCGGCCGGCTCGACACCCGCTTCTCCGGCCCTACCTTTGATCCGCTCAGCAAAGAAGCCGACTACGATCCGCAATCCTCGGCAATCTCTTCAGCCTACGTTTCCGCCTTCAACGACTACGTGCGCAAGGAACTGAAGTTCGGCGAGAACCGCGAATACAAGCCGGAAATTGAAGTCTTTAAATGGTGGAGTTTTAAGCACCAGGCTCCTGGTCTTCCCTTTCCGTCCCCCGGAGCAACCAACGTGATGCTCGACCTCGCCGTCGCGATGAAATCTAACCCGACCCTCAAAGTACTTTTGAATGCCGGTTATTTTGATCTTGCAACCCCGTTCTATGAGGGCGTCTATGAAATGCAGCACTTACCGATTCCGCCGGAGCTGCAGAAAAACATCGAATTCAAGTTCTACGAATCCGGCCACATGGTATACGCCCACGAGGCTTCTCTGAAAGCGATTCACGACAACGTGGCGGCTTTCATCCTCAAGAGCGATAACTCCAAGACCAAGTAACAAGCAAGAACAAGTAAAAATTAGTCAGACAGACGAATGGCCCATCCTTTGCAGGTTTCGAAAAGGATGGGCCATTCGCAATTTTCTGTTTATTTTCGCTCAGAAGTCTGGAGCCCGAGCAATGCGCCCCGAGGTAGGAAGAACTGAGAACTGCCTTACTCGCTGCTCTGCGCCGTAGCCGCCACAAAGTCGATCAGCTGCTGCACCCCGCGGCGTTCGTCTTTTGTATTCAGCTGGAACGAAATCCCCATCCCGTAACCGGGATGCGAAGCCTTCACCTGCCCACTCAACCTCAACTTCATCTCGTGCGTGCGCACTACGATCTCAACTGGCGACCCCTGGGCGAAGGCCAGCGGCATTTCCAGGTAGCATCCTCCTGGGCTCAGATCGCTCAGATGACAATAATTCCGCACCGAGCTTCCCTTCTGGTAAACCTCAGCTCCCAGACGACACGCATATCGCGTCTGCCCCCGGCGATTGTCGGGCTCCGCGCGCAGCCGAGCCGCTGCTTCCCCCTGAACGTTTTTCGCTTCTTGCCTCTCCCCCTGCTCACGCCGTGCAACCGCAGTTTCACTCGGCTGGATGGAGGACTTCAAATTCCCTACCTCAGCAGCCGACTCCTGGATCGGCATCTCCGCCACGTTCATCTTTAACCATTCTTGGAGAACCCGTCGCGAACCCTGCGGCACATCCACAAACTGGATTCCCGCGCGACCGTTCCAGTCCTGCCAGACCACTTGCCCCGAGAGCCGCACATTTGCCATCTGGCCGGGCAACTGAAACTGAAAATAAACTTTGCAGGTCGGCGGCAACTTCTTGCCGAAGTTGACTGCCATGCCATCTTCCGCCAGATTCACCAGCGTCGCCTTTGCTCGTTCCACTCCGGCATAGTCGATGCTCGCGTGGGTATGAACAGCGGCTCGCGACTTGCGGCGTTTGTCCCGGTGCAGCACGGTTTGGGCTGCCCGCAGGGTGCTCAAGGCCCGCTCGTGGGACACAGGCTTGTACAGCACGAAGTTCACTCCAAGGGAAAACATCTCCCGGATGCTCTCCTGCCCAGCTACCACGACCACCGTGAGCGTCGAATCGTTCAGCCGCGAAGACCGGCTCTCGTGCAACAACGCCACCACGCCCGCCTGCGTTTCACAGTCAAGAATGATCACGTCATAGCGTTCTTGCGCCAGCCTCACCGCCGCGCGCACGGCGTCTGAGCACAGCTCCACTTGAATGTCGAGTTCCTTCAGGACTCGCTGCAGCACTTCCACTGCTGCTTTGTCCCCGCAAACTAAGAGCGATGAGAGAGTCATACCTTCATGATCCTAGGATCACCCTAGTTCGTCCGACAAGTTACCGGGGTCACGCCCACTGCCCCGGACTTTCGCGGAGGGTCGCTTAACTCCACTGCCCTCAACCCGGTGACCTCAGTCACCATTGCGATTACAAAAGACCAATAGTCCTTCGTTGCACCGTGGTGCTTTGACGCCACCTCCCCGCCTTCCTAGGATGAAAGCTGCCCCACCGTATGCAGGGCCGGTTGGCCTGCTCCCCGAACGGTTGCAGGTTTTCTCTGTCCGGTTGGGCTTTTAGAAATCTTTGGCATGAGGTTGGGTTGGTTGACATTACTGAACGATACGAGGTTCTCAACCGGTAAGGAACTTATGGCATCGCGCAAAAACAACGGGTTCTCGCTGCTCGAACTGATGATCACCGTCAGCCTTGCCCTGGTTATGTGCGGGGTCACGTTCATCTACCTGACACCCCAGCTGAATCAGAACCATGTGAACACGGCCTATGACATCACTTTGATGGCACTGCGCAACACTCGCGGCCTGGCCATCACGCAGGGCAACGAGTACTACGTCAATTTCAATCCGGGTGGGTTTCCTGCCGGCACCATTCAGGTTCAGTGGCAGCCTTCGCCGGTTGGAGGGATCGCGCAACCGATCCAGCAAGTCAACACCTACACTCTTCCGGCAGATGTCAGTTTTGCCGTGCAGGCGGGATTCCCCGCCGCTACGCCGGACGGCTTTGGCTCTGGCGTCACAGCCATTGACTTTTTTACCCAGGCAGGCGTGCCGCTCAATTACGTCGTCTTCTACCCCGACGGTTCCGCGCAAGACGGGCTCGGCAACTCTCTTAGCGGCATCATTTACATGACGCGTGTCGGCGACAGCGTTTACAACTCGCGGGCGATCACAGTCTGGGGTGCCACCGGCAGAATCCGCGGCTGGCGGCTCACTCAAGTGGGTGCCGCTACCGAATGGGTGCAACAATGAAGCAAGAAAATAAATTCGCCAGGAAGCGTCGCAGCCAGCGCGGGTTCACCCTGCTCGAAGTCATGATCGCCATCACCATCATGAGCATCGGGATGCTCGCCGTGATCGCGAGCTTCGCGGTTGCAGTGCAAGCCACGGAATCGGCGCAGGAAGATCTCATCGCCCGCCACAAGGCGCTGGATGCCATGGAAAGCATCTACACCGCCCGCAACAGCCAGCAGCTTCCTTTTGGATCCATTAACAATGTCGCGGCCGGCGGAATCTTTTTGCCCGGAGCTCTGCCTCTGCTTTGCGCCGGAACCGACGGCATTGTTGGCACTGCGGATGACGCGCCCTGCACCGCTCCCGATACCGGCGCGGCTTGCCCGCCGCCCGGAGTGGAGTGTCTGGTGCTGCCCGGCCCCGATGGCATTCTCGGGACTGCCGACGATGTGACCCAAAGCCTCAGCAACTTCACGCGCAGCATCACCTTTAACACAGTGTCGTTGCCCCCTGCTCAGGGCGGTGGAGTCAATCAAAATCTCATCGCCGTCACCGTCACCGTTTCCTACACCAAGGCCGGCTGGCCCGCCCGCAGCTACTCCGTAAACGGGCTGATCTCCAGCTACCACTAAACCGGACAAATCACATGAAGATGCCCATCTCAAAATCGCAAAGCGGGTTCAGCCTAGTGGAATTGCTCATCGCCTCCGCCATCGGCCTGATCGCCATTATGGCTATGACCCAACTGTTCGACATGGGCATGAACGCCACCTTCACCGTGACCCAGCGCGCCGAGACCCAGGAGGAAATGCGTGCCGGCATGGAGTTGATGACCAAGGACATCAGCCTGGCTGGTGCAGGCTTACCTTCCGGCGGCCTGCAGATGGCCAGTGGTTCGTCCACTCTGGTCGCCTGCAACCAAACCGGCATCTGCTACGTTCCCGGTGATGCTTACCCGCTCAGCGCCACCGGCGTCAAGAATTACATGTATGGCATTCTGCCCGGCTTCGGCAATGGCGTTCAGAGCAACGCTGTCATTCCCGCCGCTCCCGCGGCGACGAACGACAGCATCACCTCGATCTATTGCGACTATAACTTTCCGCTGACCAATTTCAGCTTCACTTTCCCCAACACAACCTCGGCCACGGTGGGCCCTGCAACCACTATTACGGCGGGCCTGCCCACTAACATCCTTGCGCCAGGCGGCCTTAACGTAGGCGACCTGCTGCTGATTTCCGTCAGTACCCCGGGCAATGGCACGGGCAGCCAGGGTACGAGTTCGGCGCAAACCGCCACCGCAGTCGCCGAGATCACCGGCCTCCCGAACAGCAGCACCATCGATTTTGCCAACTCCGACGCGCTCAATTTCAACCAGACTGGCGCCAACAGTCTCGCCAGCGCCATTACCACCTTGGGCTCTAACTTAGGTTCGGGCAACACGGTTAATATCTGCCGTCTGTACGCCGTTACTTATTTCCTGCAGGTTCCCCCCGCAGGTGGAACTGTGCAATCTCCGCGCCTGATGCGCCAAGTCAACGGCCTGACTGCCGTTCCGGTGGCGGATGGCATCATCAACCTGCAATTCAGCTATGACGTGATCAGTTCCACAAACGGCCTTATGAATGCAAATCTGTCCAATCCCATAGCAGCTGGGGATTCCCCCGCCCTGATCCAGAAGGTCAACATATGGATGATGGGAGAAAGCCTGCTTCAGAAAGGGAAAAAGTCCCAGAGCATGTATCTGGCGACTTCTGTCAGCACCGGCAATATGAGTTTTTGCAATTCCTACAGCAGCAGCGGCACCGTCTGCCAATGATTTGAGTAATTCAGTAATTGAAGATGGCTGTTTGAGTTCTGTGTTGAGAAGTGAGAAGAGGAATATACATATGGAGAAAAGTACACGAGATTCACGAGGCTTCACGCTCATTGCGGCGCTTTTGCTGACCGTCCTGTTGTCGGCCGTCGCCGTAGGACTCTTGTACATGGTCAGCAATGAACAACGCATGGGCGGCAACGACCTGGAAGGCAACCTCGCCTACTACGGCGCCGAGTCTGGTATTGAAAACCTGACTGCCCAGCTCTCCCAGTTGTATCAGTCCTCGCAGACCCCAAATGCCGCGGCCATTCAGGCTCTCACCGCCTCCACTAATTATCCGACCGCGGTTACAGGCTCAAATATCACCAACATGAATTACTTCGAGCCCCCCATCACCTGGCCGGTCTCCACCCCGGCTGGCAATCCCACGGGAGTGTGGGACATCGTCGGCTCAGGTTCGAACCAGGGGATGGTAGCATCTCTCATCCAATTCAACCTGAGTGTAGTTGCCACTCGTGCTTCCTCCGCCGGCGAAGCCACGAACAACGCTGCCATCATTGCCACCGGCGCTTCGGTGAACCTGACGCGCACTGTGGAAGTTGCTCTGCTTCCGGCTTTCGAGTTCGGGGTTTTCTGCGATGGCGACTGCGACTATTTCGCCGGTCCTCCGTTCAACTTCGGCGGCCGGGTCCACACCAACGGAAATCTGTTCCTAGCTTCAGGCGACACCTTAACCTTTACTGACAAGATCGCTGCCGTCGGCCAGATCGTCACCACCCAACTCGAGAATGGATGGCCGACCTCCACCAACTACACGGGAACCGTCTATGTGCCCAACGCCGCGGGTGGCTGTCCCAATGCCCCTGGCGCCGGACCAGCTGCGAACTGCGTAGCGCTTCCCGCCGGCAGTTGGGCGGGCGGATTTCCGCCGCCTCCGGCTCCTGCCATCTGCACCGCCGATTGCGCAGGTGCCGCGAACTTCGGCTGGCAAGGAATTTCCACGAATACGTTCCACAACTTCATTGAGAACGGATTGACGGGCGCCACCAAGCTGCAGTTGCCCTTCGTGCAGTCGTCCCAAGTTGGGGCCATTGAGATCATCCGCAGGCCGGCGAGCAGCGATCTTCCGACGCTGACCGCCTCGCGACTCTATAACAAGGCCACGATTCGCATTCTGCTGGCCGATACTGTCGGCGATCTTCACCCCGAGCGCGGCGCCGGCGCGCTTGATGCAAACGACGTCCAGCTCGGCACTCCGAACGCCACTCCGTACACCAACGTACCGGCCCCGAATACAGCGAACGGCGTGCCCGTCGGAAACATGTACTATGCCACGGCTTTGAAAGGTTCGGGCACGAACAATTGGTCCTCGACTCCGCCCACGGGATGCACCAGCACTCTAACCTCGTGGCCGTTGTTGGGGCAGGTCACCGCTTCGGGCAACACCTGCCAGGGCACATGGCTTCGAGTGGAATACTTGAACAATGCTGGAGCTTGGGTCGGCATCACCCAGCAATGGCTCTCATACGGGTTTGGCCGCGGCTATAACGCGCCTCCCACTGAGCCCTACCATGCCTCCGCGGCCAGCGCTCCTTATTGCCCTCAGTACCCAACTTTTCCGGCGGCGCAGTGCCAGAACCCAATCAGCCCTGCCATCCTGATCCTGCAGCAACTTCAGAAGGGCGTGTCCGTGGCCACCGCCACTGGCGGTGCTGGGACGGCCAACAACTGGATCCCCATCAACTTTTACGATGCCCGCGAGGGCGAGCCCCGGGATAGCCGGCCCAGTGGCGACCCCCAGACCATGTGCAGCCCGAATGGAATCATGAACTCCGTTGAACTCGATGTGGGCAACCTGTGGCTTTGGCTACAGGGCTCCGGACCGTACTCCGGAGGCAGCGGCACCCTGGTGAACTCTTCCAACTACAACGGCTACATACTCTATTTCGCCGACCACCGGGGCATGCTCAGGGATCAGCATCCATTTCCCACGGTCGTTTTTTATAACGGCCTCTCGGGCATGTCTGGTTTGAACGACACCGTCAACAGCAGGTCGTCAAGTGGCGTGCCCGACGGCACGCTCGAACCGGCGACCTACTACGCCTACTCGCCTGAAGATGTGGCCGAAAAAGAGAACGGCTTCATCGACAACTGGGGCGAAGCTAACCTCGGTGCCGGTTTCGGCATTGCTGCGGCCAACATGGCCGAGCCCTATTACATTTACGGAACCATCACGAATAATGCGATCCAATGCTACTCGACCACGCTTGGCAGTCCCGCGGCCGGAACGGCCGAGTGGAACATGGTGACCGGGCCTAGGCACGTGTTGCGTCTGGTGGATGGCGGTATGAACAGCGCCGCCAGCAGTTACCTGCCACCGACTGGCAACCCGAATGATGGAAACGGTTTCACCGTGGCTTCAGAGGAACCGGTTTACGTATGGGGAGATTACAACACGGGCGCTGCTGATCCCTTCTGGCCCAGCGGAGCCGTAGGTACGACTCCTCACTCCGCAGCAGCGATCATTGCCGACGCTGTGACTCTGCTCTCCAACCCTCCGTCGGCGTCGACAACGCCCACCACGAACACGGGCTGGACGGACCTTGAGAGCTTCGAATATCCAGGGACGGCGGGTAGCCGCCCGGGAAACACCAGCTACTACCGTGTGGCAGTTGCCGCCGGTAAGAGCGTTCCGTTCCCCGAGCCAGGCTGGGCTATTGCGGCAGCGATGCAGGACTTCGGCACCGATGGCGGTATGCATAACTTCCTGCGCTACCTCGAAAACCGGGGTGCGAACGGCGCAACCGTGAACTATGTCGGGTCGCTGATCAGTATGTACTATTCGCAGTACGACACCGGCATATTCAAGTGCTGCAATGCCGTATACGGCGCACCTACACGTAACTATTTCTTCGACACGCAATTCCTGAACCCCGTGAACTTGCCTCCCGGAACACCCATGTTCCAGGATGTAGTGAGTTTGGGCTTCCACCAGAACTTCACACCTCAACAATAGACTCGCGAACCATCAACCAGCACCCCGGTCCTGTTCCACGGACCGGGGTCTTTTTTTGTACTATTCCCCCAGCCACGCGCTTTCTCGTAACATTGCGGATTAAAATCGCGCCAGCTTTCCGGCGTGTCAATTCATGAGCACTTCCTCGCTACCGCCGGTTCCTCCCGAGAGTCCTGCCAATCGACGGAGTTCACGTTGGCTTTGGACTCTGTTCTTCCTTTGCTCGATTGCCGCCATCGCATTGTTCTTCATTCCAGCTTTCATCATTCGTCCTTTCCGTCACCAGGCCCCGCACCCACTGCTGGTTGCTATGGCTTTGCGCCAGCGCGCTCCTCTGGGCACGCTGATCGCCAGCCTGGTGTGTGTCGTGCTCGCCTTCGCGCTCTGGAGGACCATCAACCGCTGGGGCAAAGCCCTGGTTGTGCTCACTTTGGTGCTCGTCGCTTTCTCCGCAGTCGTGGCGCGTCAAAACTACTTCGAGTGGATGTTTCATCCCATCGCCGGAGCGCAATTCCTGGCACAATCTGACAGCAAACTGGACCCCAAAGAAATGATCCTGGCTGTCCGCTTCGGCAGCGACGCCCGCGCCTATCCCATCAGCCAGATGGCCTACCATCACATCCTCAACGACGTGGTCGCAGACGTGCCCATCGCCGTCACCTATTGAACGCTCTGTCACACCGGTCTGGTGTGGACGCGAACCGTGAACGGAAGAGTGCTGCATTTTTATCTGGCCGGCATCAACAACCAGAATTTCCTGATGCGCGATCGGGAAACCGGAACCTGGTGGCAGCAGATCACCGGAAAGGCCATCTATGGCCCGCTGCAAGGTTCAGCCCTCGAACTCGTGCTCAGCGATGAATTGACTTTCGGCGAGTGGAGAACTGAATTCCCCTCTGGACAGGTGCTGGCGCCCGTCGCCAAATACGTGAAAGAGTACGACCCCAACTGGGAACCGGACGTAGCCAAGCTGCCGGTAGTCATCAGCTTCCCCGGCACCGAATTGAAATCGCGCGACGTCGTCATCGGGCTCACCATCGATGGCGCCGCTCGTGCCTATCCCTGGGAGACTTTCGCCAAACAATCTCCAGTGCTCGATCGCGTCAACGGCACCCCACTGCTCCTGGCTCTGGGCCCCGATGGCAAATCCTTCCGCGTCTTCGTCAGCCGCATCGATGGCCGGGACGCTGAATTCTTTCTGCAGGGGGACACGACAGCCGACGCCGCGGCCGGGAAAAAGGACTGGACCCTGCTCGACACCACCACCGCCAGCCAGTGGAACTTCCAGGGCTGCGCCACCTCAGGCCCCGCGCAGGGAAAATGTCTCGACCGCATCCCTGCCCTGAAAGATTATTGGTTCGACTGGCGCAACTACCATCCTGACACTACGGTCTACAAACACTAGCGTGCGCGCTCTTACATTCGGATTGTCATTCCGAACCGGCGGAAAGCAAAGGTTGTCATTCCGAACCGGGCGGAAAGCCCGGTGAGGAACCTGCTTTTCCCCCCGCTACTGGCTCCCGTGGGACGCAAACTTCAGATGGGCGAGCTGTCGAAGGCCTCAAATACCTCTGACTCTTTCTCTTCAATGAACCCAGGATGACTCTGCAGCAGCCGCGCGCAACGGTTCCAGCGAAGAATGGCATCGTCGTTCCCCGTGGGTCGAATCACCTCGGCCTCCGCGAAGCAGTGCATCGCCTCCGCGAAGAGCGGAGCCAGAGTGTGCGGCGTGCGCCCCACGCGCATCTGTGCTTTGGCCCGCCGTTCATGCAGCAGACCCGTGTAGTAGAGGCGTTCGTAACGCTCGCTGAGTTTCTGGAAAAGTCCTTCCACTTCTTCCGCGCGATCGGAGGCGTCTCCACAGAACTGGTCGGTGATGGCCAGGCCCAGCAGGCGAAGCGCCAGTTGATGTTCGGGGTCGATTGCCAGGATGTCGCGGCAGATCGACTCAGCCTCTTCCGGTTCATTGAGCGACCGGTAGAGTTCTACTTTCGAGATAGCTTCCGGAATCCCGGCTTTCGAGATGGTCTTCAGCGTGAACTCCATGAGAAACCTCCTTTTACATCAGCCAACTTTCTTCATCGCCCCGAGAGTCATAATCGACTACAAGAACTCCGTATCGATCACCTAAACTCTGTCATTCCGACCGGAGCCGGAGCGCCAGCGACGGCGGAGTGGAGGAACCTGCTTCTTGCCTGCAGCGTCACGGAACCGTCCTCATGTTGCCCCTCGAATCTTCCGCACGATCATGAGCACGGGATCATAAAATTCGTCGACCACGCGCTCCTTCAACGGAATGATCGCATTATCGGTAATGTGAATCTCCTCGGGACACACTTCAGTGCAGCACTTGGTGATATTGCACAGCCCGAGCCCGAGTTCTTCCTTGAGCACACGCGTGCGCGATTTCGTATCGAGAGGGTGCATCTCGAGTCCCGCCACACGGACGAAGAACCGCGGTCCCGCGAACTGCTTCATCTCCTCGTGCTCGCGGAGAACGTGGCACACATTCTGGCATAGGAAGCATTCAATGCACTTACGAAATTCCTGTGCCCGATCCACATCTTCCTGGTAGATCTTCCAGTCGCTGCCGGAGCGGGGCTCGAAGGGGGGAATCTTCTTGTTCACGCGGTAATTCCAGGAAACGTCGGTGACCAGATCCTTGATCACCGGGAACGCTTTCATGGGCTGAACTGTGATGGGTTTGTCGAGGGGAAGAGCATCCATTCGGGTTTTACACGTGAGCCGCGGGCGGCCGTTGACCTCCGCCGAGCACGAGCCGCACTTACCCGCCTTGCAATTCCAGCGCACCGCCAGGTCGGGCGCCTGGTGCGCCTGGATGTGGTGGAGCGCATCCAGCACCACCATCCCCGGGGCAATCGGGACCCGGTACGTGGCGGGCTGGCCCCCTTGGCGGTCTCCCCGGAACACCTCAAAGATCGCTTCCGGCATTCGCGCCTCCTGTTTCGAGGTAACGCCGGCATCTTGGCTACTGCCCCAGCGGGCGCGGTGCCCGCTTGACAGACGCCAGACGGCGGCGCTATAAGCTATTTCTCATCAACAACAAGTTGCTTTAAGTCAATAGGCAATTCCGGCACCGGCGACTGCCGCAGCATCATCGCGCTTCCCTCATGGACGATCACGTTGTTTTTCGTTCCCCAGGCTGCGTTCAGGCCAGGATAATCAATCCGGCTGTGAGCTCCGCGACTCTCTTCCCGCGCCAGCGCGCTGCGAGTCACTGCCACCGAAACAGTCAGCATCGCCTGTAGGTCCTGCGCCAGATGCCAGCCCGGATTGAACAACCGCGAACCCTCGACGCTCACGCGTCCGGCGCGCTCTTTCAATTTCTCCAGCTCCTCCAGCGCCCGGATCAGGTCTTCCTTATCACGAAAGATGCCCACTAGATTCTGCATGGTTTCCTGCAAATCGCGATGAATCGTATATGGATTCTCACCATCCTTGCGCTCGAACGGAGCCAGCATCTCGCGTGCGGCCTCCTCGATCTGTCCCGAGTCGACGGCTGTGTTTGATATTTTGCTCGCCTGCTCCGCGGCCGCCAACCCCGCCCGGCGGCCGAAGACCAGCAGGTCTGAAAGAGAATTGCCGCCCAGCCGGTTGGCGCCGTGCAGCCCCGCTGCCGCCTCGCCCGCGGCAAACAGCCCGGCCACTGACGACTTCGCGGTTTCCGCATCCACGCGAATGCCTCCCATCGTGTAATGGCAGGTTGGTCCTACTTCCATTGGCTCCTTGGTGATGTCTACATCCGCGAGCTCCTTAAACTGGTGATACATACTGGGCAGTTTTTTCTTCACATAGTCAGCAGGCTTTTGCGAGATATCGAGATAGGCTCCGCCATGTTCCGTGCCTCTACCCTCGCGCACTTCCGTGTAGATCGCGCGCGCCACCACGTCACGAGTGGATAGCTCCATCTTCTTCGGATCGTATTTCTCCATGAAGCGTTCACCCAATTTGTTGCGGAGAACGCCTCCCTCGCCGCGAACCGCCTCGGTAACCAGAATCCCCTGCACGCCCGGGGGCCACACCATGCCCGTGGGATGAAACTGCACAAATTCCATATCCATGAGTTCAGCCCCAGCGTTGTAAGCGAGCGCCATGCCATCGCCGGTGTACTCCCAGGAATTGGAAGTGATTTTCCAGGCCTTGCCGATGCCGCCAGTGGCCATCACGATCGACTTGGCGCGAAACACCACGAAGCGGCCCTGTTCGCGCCAGTAGCCGAATGCACCGGCCACGCGATCCCCATCTTTCAACAAGCGTGTGACCGTGCATTCCATGAAGACGTCGATCCCTAATTGCACACCGCGATCCTGCAGAGTGCGGATCATCTCCAGGCCTGTACGGTCGCCCACATGGCAGAGCCGGCGGAAGGTGTGACCTCCGAAGGCGCGCTGCAGGATCTGTCCGTCTTGCGTACGATCGAAGAGCGCTCCCCACTGTTCCAGCTCGCGCACGCGCTCGGGAGCTTCCTGGGCGTGGATCTGCGCCATGCGCCAATTGTTGAGCATCTTGCCGCCGCGCATGGTGTCGCGAAAATGAGTACGCCAGTTGTCGGCGTGGTCTACGTTGGCCATTGCGGCGGCGATTCCACCTTCCGCCATGACGGTGTGCGCCTTGCCGAGGAGCGATTTACAAACCACCCCCACCTTCGCGCCTTGAGCGAGAGCTCCGAGGGCGGCCCGCAGGCCCGCACCGCCGGCGCCGATGATCAACACGTCGTGTTCGTGAGTTTCGTATTCTGTGGTCACAAGAGTCTCACGTCAGTGATTGCGCCGCTGGCTACCAGACGGACGTAAAGGTCCGTAAGCCCCACTGTGATCAAGCTGATCCAGGCAAACAGCATGTGGCGTCCGTTGAGAACGCTCACCCACTGCCAGGCCGTGTGGCGCGGGCCTCCGAAGGTGACGCAGGAAAAGCAGTCGAGCTTTCCTCCTACCAGATGGCGAAGCGAGTGGCAGGACAAAGCATAGATCGTCAGCAGAATCACGTTGAAAAGCAGAATCAGGGTGCCGACTCCCACTCCGATGCGTCCATCAAAGAAGAAAGCGCGGAACGCGTCACGCCACAGAAAGATGAGGAAGATGCACGCTGCATACAGAAAGTAGCGATGCAGGTTTTGCAGAATAAACGGAAACGCAGTCTCACCTCGGTAGCGATGTCTTTTGAACTCGCCGACTGCGCACCCGGGTGGATCGAGGAAAAAGGCCCGGTAATAGGCCTTGCGATAGTAGTAACAGGTGACGCGGAATCCCAAGGGCCAAATCAAAATGAGCAGCGCTGGAGAGAGCGGCCACCAGCGATGGTGAGGATCAATGAGCGGAGAATAAAACGGGGAAAGATATGGCCCCCAGGAGTAATAGTTTCCTTCGAAGGCACGCAGAGTGGCGTAGATTCCGAACGCGCTGAGCAGAACAATGGGTGGCACCAACTCGAGCCACCAGGCATCCCGCCGCATTGTGCCGCCGAGGTGGTGTTCTCCACCTGTGGTTGAAGCTGCCGGCATAGAGGCACCGCCTTAGTGGTACACAGACTAAACGAAAAGTGGGTTTACGAGTCAAGAATGTCGAATCGCCGGGTCCAGACTGCGCAGAATCGCTTGAATGTTCCAACCGGAACATAGTGAGAAATGTTCCAACTGGAACATTACGGAAGGATCGCGCTAATTACTCTGAGTTATTGTGTGGGCCAAGCGCTTATCCTGCTGCGGGTTGGGGCGGTGCCGAAATATCGGCACCTCCAAACTGATAGCTTTGAGCTTACAAAACGGCTATCGAGCGTTGCGGAGGCGTTCGCGAAGAATTCGAGCGTGTAAGCCGTTATGTTTTAGTTACTTAGCCGTAAGAACGATGAAATAAAGGAGTTAGCGAGCCTGGCGGACGAGAGTGAATTCGCGAAGTGGGAAAAATCAAAAAGTCGACAACTGAGGTAGGTAGGTCGCGGCGGAAGCATGAGGCCGGTTGAGTGCGTGCTAAACTTTCGCCTCAACCGACCTCAGGAGGGTTCATGTTTCGACTTGCGCTGGTGTGGATGTTGTCGCTTGCGCCGTTGACCGTCGCCGTGGCTGCTCAGAGTCCTGACATGCCCGAGGCTGGGTCGGTCGAGGCCATTGCGGCGGCTACGACAAATCCGCATTTTGTCTCGCCTTGGGTTTCTTACGTCCCTGCGTCAAACACGGTTCCTTCTCCGGAGAAATTCTTTGGGCGGATCATGGGCGCTCCGGGAGAATTGTTGGGGACGGAGAAGACATACGCCTATGCCCGTACCTTAGCCGCTGCTAGCCCGCGAGTTCGCGTGTTCACGATTGGGCACAGTGAAGAAGGACGAGAAATCCTGATGCTGGCGATCGCGGACGAAGACGGTATACGCGATCTGGATCGTCTAAAGGACGCGACTGCGGCGCTGGCGGATCCGCGACACACGGACCAAGCAGCGGCCGACAAACTCATCGCAACCTCGCGCCCTATTTATTACTTCAATGCTGCGCTGCATTCCGACGAGACCGGGTCGACGGAAGCGATGGTGGAGCTGGCGTATCGACTGGCGGTATCGGAACAACCCATGATCCGGCGGATTCGAGAGCGGGTGGTGGTGCTAATCAATCCCATTTCGAATCCTGACGGACGGGACAAAATGGTTGACTGGTTCTATCAGTACCTCAAGGGCAAAACTGACCGCAACCTGCTGCCGCGGCAGTCGCCGCCTTACTGGTCGAAATACACTTTCGTGGACATCAATCGCGACACGCACCAGCAGACGCACGAAACCACGAAGGCCGTACACCGCATGTTTCATGAATGGCATCCCACGGTGGTACACGATCTGCATGAGGGCACACCTCTGATGATGACGTGGAACGGCACGGGCCCTTACAACCCCAACATTGACCCCATCACGTATACGGAATTTCTTGAACTGAGCTTCCACGAAGTGGAGGTTCTTACTGCGATGGGTATGCCCGGGGTCTCGACATGGAATTTTGGGGAGGCGTTTGCTCACCTCTATCTGGATTCGGTGGCGATGAATCACAACAGCATTGGGCGCGGTTACGAGACATTCGGGAACGGCAGCGCGGAAACGGAGCAGCGATCGGTTTCGCAATCCTCCACAACCATGGAGTGGTACCGTCCGCTCCCGGCGCCACGCGAGGTGACATGGTCGGCGCGCGACAACCTCAACTACCAGGAAACAGGCGCGCTGGCGGCACTGGACGAAACGGCGAGCCAATCCAAGGAAATGTTGCACAACTTCTACAGGAAGGGATGGGATTCGTGGCAGAAGGGTCTCACGCAGCCGCCCTATGCGTTTCTAATTCCAGAGAATCAAGGCGACCCGGCCCGGGTCGCGCAAATGGTGGAGCGGCTGATGGGCCAGCACATTGAAGTTGCGCGGGCGCAGAACGGAATTCAACTGAAGGAAGGAAACTTTCCCGCGGGAACCTATGTGGTGCGGCTCGATCAGCCATACCGCAACTATGCGGTCGATTTGCTGACGCCGCAGCATTACCCGAAAGATGGAGAAGCGCCCTACGATGACGTCTCCTGGGAGCTTCCCGCGCACTATCACCTGCAGGCGATACCGACGGCGGACGCATCCATCCGCGAGGCTGCGCTTCTCCAATTGAAGGATGCGCCGCATGTGGCGGGACACGTCACGGGCAGCGGAGCGATTTATTTGTTGAAGGACACGGGGCAGGAATCGTTTCTGGCTGCGCGCTATCGGCTAGCTAACTTCGAAATTCGCATTGCGGAACGTGAGTTTGAGGCGGGCGGGGTGAAATTTCCCGCGGGATCGTGGATCCTTGCCAACCAGGGGGGATTACGCGAGGCTATTGCGCCGATTGCGGCGGAGCTTGGACTCGACTTCATACAGGTCTCGGCCGTACCGGAGGTTCCGTCCCACAAAGCGCAAGCGGCGCGCATAGGACTGTGGGTGCCATGGGCTGACACTGATTCGATCGGATGGATCCGTTACTCGCTGGATCAACGGAAAGTTCCATACCTGTACCTGCGCGACGAGGATATTCGCAACGGGAATCTTCACGCGCGCATCGACGTCTTGCTTTACGGACATGTTGATCTGGAACTCGCCGAACAGATTGAAGGTCTGCCGAAGACGTGGTCGCCTATGCCATTCAGGAAGACGTCGCAGAGCCCAAGCTTCGGGACTCCTGCGGAATCCGACGACATTACCGGAGGAATTGGCTACGAAGGCTTAGCGCAGATCCAGCGTTTCATTGACGAGGGGGGATTGATGGTGACGCTGGGCAGCGGAACCATGCTGGCTCTAGAAGGCGGGCTGGTGCGGTTCGTGCGGCGGTCTTCGGGAGGCGTTCCGCGCAGCGCGGCCGGAGGAGGAGGCGCTTCGTCGGCCGCCTCGCAGCAAGCAGCTACGCGGACGCCGGGCGCGCATGTTCGGGTCACTTTCGACCGGACCGACCACCCGATCTCGTATGGCTATCCCGCGCACACTTATGTTTTCCGGCAGAACTTTCCGTTGTACGCGATCCCACGCCGGTGGCTGCGAATGGCTTATTGCACGACATGCCTGGACGGTCCTGAAGACCGGAGCGGCGTGGTGATGGAATGGGGCGATACGGATGGGAAGGCATTTGTCGAAAGCGGCCAAGCCTGGGGAGAAGAGAATCTAGTTGGACGGCCTGCGATCCTGGACATGCCTGTCGGCAAAGGACACGTTGTGTCTTTTAATTTTAACCCGATGCATCGCGATCTGAACCGTGGAGATCAGCGCCTGCTGTGGAACGCCATCCTGAACTGGCAGGCAATCATTGCGGGTCAGCCGAAGGTTGCAGAAGCCGCGGGGCCGGCGCCTGAGCCGGAAGAGTGAAGGGCGGGACGGTTCTGTTCGCAATTGATCTACACTCTTTGAACGCGCAGAACAGGTCGCAAGCTAACGTCTGAGCTTGCGGGAAACATCAAAAGCGGATTCCTCGCTCGCTCCGTCCGCGCGTTGCGCGGCTGCGAGCGGCTCGGAATGGCAAGGGGTAATGGAGGATTTATACGTGTCTGCGATTCATACCATCTTTTGGGATGTTGGAGGAGTGCTGCTCACTAACGCCTGGGACCACACTGAGCGAGCCGACGCGCTCGAACATTTTCATCTGGACGAAGGAGAATTTAACTCGCGGCACGAGGTGGTGGTGTCGTCGTTTGAGCGCGGCGAGATTTCGCTGGACGAATATCTGGATCGGACCGTGTTTTACTGCAGCCGTCCTTTTACGCGCGAGGAGTTCCGGAATTATATGTTCTCGTTGTCGCAGCCGATGCCGGAGGTTCTTGGCTTCGCACGCTCGCTGGCCGATTCGGGCAAGTACTTTATGGGAACGATCAACAATGAGTCCCGCGAGTTGAACTTGTACCGGATCGAGAAGTATGGCTTGAGGGGAATCTTCCGGCTGTTTGTGAGCTCCTGCTTCGTGGGGCTGCGCAAGCCGGAAAGCGGCATTTACCGGCTGGCAATTGAGATCACGCAGTTCAACCCGGAGGAGTGCTGCTTCATCGACGACCGGGCACCCAATCTGGAGTGCGCCGCGAAGATGGGGATGCTGACGATCCAGATGCAGACGCTGGAACAGTTGCGCAGGGAGTTGGGGAAGTTGGGAGTAAAGGCATGACCGGGCACGCAGGGTATAAGGAAGCGAGCCAAACGCGCGATTGTCAGGTCGCAAAGGACGCGACCTTTCGCGCGGCTCGCCCGGATCCTTCACTGCGCAAAGAACGCTTGTTCGGGATGACAAACTTAAGGCTAGCTTCTACGCGGCTGTGGCTTGGCTGACGGGATGGACGATTTGGGGACGTCGGACTCTGCGCCGGAGAGCGTGAGGTCGCTGGACCAACACTCCGAAACCAGCTTCCAGTCTCCGCTGGCTTGCTTGGCGAAGACCCAGAGATATTTGCCGCGCTCTTCGCGGCGCTTGCCTGCCGTTCCGGGAACCAGCGCGCTGTAGCGTCCCACCTCGTGAGCCAGATCTCCGAGGACTTCCACGCGCATCGGCTCAACGGAAACTTCTCCCAAACCAGCTTCGAGCGACGCGAAGAAGAACTCGCGTACGGCGACGGCACCGCGAATCGTCGGAAGATTCGAGCGCAGCACTAAAGCGTCAGGGGCATAGAGATCCATCAGTTCATCGAGTTGGCGGGTGTTACAGGCCAAGACCCATTCCTGGGTGAGACGGCGGACGGCGGCCTCGCTGCGGCTCATGGGTTCACCCTTGGCGGCAGCGGCAATTCTTATCCGGTCGGCTTCGCGGGCGCTCTCGGGAGCGTTGGGACGCGGGGCGGGAGCAGCAGCATCGTGTCCGCCCTGAAAATAATGGTGATGGTAGTGATGGTGATAGTGATGGGAACCGGCGGGTGAACCGGGCGGCGGGTGCACCTCATCCCTGGCTCCGGAATGCTGGGCTTCCGGCGGAGTTTGGGGCAGACGCGCGTTTTCGTAGTCGAGTAGCGGTAAAGCAGAAGATGATGCGGCATCTGGCGATGCTCCCAGGGAGAGACCGCAACTGCCGCAGAACTTATTGCCTTCGCGATTGAGATGTCCGCAGGCGCGGCAGGGGTGCTGACGGCCGGAAGTGGCTTCGAGTGTGGCGTCTTCGGCGGCGGTTTGGGAATCCGATTCCATGGTGAGGCGCTGCATGGCTTGCAGAGCCGCGGCGATGGCTTCCTGGTTGGGCTTGGGGCGGCGCATTTCCGGATAGAGGCGCTGATAGATCTCGCCGAGAGCGGGATTGTGCGGGCCGATGCTCGGCATCGCATCGTCGGAATCGTGCGATGTTGCAGAGCTGGATGGCTTGCCGAGTTTCTTTTCCCTATCCACGATTCAGACCGTTGGCGTCATTTTAGCTCAAGCAGGCCGGTCCGCGCAGGGGGGATCTCAACGGCGGGAAAACTCGATCTTGCCCTCGGCTTCGGTGGGCACGCCGTTGCAGGTTGCAGGACGATATCGCCAGGCGCGGACGGTTTGCAGAACATTGCGGTCGCCGGCGAGGCCGACGCTCTGCAGAATCAGGGGACTATGCACGCGGCCGTCGGCACCGACGATGAAGCTGACTTTGACCTTGAGGCCTGTTTCGATGGGAACGAGCAGAGGATCGGGAGTGGTGAGAGCCTCGGGCGGCCGGGTGTCGGCGCACTGCGCGCGCGCGCTCACGTGCGGGATGTCGCTGAATTCGGCGGCGCGGTTGGGAGTCTTGAAGACCTGGTGTTCGCGCTCGGTTAAGACCGCCTGACCCAGGTGCGAAGCCGGAACCTGCACGGAAGCCGTGCCGGATGCGGGAACTGCTACGACCAGAAATAGAAGCCAGACGCGAAGCATGAGGAACCTTTCAAGTCTGAACGGGGGCCGCTGCTTGTCGCTTCTTTAAGGGCACGTGTGGTGCCAGCGGTGGAGGGATTTAAGTATCCTGTTATCAGTCCATTGTGGGTGGTCTAGAGCGGTTTCGACGGCCTCAGTGTGAAGGTGATTGCATATGTCGGGCCGAGGGCGATGCTGAAGCCGGCCAGAAGCTCGACGTTAAAGTTATGATTTCGCCGGACAGCGCAGAGTTAGCAACGTGATTTCGGGAGGGCAATTCAGGCGCACCGGAACCCCGATCGTGCCCAGGCCGGCGTTGGTGTAGAGCGAGAGTGGACCTATCTGATAGGTGCCCCAGACATACTTCTTTGCCATGTCTGGCAGGTAAAGCGGAGGGAGCAGCGGAATTCTGACCTGACCTCCATGAGAGTGTCCTGAAAGCTGCAGGTCGATGGGAAATCGCGAGGCTTCATCGGCGAAGTCGGGTTCATGCGCGAGGAGAATGACGGCTTCACCGGCGGGGACGCGGCGCAACGTCTTGTTGAGGTCGGCGGTGCTGCTGAGGACGTCATTCACCCCGGCCAGCCAAAAGTGTGCGCCGTCTTGCTCGATTGGTTCCGACTGATTCGCCAGAACGTGGATGTTCTCGGCCTGAAGTGCGCGGGTCACGTGTTCGGGGTCGGTGGCGTCGTCGTGGTTTCCCATGACAGCCCAGAGGCCGTGAGGGGCGGTGATCTGGCCCAGGAGACGAGCGCAGGGTTCGGCTGCGAACGCTGCTTTTTTTTCGTCTCCGAAAAAAGGGAAAGAAACAAAGTCCCCGGTGAGCACGACCAGATCGGGATGAAGGCGGTTCACCATGGGAATGGCGGCGTGGAGGGGATGGACCGAGAAATAAGGGTCGTAGTGGAAATCGCTGAGCATGGCGACAGTGAATCCATCGAGCCCTAGAGGCCAGCGCGGCAGGAAAAAATTCCGGCGCACAATGCGAGGATAGTTCGGCGCAAAGAGCACGGCATCCCCGGCGATCGCGACTGTGCCCGCGAGAGCGGCCTGGCGAAGAAACTGGCGTCTTGTGGTGGGAATAAGAGGCAAACGAAGGTCACTCTGCCGGCATCGGAGGCGTGCACATGCGCACCTACAGAATAACCGACTGGAGGGATCTCGCGCAGACGGAAGCGAGGGCTGCGTCTATACGGGGGACCCAGATCAGCACGGCTCGGCTGCCCCGCATCCGCGATTCAGAAACTGAAAGTCGCGATCAGGTCGATGCGCCGGTTGGCCGCACCATTCGAGAAAGGTCCGTTCGACGCGAGTCCATTCGGCGTATCAAAAAACCTCGAACCTAGAATGCCACTGGGGTCCCCGAAGTTGACTTTGTTGAAGGTGTTGCGCGCTGAAACGCCGAAGCTGAGATTGTAGCGGCGATCAGAACCGCCGCCGGACAATCCGCCCGGTCCGCCACCGAAGAGAGGACCGCGGGGACCACCGCCTCCACGACCGCCGCCTCCGCCGCCCGGCCCGCCTCCTGGATTTCCGCTAGGGCGGCCGATCTTGGGACCGAAACCAAATGTCTTTGTGAGCCGCAGGTTCACCGTAGCGTGCGCTGGACCGGAGCCGTAGTTGATGGGAACAATTTTTTCGCCAGCCGTGGGCACTGCGTCGAAGGTTCCGAGCGGAGTGCAGTAGACGGTCGAGGGGGGCGTGTTCACGGTGGTGGGACAGGTTGCTGTGGAAACCAATCCCGGACGATCGTTGAAGATGGAATCGTCGTTGAGATCGTTGGTCGTAGTGATGTTGAACGGCAAACCGGACCAGGCAACGATGAAAGGGCTAAGCCGGAAGTTGAAAGGAAGGCCAAGCGATCCGCCCAGGAAAAAACGATTGCGGTAATCAAAGGACGCGCGACCGTAGTCGGCGCTGATGTTGTAAGAATTCGAGGGAAAGCTAGAAACACCGGAGGTGTCACTGTTGGCATAGTTCAGCACATAGTAGCCAAAGAGCTGAACCTTCGATCCGATCCGCACGTTGGTGTTGGCCATCAACTGACTTTGCCGGAAGACCGCTTCCGAAACATATTGGTAGAGATTGAGATTGCCCAGGGGTGGGGGTTGGCAAGGACTGCAGGGAGTTCCGGGAAAAGGAGTGTTGGCGTTGGTAGTGAGCAACTGGTCAAAACCGCGGGAGTTCAGGTAGGTCACGTTTAACGTTGCGGACTTGGTGAGCTGCCGCTCCACACTGATGGCTGATTGCAATGTGTAAGGGGCGTGAACGCGGGAGTTGATCTGATAGATCGTGGGCGTGGAGGGTACAGCCGCGCCAGTGCAGGAAGTAATATCGGTCAGGCTCGAGCACTGCGGATTGTTGATAACGAACTGTTCCTGGGTGATGCCGTTCAGGCGCTGCGCTTCCAGGATCTGCGCCTCCTGAAAACGATCATAGAAAATTCCGAAACCGCCACGCAGAACGACCTTGGGCGGAGCGCTCTTGCCTCCGACTCCCCAGGCAAAACCCAAGCGCGGCGCCCAATCATCGTGATCCTGAATGCCGGTTTGAGTTTCGAAACGCAGACCGTAGCTTAGAGTGATGTTGGAGCGCACCTTCCAATCGTCCTGGTAGTAAAGTCCGGCGTCGAAATTACCAACTACTAGAGGGGGACTACCGACTGTGTAGGTGAGTTGGGTTGCGATGGGGATGGTCGCGTTTCCGCTGTTTTGAACCGCAGACTCGTACGAGATGGGGCAAGGAACCTGCCCGGCGGTAGGCACGCAGGGAGTCTGTTGCGAGGGAGTGAGCAACGAAGAGAATGTAAATTCGCCGTTGAATCCAGAGGTGGAACTGTTTGCGTCCCGAATGCCGCGGAGTCGCGCTCCGAACTTGACGGTGTGATTGCCATGGATGATGGAAGTGTAGTTCTGGAGTTCGTAATGGTCCTGATGGTCGAGCTGAGTGCCCTGGTTGTTGCCCCCGCCGCCGAATGATCCCAGGACGTTGAGGGTGGGTTGGCTGCTCAGGGCAAATTGATTATCGAGCTCACGCAAGTACTGGAACCGCGTTTCATTTACGACCTTTGCGCCGAGGACTTGCGTATCGCTAATTTGTAAGGTGTGCTCGGTAGAGTAGGAGTTATAGCCCTGAGACGCCAAGTTGAATTGACCGACGCCCTCGTTATCCTCGATATCGCGGTAGAACTGATAGCGGACCGTCAGGGTGTTGTTCTTGCTCAGTGCGTAGTCGAGACGCGGGGTGATATTGGTTCGATGCCTGGGAAAAGGTACCCCCTCGATAATGGGCGTCTCGGCGAAAGTGGTGGGATCAAGCGTTAAAGCATTGACCTCCTGGAGATCGTGGATATTCCGGCGCTGGGCGTCGAGAAAAAAAGATGCTTTCTTGCTGAGCGGCCCGCCGATGTTGGCGGTGAACAAAGTGGAATCGTAACCGGGTTGATCGGCGCCACCGAACGGATTGGGCGTGTTGAAGGCGGAATCATTTCCGTCGGCCATCACCTGGCCGTGGAACTTATCCGTGCCCGGTTTGGTGAAGACCTCGATTCGGCCGTAGCCGAGCTTGTCGTATTCAGCGGAGAACGGATTCGAGTTGATCCGAATTTCACGAATCGACTCTTTGGGAGGAAGCTGGCCCGCGGTAAAACCATCAATGTAGAGCTGGCCGCCATTCGGGCCGGCGGAGGGCCCGGCCAGAGCCTGCAAGTCGGTGAGTAATTCGTCGGGATCATCGGGCAGGGCCTCCAGCTCTTTGCCGGAGATGGTGATGGCACCGGCGTTGTTTTCCGGATTTACATCGACAGTGGGCGCTGTATCGGAGACTTGAACTTTCTGCTGCTCGACTTCGATGGCCATCGCGACGTTGAGGCGCAGCGGCTGATCCGTGGTGATGACCACATTGTCGTTTTCGTAAACGGAGAAACCCTGGGCGACGACCGTCAGCGAGTACTGGCCTGCGGCCAGCCCCTTAAATTCATATAATCCCTGGCCGTTCGCTTGCGTGGTGACGGGCGAGGACGAGACGGCGGTGGGGGTCATGACAACGTTAGCGTTAGCGATAGCGGCGCCGGAAGGATCGGTTACCTGGCCGCGAAGAGTGCCGGTGGCTGCCGATGTTGCGGTGGTCTGAGTTGCGGCGGTCTGGGTTGTCGAGGTCTGGGTTGTGCTCTGGGGCGCCATGGTTTGCGGCGCGGGGGTTTGCGGCGCGGCAATCTGCGCTGCGGCGGTCTGCGTTGCGGCGAGCGTTGCGCACAATTGCAGCGATAAAAGGATAAGTGCCAGAAAACGATACTTCCGAACCGTCATTCCGTTATTCCATTCTGTAAGAGTCTTCGCTAGAAGTTACGTGCAGCATTGCGTTAAGGCAGGACCACAGGCTATGGACCGCCCGCGTCGCCCGAGGGCGCGCCCATGCTCCACGGTGTAAGCAACGCGGCACTGCTGGCGCTGGGAGCGGCCTGCAAAATCGGTTCCACGCCGCTAACTAAGGTGATGACCGTCCCTACGCTTGCGGTGCCCTCGGTCGAGAGAATAATTACGGCATCTCCCTTATGCAGATCGGTCAGTGCGGCCGCTGGCGCGCGGCTGAGCAGGCGCTGAACATCCGGCGGGCCGCCCGAACGCCCGCTGCCGCCGCCATTTCCTGCTGTACCTGTTCCACCCGCAGCGGTGCCACCGGGAGGGGAGGCTGGATGCGCAGTTTGACCGTTCGCAGTGGAAGCGGAGCCGGATTCGCCGCCGGGCGTCGCTCCGGCGCCCCCTCCCTTGAGGCGCACGGCAATCATCTGCGCCATCTCCGGGGGCAAATGGCGAAGCTGGGAGTCGGGCGTGATCTTGATTACTACTGTTTTCTTCGACAACAGATCGTGAACGCTGAGGGTCGATGAACTTGCATCAACGGACTCGACGGTGCCGGCGATGCCGGGAAAAGATCCGGAGACAATTTCTTCGGCCGACAGTTCACTGCCATCGGCGCTGCGATCGCCACGCGCTCGCACCTGATCGCCGGAATGAATTTGCTGGAGGGTGCCCGGCTTGGCATCGTCGAATTTAACGGAGTCGGGTGCGTAGCGGCGAATCACGGTGGTGTTGGAGCTGTGAATGATGACATCCTTACTTCGCACAGAGATTGTGACGGTTCCCGCAGCCGGGTCCACAGCCTTAGCGAGCCCGTCCACTCCACGCTTCTGCCAGTCCTGTATATCCTGCTGATGACGGGCTTCGAGGTCGGAGTGTTTCATGACGACCACGGTGGAGGCTGCGAGAGACAGGTTATCGTCAGAGGCTTTGCCTGCCACGAGAACGCGGTCGCCGACCTGGAGATCCTGCAACTGGATAGGCGTGGCATTCTTCAGGTCTTTTTCGCCGGGAGCTATGCGAAGAATGCGGGTTGTTGCCTGCAGCGTGACACTCAGGTCGGGACCGGAATCCGGCGTCAGCGTGATAACTGTGCCATTAATGGTTTTGATGGCCCCTATGCGGCGGCTGGCAGTGGCTGTGCCAGGTGCCTGTTGAGTTTGCCGGCCGGAGGCTGCGGCATAGCCGGACGGCACCAGGCAGAGGCCGGCAACGCTCGCTGTACAGAGCGCGATTGTTAAAACTCGGTTGGCAGTTGCGTTCATACGCCTCCTGCTAATTTACATTGCACATTGGACAAAACCGCAGGATTTACAAAGTTTTACCTCAAAAATGAACGCCGTATTACACACGTGAGGCAGGAACGGGAAAGAGGCATACGACGAAACATCCTGAGAGTTGCGAAGCGACTATTCGGCGATGAGGAGATTCTCAGCGAAAGGCCATTGCTCATCGATCCATTGCGCCTCGCAGCGGAAACCGGCGGAGCGAGCCATGGGAGACACTTCTTCCAGCGAGTATTTGTGGCTGCTCTCGGTCCAGATAGTTTCTCCCTCAACAAGATTGACGGTAAGCTCGGCGGCAGGGATATTTACGGTCTGGCGGCACGTGGAGCGCAGATGCATCTCGACGCTGCGATCGTGATGATTGATTCTTGCCACATGTTCGAACTGACCGAGATCGAAATCGGCATCGAGCTCGCGATTGATGCGGGCCAGCAGGTTCAGGTTGAAGGCAGCGGTGACTCCCAGTTCGTCGTCGTAGGCATGAAGCAGTTGAGCGCTGGATTTCTCGAGGTCGGTGCCGAGCAGAAGAGAATCTCCGGGCTGCAGAATGCGGCGAACTTCGGCGAGGAAGCGAATGCCGGCGGGGCGATCGAAGTTTCCGATGGTGCTTCCCAGGAACAATACAAGGAGATGCTGGCCGGTTGAGCGGTGCGCGGCCACTTCGAGCAATCCGTCGAGGTACTCGCGCTCGAAGCCGAGGATGCTGATGGACTCGATGTCGCGGAGCTCCCGTTCGCACATGGCGAGAGCGGACGGGGAAATCTCGATGGGATAGTAAGCCGTGCGCTGGCGGCGGCACAGAGCTTCGAGGATGTGGCGAGTCTTGCGGCCGCTGCCGCTGCCGAGTTCGGCCACGGAAACGGGAGTCGCTAGTCTCTCGACGATGTCGTGACCGTGCCGAAGCAGCAGGCGTTCGTCGGCGCGAGTGAGCCCGTACTCCGGCAGGTGGCTGATCACTTCGAACAACGCGGAACCGACATCGTCGTATAAGTACTTCGAGAGGAGCTCTTTCTGGCCCGGCTTGGTAAGTCCGGCGCGGACGTCGACTGCGAATTCATAACTTGCGTTCGGGGTGATAGTTTGAATCAGCATTTGGCAACTCCCTTAATGACAATCCGCCTTCGTTAGTGATCAGCGGCTTACGCAGCGAAATCCGGTGTAAATGAATTGATAGTGCGCCTGGAACCAGTTACGGAACGAAGGGCGCAACATGCATGCTGCAGTGCGCGCCGATCCGCCTTTCATGACGAAATGCTTGCCATCGAAGAAATCGGCGGAATAGCCGCGGTAGAACGGGAACGGATCGAATCCGGGGAAAGGAGCGAACTGGGTGGAAGTCCACTCCCAACCGTTTCCCAGCATGCCGCGAACACCGAAAGGGCTCTGGGTTTGGGAAAGCGCGTTCACCGGCACCGGACTCCAACGGGCGAAGTCGAAGTTACCGAGTTGCTCCGCGGGCTCGGCTGCGCCGCGCGCTTCGCTACGCCAAGAATCAGACCGCTCGGTGGCTTGCGCCGTGGCGTATGCCGCGCGCTGCCACTCGGCTTCGGTGGGCAACGACTTCCCCGTCCAGCGAGCATAGGCTTTTGCTTCCGCCTGACTCACATACACTGGCCAATCCAGCGGCAGAGGGACGTCCTCGAACATCGTGCGAAACAGCCACTGGTCGCCTTCGTGCTTCCAGAAAGCCGGGTGGGAAATTCCCTGACTGGACTTCCAATTCCAGTCATCGTCATTGCTATCTTCGCTGTCACCGTCGCCCCAGAACGTGCGGGTTTCGTAGCCGCCCGCGGTGATGAACTCCAGGTATTGGCGGTTCGTTACCTTGTATTCATCGATGGCGAACGCTGGGACGTCGACGGTGTGGGCTTCATACTCGTTGTCCCAGCCAAACAAATCGCTGCCCCTCGGAAGGCCGAGATTCACGACACCCGCGGGAATCTCAATGCTGCGGTGAACCACGGTAGGAGTGATTAGGCTCAGTACCTCGGCATGCGGCTTTTTGCGATCAAGCGGCAGCTGATGCAGCATGTAGGCGAGGGTTTCGGCGTGCATGAGGCGGTGCTCGATGGCTACGTTGAGGAGAGTGCTGAGGGGGAAGCCGTCTCTTGCGGAAAGATCGGAATCGAGAAGTGCCTGAGTTAGTTTGTCATCCAGAATGGCGCGGATTTTGCTGACGTAGTCTCGTACTGCAGCAATGGAAGGCCAGTCCGAAGGTTGATCGCTGGGCAGTCCGCCACCAACCGGATCAATGCCGAAGGCAAACAGCCGGTCAAACTCGGGATGAAAGGCTTTCAGTTCAAAAACGCGCTGGTGGAACAGATTCCAATCGAAAGCCTCAAGATGCCCGATATAGAAAACGATGCGGTGACGTTCGGCAATAGGGCGGGCATAAAGAGAATCGGGTTTAACCAGGGCGAAGAGGTCGTCAGTGTGTTGACGGGCGTTTGTAAGCCGCTCGATCAGAGAGCGTCCGATGGCAGAGTCATGCTGCGTGGCTAGCATTCAGACCTCCTATCCAGCGATGAACGGGCGAAACAACTCCGAGGCGGCTGGTGTGAGCGAATCAGTCCGGGGATTCTATGCCCGCGGCGTCCCCGAGCACCATAGGGTAATGCCCCTAACCCTATTTGACGTAGACGTCTGCCCGGCCAGAGCTTGCGGGCAATCCCGCTGCCGTATGTCCTGCCATAGCGTGGTTAGATGACGGCGTGCTGCGGGCGGTCGCAGCGGAAATACTCTTTGGAAAACGGCCTTCTTCTGGCGTCGTGAAGAGCCTCACGAACTGATCTGACTTAAGCCTCTTGGAAGATACCGCCAGAGCACCTCGCTGCGCTTGGCGCGACGGCCGATGCGGCCGTCCCCACAGAAAACTTAAGTGAGAGCTTAGTGGACTAATCCTTTATTGCGTAAGAATTCGTGGGCGACGTCCTTCACGTCACGGTGCTGGCCGTCGAGAGCGTAATTCAATTGCTGCATCTCCTGATCGGAAATCTTGCCGCCTAACTCGGCAATCGCCTCGGTAACTTCGGGATGCTCGTGCTCAGTTCGCTGGCGAACCACCGCGACCGCTTCGTAGGGAGGAAAATAGTGACGGTCATCTTCGAGCACAAATAAATCGAGCGCCAGAATCAGCCCGTCGGTGGCATTGCCGGCGGCCATGTCAATCTGATGATCTTTTAAGGCTGGGGCGAGCAAACCCAGATCCATGATGCGAGGGGGCGCGGCGAAGTGCAGGCCATAGGCGGCGGCCAGACCCGCGTATCCGTCGGGACGCTCCATGAACTCGTAGCCGAATCCAGCCCGCCATCGAGGAGCGAATGCGACCGCCTGCGACAAGGTTTTGAGATTCAAGCGGCGCGCATCGTCTCCGCGAATCTCCATCGCGAATGTGTCGTTGAATCCGAATGGCGGACTGAGTGTAAGGCCGAGGTGCGCTTCATATTCGCTCTTGACCCGCTGATAGACTTCAGCCCTATCGCCCGTAACCTGGTGCTTGAGGATTGCGGTGAGAGCCGTGCCCGTGTATTCGGGATAGACGTCGATGCGCCCTGCCAGCAGCGCCTGCTGGCAAATGTAAGTCCCCGCCAGATAGAAGCGGCGCTCCACTTTCAGGTGCGAATGCGCTTCAATCTGCTGGGCCACGAGTTCGCCCAAAATCAGCGACTCGGTAAAGTTCTTGGAGCCAACCACAATGCGATCGGAACGCGAGGACGCACAAGAGGACAACAACAGAGCTGCGAGAATTAAGCATGCCGATCTCCAGCGCCATGCTTCGACAAAGTGGCAAAGCAGTTCGTGCCAATCCTGTCTCATTGCGGGCGCAAACGCCTCTCCAGCCATCCCAAGCCGAAATCGGCCGACAGGGCCAGAACTGCGGCGGGGATGGCTCCGGCCAGAATGAGCTGATTGTTGACCATGGCGAGACCGCGAAAGATGAACTCGCCCAAACCTCCAGCGCCAATCGCGGCAGCGATGGTGGCCAGTCCCACCGAGACAACGACCGCCACGCGTACCCCGGAGAGAATCACGCTCAAGGCGAGGGGCAGTTCCACCTGAAGCAAGAGCTGGCTGCCGGTGAGGCCCATGCCTCGCCCGGCCTCGACTACGGCCGGATCGACGCCGCGAATTCCGGTGTAAGTATTGCGAATCACAGGCAGCAGAGCGTAAAGAGTCAGCGCCAGGATCGCCAGCCGGTCAGCACGATCGCCGAGCCACGGCACCGGGAGCAGGAAGCCAAAGAGGGCGAGACTGGGAATCGTCTGAATGATGTTCGCGGTTCCCAACACAGGCTTATTCCAGAACGGCCGGTGCGCGCTCAGTATACCTAGCGGTATCCCAACCAGCACCGCGAGCAGTGTGGAGATTCCCACCAGCCAGAGATGCTCGAGGGTGAGTTCCAGAACCTGCTCATGGTTTTGCCAAAGGAAGTGAAAGAAGTTCATGATGCCCCTCGATTTGTTGCGGAGTCCAGGCCATCTCTGAAAGCCCGCACATAGGCGGCGGCGAGCGGTTCGCTGGATCGCAGGAAATCCTCTGGGGAGAGAACCGTAAGCAGCCGACCGGCTTCCATGAGCGCGATGCGCGAACCAATCCGCAACGCTTCCCGCAGATCGTGCGTGACGAAGACGACTGTCTTATTCAGCCGCTGCTGGAGCGCGAGGAACTCGCGTTGCAGCTGGTCGCGAGTGAGCGCGTCGAGAGCGCCGAAGGGTTCATCCATCAAGAGAATTGCAGGATCAGCGGCCAGCGCCCGAGCCACTCCTACTCGCTGCCGCTGCCCGCCGGAGAGTTGGTGCGGATAACGCGAAGCCATTTGCGGGTCCAGCCCGACCATCTGCAACAGTTCCTCGACGCGCCGATGTATCCGTTCGGCGGGCCAGCCCTCGATTCGGGGAACGAGGCCAATGTTTCGTTCCACTGTGAAATGGGGGAACAGGCCCACATCCTGAATCACATAGCCGATGCTGCGACGCAAGCGAATTACGTCGCTTTCGGCAGCAGACATGCCATTTACACGCACTTCACCGCCAGTGGGAATCAATAGCCGATTGACCAGTTTCAGGGTGGTGGTTTTCCCGGAACCGCTGCGTCCGAGCAGGACGAGAGTTTCGCCGCTCTGCACTTGCAGGTTCAGCCCCGTGAGCAACTGCCGACCGTTGGGCAGCACGTAGGCAACATCGCGGAATTCAATCACCGGATTATTGGCCAAGACTTGGTTCCATATCCAAACCTGCTCTGACAGACCGCGCCCGGGCAAAGCGCGCTCGCCAAGCATACCGGAGTTCACAAGCCAAGGGCAGCGGAGCACACCACTGGGTCGTGGCTGGTGGTTTCCTAACCGCAGTTCAGTCTTGATACTTTGCGATTACACGGGAGCATCTTTTGACCTGGAAGCAATTCGGGTCATTAAAGAAACTGCTGTCTTTGACAAGCCCTATGTCAAGAAATCCGCATGGACTGGAAGAGCTAAGTTTCCCCGGGTGGTCTCGGAGAACCTCGTTGAGAAGCTGAGTGTTTTCTCCCGCCGCGAATTTCCGGCATTTAAAACTCGGGAGGAAGCTTTGGCATGGCTGGCTAAGGGGTGAATAGACCTCCACGCGCCGATTCGCCCCAGCGTTTTCTGCGTTTCTCCGCGACGACCGGCATCCAGAGAGCTAATAGACGACCAGACCCCCTGCCGCTACGATTCTTATGAGATCTGTTGAAATTGTCCCTCGCTATGAGTGTGTCTGTTTTACGCAAATTTGTTTCGTGGATGATGGTAATCCTGTGCCCGATTTCGCTCGCGGCGGCGGACACAGGGTCGGCCGTATTGCATAGCGAGGGAGGCGTTTGGGTTAATGGCTTCGAGATCGCTGGGTCCACGGTCGTCTTTCCCGGAGACCTGCTGGAAACGAGACCGGGATCTGTCGCCAATATTGACGCCGAGGGATCGTCCATACTGATTCAGGCGGAATCGGTGGTGAAGTTCCAAGGCACGTTCCTGAGCCTGGAACATGGAAGCGTGTCGGTTGGAACCTCGACGTCCATGAGCGTACATGTGAGCTGCCTGAAGGTGGAGCCCGTCTCGAGCGAACGGACGCAATATGATGTGGCCGACGTCAGCGGCTCGCTGCAGGTTGGAGCGCGAAAGAACGACGTGAACATCACGACAGGCGGAGTCCTCCAGAAGACGCATCCCCAGGGCGGCTCTTCTCTATCCTCTGTGGTACACGAAGGGCAGCAAACGACGCGCGAGGAATCGACCGCGTGCGGAGCCGCAACTCGGCCCGGCGGAGCCGGGGATGGGCTGAATGCAAAATGGCTCGAGATCGGCGGCGGCATTGGTGGTGGAGTTCTGGTGCTGTGCCTGCTTCTCTGCAGAGGCTCGGGGACCAGCAACGTCAGCCCTTCCGAACCCTGAGTCTTCTTCGTTCGTGGCGCACGTTCAAAGTAGTTTTCGTGTGAATTGTCCGATACCTTCAGTCGCCTCCTTCACCCGCAAAACCTGAGCAGGAACTACTATTGGGGCGTATAATTAAGATCTTGACCTCGAAGACATCCTGAACAGCACGTTGCGCCTTCGCGATTGAGAAATTCCCTGAAAGGCGAGTGACGTGTCGAACCTGAGACCCTCTGGAAGTCAGTTCCTTCAATCCCAGGGAATCGAGCTGCAAGAACGGCCATGCGGTGTGACCGATTCGATGGTTCGGTTGTAACCTGGGATTTCCAGAATGCGCAAATCCGACTTAGGTGCGGGAGCGGGAATCTCGCGGCAGTGCGAGTACGCAACGAGCTCACAGGCAGGAGATGAATATGTCAGGAATCAACGGCGATAAAGCCAGATTCAACCGCCGGCGCAGGCAAAAAATTAGCCGCCGCCAGAGCAATGAAAAGATGTTGAAGGCCCTGGCTGAGAAGAATCTGGTGGCACCGGCGAAGCCAGCAAATCTCAAGGAGAAGGTGGCATGACCATGCCTGTCGTTGCATTGCCGCTTTCGGCTCCAGAAGGTATTCCCGCGAAGAAGAAGCGCGTACTCCTGCTGGACACTTCGCAGTCGAAGCGTGACTTGCGGGCCGACGTGATGAGACAGCTCGGCATCGAAGTGGATTGCGCAGCGGATGTGCTTGAAGCGCGATGCTGGTGGCGAGCCGATTTATACAATCTGGTGCTGATTAGCGCGGCCGGGGAAATCGACAGCCGGGACAAGTTCTGTACTGATATTCGGAGTGCGAATCCGCCGCAGAGGATTGCCTTCTTTGTAGGCGGTCCTGAGTATCTCGCGGCGGCGCCGCATTCAGACGAAGCGCCGGTGGGAGCGGGCCCCTTCGACAAGCAGATGATTGCCGCGCTGCTGGCGCAAGGTTCCCACAAACCGTCGCAGCAGCAATGGGGAATCCTGGAAGCCTGCAGAAAAATCTCGAGCGTTCGCTCGGTCAGCGAAGCTCGTTCGCGCGCAATACGGGAAACGCCCAGACCCTCCCGTTGGGCGGAAGCAATCGAGCAGCATTCCGCGCCCGAAGTCACCCAACCTCAACCGTTATTCGCAACCCCAGCAGAGAGAGAAGAACTCCTATGAAGAACCTTTATGTCGGCAATTTACCCCACAGCACCACGGAACCGGAACTTCGCGGCTTGTTTGAGACGCATGGCGCGGTGGAGCGCGTCAGCATTGTGACCGACCGCGAAACTGGCCGCGCCCGCGGCTTCGCCTTTGTCGAAATGACCAACCCTGCGGAAGCCGATAAGGCGGTCGCGGCATTGAATGGAACTGAGCTGGGCGGCCGCGCGCTGAAGATCAACGAGGCGAAACCGAAGACTGATTCACCGCGCGGTGGTGGAGGACAGCGTTTTGGCGGCGGGGGCGGCAGTCGCGACGACTATCAGGGCCACGCACGCCAGCCTCGGGAACCCCGCTGGTAGCGGTCCGCTGCACCTACGGATGGGTCTGCCGTTGTCTGAACTTTGACTAAAATACAAAGCGCCAGCCGCTATTGCCAAAATTGACGAATGGAGATTGGGTATGCCAGGACGAGGTCGATCTAGCTTTACCAAACGCCAGAAAGAACACACGCGACAGCAAAAACAGCGCGACAAGGCGGAACGTCGCATCCAGCGTAAAGATGAGCCTTCGGGTACCCCGGGTGACTCCAACGAACTAGACTTGGACGAATTGCAAAAGCACGCTGCCGAGCAAGCTGCGCTGTTTCAAATGGGAGACGACGATCGCGACATTTCGAGCATCCCCCGCGAACGTGTTCCCGAGAAAACGGAGCCGTAGACGGCCAGGGCTTCAGGTAGATCCACGAAATAACGGTCCATCCAGGAAAAAAGGGGCGCGTCCTTGTGACGCGCCCTTTCGATTGGTTGACTGCTTCCCCTTAATCTTCTTAGGCGAATACTTCGCCGGGCAACCTGGTCAGCGTTCGGCTGGCCAGCGTGTTCTGGACCACATGCTCAGACTTTTCGGCATTGGACCAATCGACCTGCTTGCGTTCGATTTTCAGCTTCAACGCGCGCTCGATGTGCCGCAGTTCGATGACCTCGCCGCCCGCGACTAAACTGGTAGCCAACCCTTCCGATCCGGCTCGGCCGGTCCGTCCCACGCGATGGATGAAATCCTCCGCCATCTTGGGCAGGTCGTAGTTGATTACATGCGCCACGTCATCGATGTGCAAGCCTCGCGCGGCCACGTCAGTGGCGACCAGCACCTGGAAGCGTGCCTCCTGAAATCCAGTGAGCGCCGCGTTACGCTGCGATTGTGAACGGTCGCCGTGAATCATGGCAGCGGAGAAGCCTTCGCGCACAAGTTCCTTGGCCAGGCGTTCGGTGCCGCGCTTGGTTCGGGCAAAGATGAGCGTCTGTCCTTTTTCCGCGTAGAGCAGTTGCCGCAGCACGTCGGGCTTCTCGGCGGGGCGTACCTCGTAGGCTTGAAGCCGTACGCTCTCGACTGGTTTGAGCACCGAACCGATTGCTACGCGTACGGGAGAGCGCATGGCGTCGTTCACCAGGCCGGCAACGGATTGCTCCAGCGTGGCCGAAAAGCACAGAGTTTGCCGCCGCTGCGGCAGGATCGCAAGGATTCGCCGGATGGCGGGCAGGAAGCCCATGTCGAGCATGCGGTCAGCTTCGTCGAGTACCAGAATTTTGACTTCACGCAACTCGATCAGTTTGCGGGTGATGAAATCCTGCAAGCGGCCAGGGGTTGCAATCACCAGGCTGGCGCCGGAGCGCACGGACTGAATCTGAGTTTTCTCGGAGACACCGCCGATGACCAGCGCAGCTTTGGATAGTTGCCTGCCGCGCAGTTTTTCGTATTCTTCATTGACCTGAATCGCCAGCTCGCGCGTGGGCAGCAAAACCAGCACGCGCACTTTTTGCGACGGTTCGCGCTGCAGCATCTCGATGATCGGAATCAGAAACGCAAGAGTTTTGCCGGTACCAGTCTGCGCTGTAGCCAGCACATCTTTCCCTTCAAGGGCGCAAGGAATAGCCTGCGCTTGAATGGGCGTTGGAGTAATAAATTGAGCATTCGCCAGCCTCTGCTGCAAAGCAGAAGAAAGCGGTATTTCTGTAAAGCTTGTCATTCGTAATTGTTCTTTCTGGAGGGGCTTGATGTTACACACGTAGCGTGGGTTCCCATGCCGCTCTTATGTTTTGATTTACGCTGAATAAACGGCGGGCAGGAAAAGCGGAGATGAATCTTGATCCAACAGGATCACCGCGTCACGAGCAAACCGTGGCAGTAGCGTTGAAAATCATTATAGCACAGGATTCGGTGCAGCCGCTCTGGGATCAGAACCGGAAGGAGTAATCGATAGTAACGCCGGAAGTGATTGAAAAGATGGGGGCCCCGGGCGGAGTCGAACCGCCGACCAACGGTTTAGGAAACCGCTGCTCTATCCAACTGAGCTACGGGGCCGCGTTGAAAATCAAGAAACCTGCAGTTACGTTGCCTAAGACTTGTCGCATCCTCTTGGATTCGTCGCCTCCGCCTAAACGATCTGGGATCACATGCGGCTCGTTATATTGATTATCGACCAAGCGCCGGCTCCGGTCTACCAATTCCAGAGGGTCTTGGGCGGTGATAAAAAAGCCCGGCAGAGCGCCGGGCCGCGTGAAGCCGTGCCAATTTCAGGTTAATCTCCGGCGTCGGCGCAAGAGCACACACCAGTGCCGGTGCCGAGTGACTGCACAAAGCTGCAGGTTTCCTGAAGATTGAAAGTCGACTCTTCCTGAGAGAAAGACGCATCCGTCAGAGGCGTCTCGGTGAGGCTGAACGTGCCCGAGGTTGCCCCCTTCTCAACATGGGTGAGCCAGCCTTTAATTCCGAGCGTTATTTCACCAAGAGCAGGGTTGCAGACCGGGCGGATCGTCGTAAGCAGTGCGATGACGCCCCGGGTGGGCTTGGTGCCGTGATCCAGGATATTACCAAGGAGGTTTGTGTTGACGGAGAGGTCGAGGTACCCATCGGGTGTTACTTCGCAGCTGCAGCATTCCTGCATCTCTTCGGCGGTGTCGAAAACATAGATGTTCGCACACAGAGGCATTGCCGGAGCCGAACCTTCCTCTGGTTCGGCACCATCGTTGGTGAGCCGCAACTGGGCACTGGGCGCGCCTGATGCGTTGGCATTTGCAAAGTAGCCGAAGTCAACGTAAGCGTCTTGAGCCGTAGCGGTGCCGACTCCGAGCACCAGAGCAGCGGCCAATAGGGAAAGCAGTGCACAAACAAGCTTACTCATGCGAATTCCTCCTGAAGTCTCGCCCTGGATCCGGAGGAAGGGAGAGAGCGGACTCACGGTACTCTATCGGTTGAGGCAATCCTTTCAACTCCCCGCGTGGCTTAGCCGCACCACCTAACCCAAAAGTAGTAGCTTTGTGGACCTGCTGTTATGATCCTCAGCCGAGGGGGAACCAAACAATGGGGAACGTGTCTGTGATTGTGAAGCACCTGAAGAAGGAAAAAGACAAAGTAGAAAAACAGTTGTCAGCATTGAACCTCGCACTCTCCGCTTTTGTTGGCACATACTACGGAGCCAAACCAACCAAACCAACACGCAAACGTCGGAAGATGTCAGCGGCAGGACGCAAGAGAATCGCAGCCGCACAGCGTGCCAGGTGGGCGAAGATTAAGGCGAAGAAGAAATCTAACTAATAGCTCGTGGATTATCGACCGGCCCCGGCGGCCTGAGTCTTCCATTCCCGGTCCTTCTTGCTCCGGCCTGACGACCGGCATCACATGCGGCTCGTTATATTGATTATCGACCAACCGCCGACTCCGTTTACCAATTCTGGAGGGTCTTGGGTGGTAGAAATAAAAAGGCCCGGCAGGCCGCCGGGCCGCGTGAAGCCGGGCCAATTTTCAGGTTAATCGCCTGCGTCTGCGCAAGTGCAGACGCCAGTGCCGGTGCCCAGTGACTGCACCAAGGCGCAGGTTTCCTGCAGATTGACAATCGACTCTTCTGTAGAAAGAACCTAATCCGTCAGAGGCGTCTCGGTGAGGCTGAACGTGCCGGCGGTTGCCCCCTTCTGTACATGAGTGAGCCAGCCTCGAATTCCGGTGCTCGGACCAACGTCGTT
>DATHMS010000020.1:0-4183 GCA_035486795.1 Candidatus Sulfotelmatobacter sp. | reverse complement strand
GGGTTGGCATCGGTGTTGGGCGCATGCTGGTTCGGGCTGCATTTGCCGAAGATCAGAGTGGAAGCGCGGCGGTTGATTGTTGCTCAGGCCGTGGCCGGCGGCGAACCCTCGGAGATGACGGCACAAGCAGTGGAAGATTAGATTCTGAAGTTGCGCACGAGAGCATGGCTCCCGCCGGCGCTGCGCGTTGCTCGTGAGATTTGCAAAACTCTTTAGACTGAGACCCTAGAAGTAGTCCACCCCGATCAATAATTCGTTTCTTCTAGATTCAAGGTGTGCATGCGAAGCGCAAGCATATTTCTTGAACACCGGTGAAGGATCGTGATATATCGGCGTGTTATGCCATCGTGCAGTCGCGCTCGTCAATCTGCATCGTTTGAGTGAGCGAGGAGCGGATAATCGTCCGATAGGAGGACAAGATGAAATCACTTTGGAAGATGGTGGCATCGACTGTTTTCCTGGCGGTCTTCACTGGAATGATGTTCGCGCAAGGAGGCGCCACCGGCGCCATCACTGGCGTGGTTCAAGACGCATCGGGGGCCGTAATCGCCAACGCCAAAGTCAGCATCAAGAGCGAGGCTACGGGCGAAGTTCTGCGGCAGGCGACGACCGACGCGTCTGGTATGTTCACGGCTACGCTGCTGCCCGTAGGAAGCTACACCGTGGAAGTGAATGCGGCGGGGTTTCCCGACACCCGGTTTCCCGGCGTGGTGGTGCGCATAACAGAAACCACGCGCATGACCGCGGCTATGAAAGTGAGTACGGTGAAAGAAGTGGTGGAAGTGCAATCCCAGGTGGAGCAGGTGAATACCACGGATGCCACTACCGGTCAATCGCTGGGAGCTCAGACGATTACCGATCTTCCCCTGGCTACGCGAAACTTTCAGCAACTATTGACGCTTTCCACCGGCGCCTCTGCTGACTTAAACAATGCCGCGCAGTTGGGCCGCGGAAACGTCTTTATTCACGTCAATGGCGGGAGAGAGGACAACAACAACTATCTGATTGATGGCATCACGGTCGCTGACTATGCCTTTGGCGAGTTGACTTATACCCCTCTGCCCAGTCCAGATTCGATCGAGGAATTCAAGGTCAGCACCAGCCTCTACGACGCCACGCAGGGGCGCAACGGTGGCGGCAACATCAACGCCACCCTCAAGAGCGGGACCTCAAGTTTTCACGGCGACCTGTGGGAGTACTTCCGAAACACGGCGCTGGATGCGAATGACTACTTTTTGGGAAAGGTCGTCGTCAAGCAGAATATTTTCGGTGGTGACATAGGCGGACCGATCGGATCCGGCGCCAAGTTCGGTTACTTCTATTTCAACCTTCAGGGAACGCGCCAGCGCAGCGGAGACTCGGCGGGAACTTTCATCAACAGTCCCAGCATTTACTACGTTCCTGTACAAGACCGCGAGTCGGCGACCCTGATGGCGACGGACTGCGACGTGCCGAGCGTAGATCCCGTGGCGTTCAATATTCTTAACTTTAGAAGCAATCAGTTCGGCGCTGGAGCGGGTGGGTATCTTTATCCGCTTCCCACGAATGTGCCAACCTCTACACCATGCCTGACGACGGTTCCTTTTGTGGTCACGGATCCCGGCAAGTTCAGCGACAATCAGTTCACGGAAACCTGGGATCGGGACTTTCGCGGCGGCAAGGACCGTTTGTCGGAGCGCTTCTTCTGGTCGAACTCGGATACGTACGAGCCTTTCGGCGCGGATTCGTTTGGAATTCAGACTGGAGGACTGCCAGGTACGACTAATCTGAACTTTCCGCTCGAAGTTCCCCTGCACAGCCGTTTTGGCAGCATTACCGAAACTCACGTCTTCAGCAATACTTTGATTAACGAGTTCCGCGCCGGGGTCAACATCATCAGCGACAAGCTGAATAACGAAGCGCCGGTCACCGGTGCTGAGGTCGGGATCAACCTCCCGACCGCAAACGCCGACCCTAATATGTACCGCCTGCAGTTCGGTACTTTTGGCTTTGGAGCGTATCCCACTCAAGAGCAAACCGCGCTGTCCGACAACTACACGTTTCTTGACACCGTGAGCTGGACGCATGGCGCGCATCAGCTGCGCTTTGGCGGCGAAATCGACCGAGTTGCGATGCGGCGGGACTTACCGATCGCAGACAACGGGTTGGTCTACTTTGCGCCCCCTACGTTGGCGACTGATTTTCAAAGCTTTCTTGCGGGGTCGCCGTTCTTCGGCGAAGGCGGAGGAGGCCTGGGCAACCACGACTATCGCGTTCCCGGCTACTCCTGGTTTGCACAGGATGATTATCGGGTCAGCAAGACGCTGACTGTGAATATTGGCTTCCGCAACGAGTATCTGGGTGCGCCCTACGACACGCTTTGCCATACCGGTAATGTCGACCCTGAGTTGGCGAACGTGACGGGGCAACCCTACGTGTGGCCGAAGTGCGTCAACAAGTTTGCGCTCTCCGGCATCACTGGGACTCTCAATCAGGCCGGACTCGACAACGAATACGCCTCGGTGAAGGAGCCGCGCATCGGGTTTGCGTATGACGTCGCGGGACGCCATACGACATCGATTCGCGGCGGGTATGGCATTTACAGCGTCCGTGAAGACCTGGGAGCGGTAGACAATTTAGCAATTTCTCCTCCGACCTACCCCTTCGGAGTGAATTTCGAGCCAGCAATTCTGGGCACTTGTGCTGCGACCTCAACTTGTCTGGCCGACCTGTTTGCGGCCAACAACGGCAACCCGGCTTTTCCGCTTCCTGGCATTCCACCTCTTGGCGCTGCGCCCACGCAAGCTTATGTGCCGGTGGCATCGATCCTGCAGAGTTTCGCTTCCCCGTGCACGCTTGGCAACCAAGTCGCTTCTACTGCGGCGGATCAATGCGGCGCTAACTTCAACGGCACGGTGAATAGTTTGATCGAACTCGCCGTCCCGTTGCATTGGATTGCAGGCACTACCCAGCAGTGGAACTTCACGATTGAGCAAGAACTCGGGCGGGACTGGTTCTTGGAGCTGGGATACGTAGGCACGAAGGGCAGCCGTTTGCGTTCGACCTACGATTCCGACCAGGCCACGCTGGCCACGCCGCAGAATCCAGTGGTCGTTACCGGCCAGGGTTGTGCCAATCTGCAGGCCGCGGGTCAGTCGTGCACGATCGTGGATTCGACCGGTGAAAATGTAAGCGCGCGTGCGCCTTTTCTGGGCATCGCACCCGCCGATTTCGAAGACTTCGCGCCAAACTCTGACTCGCATTACAACGCACTGCAAGCTACGCTGGCGCATCGCTTCAGCAAGGGGCTGTATTTCCAAAGCGCCTATACCTGGTCCAAGTCAATTGACGACGTTTCTACCGCCTCAGTGGCATTCGTGACGCGAGTCAACAACCAGACCGATGCAGCGGCGTCCCGCGGCCTCTCCGATTTCGACCGGAGGCAGCGCTTCGTAACCAGCGGCGTTTACCAGTTGCCCTTCTTCGCCAATGCCAACGGATTCACCAAGGCAGCGCTCGGTGGATGGGAAGCCAGTGGAGTGATAATCCTGCAATCGGGCGCGCCCTTCTCGATCTTTGATCCAGCCGGGGGGAGTGCCTATGCGCTGGCGAGCCCGTCCGCGACAGCCACTTTCAGTCCGGGCTTCGGTTGCGGCAATGCGCCTAGCTCAGGAAGCGTCACGTCGCGGCTGGCGAATTGGGTGAATCCCACCGCCTACACGTCAGATCCGTTAGCGACGCTCTCCAATGGCCTGCCCAGCGATGCTACGCTCTACGGCAACACGCCGCGCAACTGCATCATTGGGCCGCCTCAGAAGAACGTGGACTTCACGCTGGACAAGAGCTTCAAGCTTGGCGAACGGCAAAGTCTGCGGTTCCGGACGGATTTCTTCAACCTGTTCAACCATCCATCATTCGCCAATCCGGAAACCTTCAACGGCGATGGCGGAGTCGTTGGGAACGGCGGTGCACCCATCACTACGGTTGTGGGCACACCGCGGCTGATTCAGTTCTCATTGAAGTATGGGTTCTAGGGTTTGAGCGCAGAAGATTCTAGCGATAGGCTTCCGGCGGCAATCCGGTGATGCGGATGCCGCCGTGGCCTTTGTGGCGAATGTTCAGGCCGACGAGCAGGGCGGTGATCTGCTCGAGGATGCGGGCGTTTTCGAGTTTGCCGCCGTCGATGGCGCGGACACCGGGAATC
>DATHMS010000019.1:0-41361 GCA_035486795.1 Candidatus Sulfotelmatobacter sp. | reverse complement strand
CTTCTGCACCGAGTACTGCACCTTCTGCGCCTTCTATCGCCCGCTCAAAGGTCCTGCAGCGAAAGAAGGTTACATCCTCGATTTCGACACCATCTACGAAAAGATTCGCGAGACCGTGGAACTTGGCGGTACGGGAGTATTGATGCAAGGCGGACTGCATCCCGATCTCAAGATCGACTGGCACGAGAAAATGCTGCGCGGGATCAAAGAGCGTTTTCCTCAGGTGCATCTTCATTGCTACTCCGCTTCGGAAATCATTGCCATTGCCGAGTACAGCAGCCTCAGCATTCGCGATACGATTTTGCGGCTGCGCGATGCCGGGCTTGATTCCGTCCCCGGGGGCGGCGCCGAAATTCTTGACGACGAAGTGCGCTACAAGATCGCTCGCTTGAAGTGCCTGACCAACGACTGGCTCAACGTGCACCGAACTGCCCACCAGATCGGCATGCGCACTACCGCGACCATGATGTTCGGCGTCGGCGAGAATTACGAAAATCGCGTCAACCACTTTCAACAGCTCTACGACCTGCAGGAAGAGACTGGGGGGTTCACCGCATTCATCCCATGGAGCTTTCAGCCGCATAACACCGCGCTTGGCGGCCGCCACTGGGATGAAGCCACCGCCGTCGAGTATCTGAAGACACTGGCCATCTCGCGCCTCTATCTCTCGAACTTCCTGAACGTGCAATCGAGCTGGGTCACACAAGGCCTGAAAGTCTGCCAGATGGGCCTGCGCTTCGGCGGCAACGACGTAGGCTCGGTGATGCTCGAAGAAAACGTAGTGCGAGCCGCCGGCGTCACCAACTGTACGACTGAAGAAGAACTGCGCCGCATCATCCGCGACGCGGGTTTCCGCCCCGCCCAGCGTGACACGCTCTACCGGCAGTACTTCCTGAACTAGAGGCCGTCGTTTATCTGTTGCATCTCATCGGTTGGGTCTCATCGTTGCGTCACATCAGTTGTGTCTCCCGTTTTCCCGGCTTGCCTGCGCGGCGGCGATGGCGGGGAGTGCTTTTCTGATCTGGGCGCTGACCTTTCTTCTTACTTCATCCAGGTTCACGTTGGCTGGGGGACGCTTGCGGGATGGTGGCGTGGGAGGCAGGACGGCGCGTCCGGCGGGGGTTACGGCGGCGGGACTGGCGTCGTTTGGCGCGGCGGCTTCGGCACGTTCTTCTTCGTCGCTTTGGCGGTCGGCCTGGCGTTCTGCTTCGCGCCGGCGAGCTCCGATTGCGGCAAGGCGGTTGGCCTCGGCTTCGGCCCAGCGGTCGAGTTCGGTCTTCTTTCTGGCTTTACTCCGGGCTTCTTCCATGGCTTGGGCTCGCATGGCAGCTTCGTCCTCATCGTCGTCTTCGGCAGTGCGGAAGTCGGAGTCTTCCCAAAGGTGCGCGCTGAGCGGGGTTTCGTCGACCGTTTTCGGGTCCAGGACTACATCGTGTATGTAGGGCGTGAAGGTGGTGCGAGGGAGGTTGGCGCTGGCGGTTTGCAGGGCGTAGAGGAGGAGGCCGGCGGTTTTGCCTTCGATCTGGCCGGCGACGATGAGGCGCATGATCTGCATGATCGAGACCTGGATGGAGTTGGCGTCTTCGAGGACTGGGAGGTTGATGGTGACTCGGCGGCTGCGGCGTGCGCTTTTCAGGCGATCGAGATTCAGTTCGATGCGTTCTTCGTGGTGGAGTTTGTGGAAGTAGCAGAAGCGGTTGCGGCGCAGGGCGGGTGATCCGCACTGGGTGCCGTTTACCTTGAGGTGCTGACACCGATTCGGGAAATTTGGCATTGTCGTCTCCTACCCCCTCCCCCACGGTCTATTGGAATCATGGGGTTGGCGGGATTTCGCGATTTGATCTCTTGGTTGCAATGGGTTAGGGGCAAAATCTTGAGCCCCAACGAGTTGGGGGAGTGGGGGTGCATTTTTGGGTATGTGGACAGTATTGGATATTGTGGGCAGCGGGGCAAGGTTAGGTGAACAGTGGGGGTGTGGAAAACGCCCTGGAGTGCGGACACACGTGGCGTGGTTTCCGGCGGGAAGGAGGTTCCTCCTGTCTCGCTTCGCTCGCGCGTCGGAATGACAAGGCCTTGGCGGCGGGCCCTCAGCGGCTTAAGCCGGTTCTTTCGTCGGCTTTTTCGGCACGACTGAAGTCGTGCCCTTCCCGATCTCACCGCGATTCGTCGACCTGCTGAATGCTCTTGAACTGTCTACTCGGAAGTGGGATGCTGAGACCCATGGAGCGCCGTTGGCTGAGAAGATTTGCGCTATCCCTGGGTCCCGCCGCATTACTGTGCGCATTTGGCTGCAACGGCGCTGGTAGCGCGCCGTCAGAACCGCCGGGCACGGGGAAATTGAGCTTCTTGAATTCCAGCAACCCGGCGACGAATCCTTTCCCACAATCCATTGCGGTGGCAGACTTCAACGGAGACGGAAAGCTGGACCTGGCAGTTCCGGTCTATAGCATATTTACTCCGTTGGGCGATATGAGCATCCTGCTGGGCAACGGCGATGGGACATTCACAGCTGGGCCCACGTTTGTGCTGGTGGGTCAAAATGTGAATAACGCCGTGGTAGCGGATTTCAACGGAGACGGCAAGCCGGATCTCGCGATCTCGCTTCCTGACGCCAACGAAGTTCAGGTGCTGCTTGGTAACGGAGACGCCACCTTTACGGCAATGCCGGCGATATCGGTTCCCGGGGTTTTTGTTGTGGCGACGGGCGACTTTAATGGAGATGGCAAGGCGGACCTGGTCGTGGTGAACCCTGGCCCCAACACAGTAACAATCCTGTTGGGCAATGGTGATGGGACATTCACGGAAAAGGCGACGATTGCGGTTGCTGGGGGTCCACAGTCTATCGCCCTGGGAGATTTCAACGGGGATGGCAAGAGCGATCTGGCAGTTGTGAGCTATTCCAGCGGCACGGTGGCGGTGCTACTGGGCAATGGGGATGGAACCTTTACGGAGGCGGCATCGAGTTCTCAGGCGGGTTTCCAGCCTGTGTCCGTGGCAGCTGCGGATTTCAACGGGGATGGCAAGCTTGATTTGGTTGTAACGTGTTTGAACGGCGGCGCCCCTGGCTTGGGCACAGTGACGGTGTTGCTGGGCAATGGGGACGGAACGTTTACGGCGGCGGCAACGAGTCCGGTGCCGGGCTCGAATCCTGCTTCGGTTGCGGTTGCGGACTTCAACGGCGATGGCAAACCGGATCTGATCATTGCAAACGCAGGCAGCAATACGCTAAGTGTGCTGTTGGGCAACGGAGATGGAACCTTCGCTGCGGCCTTGACCCCGGCGGCGGGTATCGACCCTCTTTTCGTGGCAGTGGGAGATTTTAACGGCGACGGCGTCCCGGACTTGGCCGCAGCGAACAACAGCACCAGTTCGCTGACCGTGCTGCTCACTCAACATGGCCAGGCGGCGATGGCTGCAGCGTGGCCGGCGTCTGGTCGCTAGGTCCGGGCCACATTTGGTTGCAGCGAGTTCCACGGGTGATGCAATCCGGCCCGCAAGATAGAATAGAAGACGTTGTTGCCCGACCGATCCTCACGGCCGGCGTGGGAAGAACAGCTTCCTGACCTCCTGAGTTTGCATCGAAGTTTGGAGTGAGATGGATTGAAATGAAGCTTGCGCTGGCATGTCTGTTGACCGTGCTGCAGGGTGCGGTTGCGCTGTTGGGCCAAGCTGCGCCCGTGGAGGCAACGCGATCGACACGAGCTGTCGTCGCGGGAGTCGTCGCTAAGGATCCCGGCAGCGAGCCGGTTAAGAAGGCGTTGATCGAGCTGATTGCTGAGAGCCAGAGCGATGGCGGGAACTATACGGCGCTTACCGGCGTGGATGGCGGGTTTCGCATTGAGAACATTGTGCCCGGGCGTTATCGGTTGTTTGTGGAACGCAGCGGCTACCAGGAAATCGACAAGCACCAGCGACGGACGGAGGGGCGTGTGCTTACGCTGAGCGCTGGGCAGGAACTGAAGGATTTAGTGATTCGTCTGCAAGCGGCGGCGGTGGTGGAAGGGCGCGTGACAGATGAAGACGGCGATCCTATGCCTGAGGCGCAAGTCGCGATCCTGCGGCAGACTTTTGTGGCAGGACGCAGTCACTGGGAGCAGGTAGGGGCTGAACGCACTAACGACTTGGGAGATTACCGCATCGCGGGACTTGCTGCCGGCAACTACTTTGTTTCGGTAACTCCGCCGCCGGACTTTAGAAGTCTGATCGAGACCACTGGAAACGCGCCTGCACTTCATAATGGCAATAGCAACGGGTCTGCGGGATCGGAGAAGCCTGCGCCAGTTGCTTACCAGACTACTTATTATCCGGGGACGCGAGACCGGGGGCAGGCTGCGCCGATTCAGTTGCATGCCGGCGATGACTTCCCGGCGAATTTCTCGCTGACGCCGAGTCCCAGCCTGACGATTCGAGGCTCGGTGGTGGGGTTGCCGCCGGGGACTACGGCAGCGATCATGCTGCAGTCGAAAGATTTCAGTCTGGTGCTGAACGGCGCTGAGATGCATAAGGATGGCAGCTTCGAGATTCGCGACGTTTCTCCTGGAGCGTACACGATTTTTGCGACCGTGGATAACGCTGCGGTGCCCATGATGGCGCGGCAGGCGCTGCAGGTTGCTGCGGCGAATGTGGAAGGTCTGCAGCTTGCGCCGCAGGCCGGAGGGTCGATTCGCGGCCGTTTTCGGATGGAGGCGGCGAGTGTATCGAAACCCGATCCGAGTCAGATGTTTCTTCTGCTGCGCTCGGCCGACGGGGATGACGATGCGGTCGGGGCTGTCACGGTTGGAGAAGGCTCTCCCCTGGCCCACGTGAATGCCGATGGCAGCTTTGAGTGGAAGAACGTATCAGCGGGACATTATTATGTGCAAATTTCCGATGCGAGTTCGCTGCCTGATTGGTTTCTGAAATCGGTGGCGGCGGGCGGGCGCGAGGTGACGGACTCGGGATTCAGTGTGAGCGGTGGCGCCACCACGCTCGATGTGCTGGCGAGCGCCAACGCAGCGACCGCGGAGGGCGTGGCTACGAATCAGAAAGACGAACCTGTCGCCGACGCGGTGGTGGTGGCTGTACCTGAAGCGCGCTTCCGCAGCCATCCCGACCGCTATCGTAAGGCGGCCACCGATCAGGGCGGACGATTTACCTTGCGCGGCTTGCCTCCCGGGGACTACACGGTGTTTGCATGGGAGAGTGTCGACGGCGAGGCGTATTACAATCCAGAATTTCTGAAGAGCTGCGAGGGTCAGGGGAAAGCGCTGCATGTGAGTGAGGGCGACCGCGCGAATCTCCAACTGAAGACGATTCCCGCGGTCGAAAACCAAGACTAGCAGGCTGAGGACTAGCCAGGCCGCTTCCTCGCCGGCGCTTGCCGCGATGGCGTATCCTTTTGAAATTATGAGACGCTTATTGGCCTTCATCGTTCTGCTTGCTGGGATTTCTGGTGCAGTCCTGGTTCATGCGGCCGACACTCCCGCGAATGCGCTGCTGATTCTTGCGAAACGCGACGGGATGCTCTTGATTGTCGATCCTTCGAGTCTGCAGGTGATTGCGCGCGTGCCGGTTGGCAATGATCCTCACGAGGTGATCGCGTCGGCTGATGGCAGGATTGCTTATGCGTCGAACTACGGATCCGGGGCGTACAACACGCTTGCAGTCGTGGATCTGGTCGCACAAAAAGCGTTACCTTCCGTCGACCTTGGAGCTTTGCGGGGTCCGCATGGGCTGACTTTTGTTGGCGGAAAGGCGTGGTTCACCGCGGAAGCTGCGAAGGCGATTGGCAGCTACGATCCGGCTACTAAAAGCATTGATTGGATCATGGGCACTGGGCAGAATCGCACGCACATGATCTACGTCTCGGCAGATTTGAAGTTGATTGTCACCACCAACGTGAGTTCCGGAACAGTGAGCATTATCGAGAAGGCTGCGGGAAGCCATCCGGGGCAAGGCGGGGCGATGGGGGCACCGGGTGGCGAGTGGAATGAGACAGTGGTCCGGGTCGGCAACGGCTCTGAAGGGTTTGATGTTTCTTCGGACGGCAAGGAAATCTGGGTGGCCAATGCTGAGGACGGAACCGTGTCGATCATTGATGTGGAGCGCAAACTGGTGAAGGAGACGCTCGCGGCCGATGTGGGCGGCGCGAATCGGCTGAAGTTTACGCCGGACGGAAGGCTTGCGCTCATTTCATCCTTGCGAAGTTCGGATGTGGCGGTCATCGAAACTGCGACTCGCAAGACGGTCAAACGAATCGCGGTTGGGCACGGCGCGGCCGGCATTCAAATGCAGCCGGATGGAGCGCGCGCCTTTGTGGCCTGTTCTCCCGATGGTTATGTCGCGGTGATCGATCTTCGTTCGCTGGAAGTGGCTGGCCGCATCGCGGCCGGCCGAGACCCCGATGGGCTGGCCTGGGCAGCGCGACATTGATGGTGAGGAATGTCATCTACGTTAATCTGTGACAGTATGCTATAATTACGACACTGAATCGGAGTATGCCATGACGGCGGAAACCCGAACGCGTGTGAACGAGAACGGCCGTGTCGTGATCCCTTCTTCTTTTCGTAAGGCTCTAGGCATCGAAGTTGGAGATGAGGTCGTGCTGCGGATCGAGGACGATGAATTGCGCATCACGACCCAGCAGCGCCGCATTCAGCGGGCGCAGCGCCGCGCGCGCCAGTATGTAAAGGGCTCCTCACTGGTCGATGAATTGCTGGCGGAACGCCGCGCGGCCGCGAAGCTTGAATAGACAAAGATGAATAGCGTTGTGCTCGATGCATCCGCCATTCTTGCCGTCATTAACAGTGAGCCAGGAGCGGAGAAACTGGCTCCCGACCTGCTGGCTCGCGCGGTTGGCAGCGCAGTCAATCTTGCCGAAGTGCAAACCAAGCTGGTGAGCCGCGGGTGGACTTCCGAGGAAGCATGGGAAGATGCGACTAGCCCAGTTCGCGAGGTCCTGGCGTTTGATGAGGAGCAGGCGAGGATTGCCGGCGATCTCGTGACTCAAACCCGCCATCTTGGACTCTCCCTGGGAGACCGTGCGTGCATTGCGCTAGGGATCGCGCTCAAGATTCCTGTATATACCGCAGAGAAGGCATGGAAGAAGCTCAAAGTGAGTGGTGTGAGAGTTCATGTTATCCGCTAAGTTGCAAGGTAGCGGGCAGCTTCGGAGCGCAAAGAAATTAAAGAGGTGGCGACCGGCGCCTTCTAGTTGGCTATCTTTAGCGTGATTCTGGTTCTTTGCGACATATTCTGGGCCGCGACGACGTGGGCGAAGCGCGGGATTTCGCGTTGATTTTTCAAAACTGCGCGCTGCCGCTTTGCTGGCAGTCCGTTGGCGAACGCTACAAATCCGGTAGAATAAAGGTTTTCACCCGACTCCTTGTTGCGTTCTGATTTCATCTTGTCTTCTGCGCTGGCCGTTTGGGCCGCCCCCAAGGGCATTGGGCCCTATCTCCGCCAGCATCTGCTGGATAAGACTTTTCAGGGTCTCTACCATACCGATGCATTCGATCGCGCGTTGCTGATTCCATATTTTATCGTCCTGATCCTGCTGGCGGGTTACGGGATGCACCGCTACGTTTTGGTTTACCTCTATTACAAGCACAAGGAAAAGCGGACCACGGAACCGGCTGGCTGCTTCGCGGACTTGCCGCGCGTCACGGTGCAACTTCCTATCTTCAATGAGCAGTATGTGGTGGAGCGACTGCTGGAGTCGATCTGCAAGCTGACGTATCCGCGGGAGAAGCTCGACATTCAGGTGCTCGACGACTCCACCGACGAAACCGTCGAAGTCGCGCGCAACCTAGTCGAACGCTTTGCCGCGCTGGGTAATCCGATCAGCTACCACCATCGCAGCAACCGCGAAGGCTTCAAGGCGGGGGCGCTGGCCGAGGGGTTGAAAACAGCGAAGGGCGAATTCGTCGCTATCTTCGATGCGGACTTCACTCCGCCAGAGGATTTTCTGTTGCGGACGATCCATCACTTCACCGATCCGAAGGTGGGGATGGTGCAGACACGCTGGACGCACATCAACCGCAATTACTCCTTTCTTACGGAGGTGGAAGCCATCCTGCTCGACGGGCATTTCGTGCTCGAGCATTCGGGACGCGCGCGCAGCGGTGTCTTCTTTAACTTCAACGGGACGGCCGGAGTGTGGCGACGCGCGGCGATCGAGGAAGCTGGCGGCTGGCAGCACGACACGCTTACTGAAGATACCGACCTTTCCTACCGCGCCCAGCTCAAGGGATGGAAATTTATTTACCTGCAGGATGTGGAGTGCCCCGCCGAGTTGCCGGTGGAGATGACGGCATTCAAAACCCAGCAGGCGCGCTGGGCCAAGGGACTGATCCAGACGGGAAAGAAGATTCTGCCGCGGGTGTTGCGCAGCGATGCGCCGCTGCATACAAAGATCGAAGCCTGGTATCACTTAACGGCGAACCTGAGCTATCCGCTAATGATTGTGCTCTCGGTACTGATACTGCCAGCGATGATCATCCGTTTCTATCAGGGATGGTTTCAGATGCTCTTCATCGACCTGCCGCTGTTCCTGGCTTCAACGTTTTCCATTTCGAGCTTCTATCTGGTTTCGCAGCGCGAACTCTTTCCCAAGAGTTGGCCGCGAGCGCTGTTGTATCTGCCGTTCCTTATGGCGCTCGGCATCGGGTTGACTATTACGAATACGAAAGCAGTGATTGAAGCGCTGATCGGCAAGGAGAGCGCCTTCGCGCGTACTCCCAAATACCATGTGGAATCGAAAAAGGACAAAGTCGGCGCTACCAAATACCGCAAGCGGCTTGGTTGGGTGCCCTGGCTCGAACTGGCGATCGGCACTTACTTCGCGCTTACGGTGTACTACGCTTTCCAAAACGAGAACTACGTTACGATTCCATTTCTCCTGCTGTTCGTGGTGGGTTATTGGTACACGGGATTGATGTCGCTGCTGCAGGGGCGCTTCGCGGGGGTCGGGCTCAGCGCCGAGACTCATACCAAACCGTTTCCCGTGGGAGTGTGAAGGATGCAGGGTCAGCCTCTTGCTGGCGGCGGAGCTGGCGGGACGCCGGCGCTACTCAACACGCTGGCGCTTTCTTTCGCTTGAGCGCTCGGATTACAATCCAGTCGCACGTCATGCTGAGGATGGATTACACGATGCGAAGGCTGCAGTCTTCTTTTCTTATTGCGAGTTGTCTTTTGAGCTTTTTCTTTCTGCTAGCGGCTGGGTCGAGTTTCGCTTTCGACCGCCAGCCGAACTCCGACTATCACGCGCGGCGCGAGGCGCTGGCCAGGAAAGTGGGAGGCGTGGTGGTTCTGTTTTCTGCTACGGAGAACGATGGTCCTAACGATCTTTACGGTTTTCGCCAGGATGATAATTTCTACTATCTCTCTGGTTCGGCCGAAGCGGGCGGGGCTTTGCTGATTGCGTCGGCGGCCGACGCGAAAGGTGATACGCCGGCTCGTGCTTATACCGAGATACTCTTTCTGCCTCCACGGAATCTGACTCAGGAGAAATGGACTGGACCGAAGCTTGGTCCCGAAAACCCAGAAGCACCGAAGATCACCGGATTTGATCATGTCGAAGATATGGGGCAAATGCCCAATGACGTTGCCAAATATGTAACCGGCGCCCACCCTGTTCTCTACACCGATGTCGATTTCGACGGTGACACTTCTAATTCGCTCAAGCCGATGCAGTTCATGAAGCGGTTCAACGCGTATCTGACGTTTCAGGACGTGAAGCCGATGATCTGGTCGCTGCGGACCACGAAAGACGCGGGGGAAGTGGCGCTGATTCGCAAGGCCGTCGATGCCTCGGTGGCGGCTCACTTTGCTGCGTTCAAGGCAGTGAAGCCCAATGTCAACGAGCGCGAAATTTCTGCGCTCATGCAATACGAGTGGGGCAAGCGCGGATGCGAGCGGGTGGCTTACGCGCCTATCGTGGGCTCCGGATATTATTCGACCGTGCTGCACTATTCGGATGACGACAATGTGATGAAGTCGGGGGACGTGGTGGTGATCGATGCGGCGGGAGAGTACTCGATGTATGCCGCCGACATCACGCGCACGCTTCCCATCAACGGACACTTCACGGCGCGGCAGCGCGAGATCTATGACATTGTTCTCGGAGCGCAACAGGCGGCCATGGCGGCCTTTCAGGCGGGCAAGTCGCACCTGGGGCGGGGTGGCGATAATTCGCTGTATCAAGTCGCCTTCGATTACATCAACACTCACGGCAAGGATCTGCATGGCCAGCCGCTGGGCCAATACTTCATCCACGGCCTGAGCCACTACATCGGGCTCAACGTGCATGACGCCAACGACTATACGGTTCCGCTCGGTCCCGGCATGGCTTTTACCATCGAGCCGGGAATTTATATTCCCGAGGAAAACCTTGGGGTGCGCATCGAAGACGACTTCTATGTCGACCAGGATGGGAAGCTGATCAAACTGAGTGGGGCGTTGCCTTCGGGGGCTGATGAGGTGGAAAAACTGATGGCAGGGAAGTGACGGGAACTGCGGATACAAGTTCAACGGGCCTGATGAAGTCAAATTTTGGTCGGACGTGTGACTACAGCTTGGATGCGGAGAACAATACATGCCCACAAGAAAGAACGGTCATTCTGGACACGCGCCCGCCTGAATCCGTTTCGAACTGGAGTTGAACATCCAGCTTGTCCAACAGAGCGAAGGTGCTGTCATTCAATGGGGCGAGCGGTTGCCCTCGGTAGAGAAGACTGCCGGAGGCTGATGACACCTCGACCTGAGTCCCGTCGTCCTTTCCAATGTTCGGCTCTGCTACGAAATGTATTCCCTTATGTACTCGTCCTGGGTGTGAGCTAGCTGTTGCAGGTCGCCGTCGAAGATTACCTTGCCGTCGCGCAGAATCAAGAAACTCATGGGCACTTCGCAATGCTGTCCCGGCGGCAGGAGGACGATGTGGTTGGTCTGTTTGTCGAACTGATGCGTGGCCATGGTGAAAGCATCCTGCAGGCGGTGGGTGACCATGAGGGCGCTGGTCTTGTACACATCGCGCTGCTTCACGATCAATTCGATGATGGTGTTCGAGGTCACGGGATCGAGGCCGCCGGTGGGCGAGTCGTAGAGGAGAAGCTCCGGCCGCGTAATCAGTGCACGCGCGATGGCTACGCGGCGCCGCATGCCTCCGGAAAGTTCTGAGGGATCAAGATCGAGCGTGTGCTCGAGTTCGACGAAGCGTAATACCTCGCGCACTCTGCGGTCGATATCTTCGTTATAGATGCCGTGCGCTCCCAGCAACGCGTAGGCGACATTTTCCTTCACACTAAGAGAATCGAACAGGGCACTTTCCTGGAAGACCATCCCAATCTTGCTGCGCAACTGGAATAGCTCTTTTTCCTGCATCTGGGTTACATCCTCGCCCAGCACGATAATGCGCCCGGAGTCGGGCCGGAGAAGTCCGAGGGCCAGTTTGAGAATCAAACTTTTTCCAGAACCGGCCACGCCGAACAGCGCCTTGGTCTCGCCTCGGGCCAAACGGAAGGAAACTCCGCGGAGGACCGCGTTCTCGCCAAAGGCCAACGCGACATCTTCGAAAAGGATGGCCGGAGCGGAATTGTCTTTTGTGGTTACGGAGGAGCGATCCAGCGGCAAGGTCGGCGCGGACATAAGGCTAGTGGTAGGCCAGCACGATCATCAGGAACCGGGTAATGAACAAGTCAAATGCCAAAATCAGAACGGAAGCCGCGACCACGGCCTGGGTGGTGGCGCGGCCCACACCCTGGGTTCCACCGCGCGCGTTCATGCCGTAGAAGCAGCCCACGGTGGCGATAATGAAGCCGAACAGAACCGGCTTGAGTAATCCCATGAAAACATCCTGGAACACCAGCGTTTCCCAGGCGTTGTACCAGTACTGGCGGGCATCGAGACGGAGCAGCACTTTGGCGATGAACAAGCCTCCCACGAGTCCCACGAGGTCGGAAATGATGGTCAGGAAAAATAGCATGAACACTGAGGACGCCACGCGCGGCGTGACCAGTTTCTTCATGGGATCGGTGCCGAGGGCCCGCATGGCATCGATTTGCTCGGTGACCACCATCGACCCTAACTCGCTGGCCATGCCGGAGGAATTGCGCCCCGCCACCATCAAGCTGGTCAGCACCGGACCGAGCTCGCGCACCATGGAAGTGGAAACCAGTTGCCCCACCAGGGTGATGGAACCGAAACGCTCGAGGGTATTGGAGGCCTGCAGCGCGAGAATGCCGCCGGTGAACATTCCGGTGAGCATGACGATGGGGAGGGAGCCGACGCCGATGGTGTCAGCCTGCTGCACCATGTCGGCTAAGTACAGCGGCTTCCGGAAGAGGTTCGCGATCGCCTGGCCGCAGAACAGAACGTAATCCTGAACCGTCTGGATGTTTTTTTTGGCGAGATCGGTGGGCGAGATGAGTTCCATGCGGCTCGGAAAGCGCGGCGGTCAGGTGCAGCGCTTTCACGAAACTATAACAGAACAGTGGTCAGGGGCCAGTGGTCGGTGGCCAGAAAGATCAAGTGAAGATGCGGGCCGAAATTATCGTGCTGGTTTGCTGATCACTGATCACTGGCCCCTGACCACTGTTTTATCCCCGGGTTTTCTTCTTGATCTCGATATTCAGGCGGCGGATTTTCTGGTTGAGGGTGGAGAGCGGGACTTTGAAGTGTTCGGCGGCTTCGGTCTGGTTCCAGTTGCACTTCTCCAGCATGTCGGTGATAACGCGGCGCTCCACGTCTTCCACGATTTCAAACAGCGAGGCATCCACGGGAGGATCCTGCAGGGTGAAGGCGGATCCGCGGCCGAGCAGATTGTCGGGCAGCAGGTCGATGCTGATTTCCGGCCCAGAAGAGAGGACGACGGCGCGCTCGATTACATTTTCCAGTTCGCGCACGTTGCCTGGCCACGAATAGGACATGAGCGGCCGCAACGCTTCGGGTGTGATATGCCGCACCGGGCGGTCGTTTTCCTCGGCATACTTCTTCAGGAAGAAATCAACCAGGAGCGGGATATCTTCTTTGCGCTGGCGCAGAGGAGGAAGCTCGATGGTGATCACGTTGAGGCGATAAAACAAATCTTCGCGGAAACGGCCTTCACGCACCGACTGGCGCAGATCAACGTTGGTGGCGGCGATGATGCGCACATCCACCTGAACCTCCTGCACGCCACCCAGGTGCATGAAGCGGCGATCCTGCAAGACGCGGAGAATCTTGGCCTGGGTATCGAGGCCCATGGTGGCGATTTCGTCGAGGAACAGAGTGCCCCGGTCCGCCATTTCAAACAAGCCCTTCTTGGAAGCGATGGCGCTGGTGAATGCGCCCTTCACGTGGCCGAAGAGCGTGGACTCCAGCAAATCGGTTGGCATGGAACCGGTATTTACGGGCACGAACGGCCGGTCGTGGCGCGGTGAGTTGAGATGCAGAGCTTTGGCGATAACTTCTTTGCCGGTGCCGCTTTCGCCCTGCAGCAGCACGGTGGAGCGGCTGTTGGCAACCTGGGCGACGAGGTCGAAGATTTTCAGCATGGGCTCGCTCTTGCCCACGATGTTTTCGAAGTTGTAGCGCTGCTTGAGAGCGCGCTTGAGCTGGATGTTTTCCTCTTCAGCGCGGCGCCATCCGACGGCGGCGCGCACATCAGCCATCAGCTTTTCGTTGTCCCAGGGTTTCTGGACGAAGTTGGCGGCGCCGGACTGCATGGCACGCACCGCGTTCTCCACCGTGCCGTAGGCGGTGATCATGATGACCGGGAGGCGGGTTTCGTGGGCACGAATCTCGGCCAGAATATCCATGCCGTCGCGGCCGGGCAGGGCGAGGTCGAGCAGGATCAGGTCGAAGGGTTGTTCGCCGATGCGCTGCAGGCCGGCTTCGCCGGTGGCCGCGGTTTCAACGGCGAAACCTTCCATCTCGAGCAGAGCCTGCAAAGACTCGCGAATCTCGGTTTCATCGTCGATGATGAGCACGGCGCCCGCCATGCCCGGCGGTCCGTTTAGCAGCGTGCGCGAGATGACAGCGGCGTCAGACATATTCTGCCTTGGAGGTGACTGGCTTCCGGCTCATGGGGAAATCCAGGGTGAAGGTGGTCCCCTGGCCGGGATGACTCTCCACGCGAATCTTGCCGGCATGTTCCTGGATAATGCCGTAGGTGACAGAAAGGCCCAGGCCGGTGCCGCGAGCCTGACCTTCGCGCGGAGAAGTCTTGGTGGTAAAGAACGGATCGTAAATGCGCTGAATGTGCTCGGGAGCGATGCCGGATCCGGTGTCGGACACGCACACGCTGACGCTTTCGCCATTGAGCGTGGCCACGCGCAGCGTGCCGCCGCCTGGCATGGCGTCTTTGGCGTTCAAGAAGAGGTTCAGGAACACTTGCTGCAATCTTCCTGCATTGCCTTGAATGGGGGGCAACTTGGGCTCGAATGTGTTCTGCACTTCGACTTTGGCCACCTTGAACTGGTGTTCCAGCAGGGCGAGCGTGTCGGCGATCACTTTGTTCACATCGACATCGCCGATTTCGCTGCCGCTGGTGCGTGAGAAATTCAGCAGATTGTTCACGATCTCAGAGGCGCGGAAGGTTTGCCGCGTGATTTTCTCAAGCAGGCCGACCTTCTGCGGGTCGCCCTGCAACTGTTTGCCCAGCATCTGGGTGTAGGAGGAGATGACGGCGAGAGGCGTATTGACTTCGTGAGCCACGCCGGCCGCGAGCAAGCCGATGGATGAAAGCTTATCGGCCTGGGAAAGCTGAGCTTCGAGCTCGACGCGTTCGGTGATGTCATCCATGATGATCAGCCGTCCGATGACCTGGAAGGTGCGGGTCACCAGCGGCGCCATGGCGACATTCACGGTGCGGACTTCACCGGCGGGCGTCTTCAGGCGGAACTTGTATAGATTGCGAATGCCGGGTTCCTGCCGCATGCGATCGAATTCCTCGACGAACTCCGCCGGGAAAATGGTTTTCAGGGGCTGAGTCAGGGTCTGCCAGCGCGGCACGGCGTACATCACTTCCATCTGCGCGTTCCAGCTCTCGATGCGGTTTTCCATATCGAGGGCCATCACGCCGACGTTGATGGATTCGACGATGTTCTCGTTGAAGTCCTTCAGCCGTTCGTACTCCGCTGCTTTTTGCTGCAGCGAGGCATAGAGCTGGCCATTCTGAATGGCGATGCCGAGATAGCCGCCGAGGGTTTCGAGCAACTCCATGTCTTCGCTGGAGAGGAAGTCGCCCTTGGTCGTCTTGCCCAGGCCGAGGACGGCGACGGTCTTTTCCTGGGCGTGACAGGGAATGTAGTAATTGAGATCGAGGCGGGCGATAGCCTGTTGCGCGCCCGGAGCTTCGCGCGGCACCTGGTGGGTGTTCTCGAAAAAGAGATGCCCACCCTGCCCCGGCCGCGGCGCGCTTAGGAATGAGAGGTCGATCTTGATAGGCACGGACATGCCGAAGGATTTGGCCAGTACAAATTCTCCGGGTCTTTCTTGTCCCTGTCCCGCTTGTCCTTGTCCCGCTTGTCCCTGTCCCGCTTGTGCCGATCCCGCTGTGTCGCCGGCCAGGAAAATCGCCATGCGATCGACCGCCAGGGTGCGGGACAACCGGTCGATCAGCACCGACAGCAGAGTATTGAGGTTGGTCTCTGAATTCAGCTCGCGGCCGAACTCGAGGAGAGTGCGGCGGTAGTCATAGCGAGTGCGGTAGAAGAACTGGTCGATGCGATCCTGAATCCATTTGCGAACCGGATCGAACAGCAGGGCGGTGACCACGACCGCGAGGATCAGACCTACCGGCCCAGAGTTGGGCCGCCAGTTGTGCACCAGCAGGGCGACGCCGGTTACCAGTCCGAAATACAATCCCAACACAATTGCGGCTGCGAGGGTGTAGACCACGCCGCGCTTGAAGATGAGGTCCACATCCATCAGGCGGTAGCGGAAGATGGCATAGCCGAAAGTGAGCGGCAACAATCCGAGAGAAAGCACCGACACTTTCATCGCAGCCTGGGGGAGCCAGCCCATGGCGTGCGGAAAGACGTAGGGAAGTACGTACAACACTGTGTAGGGTGCGATAGCCAGAATGGTGCCGCGCGTGACCCATTTCAACTGCTGACGCAGGATGGTTGTGCCGGCGTGCCGGTAACTGTGCCAGAGCACCGCAGCCGCAACCAGGAAGAACACTGCTCCGTACGAGATATCCAGGCGATCCATGCTGCGGCTCAGGCGTCCGGTTGCCTCGAACCACCGCATGGCGCCCAAGCGAATTCCCAGCAGCAACGTCCCGGGCAGATAAACCAGGGCCAGCAGCCAAGGAGCCTTCCGCACAAACTGGCGCTTCTCGGGGAAGGTCAATACAAAATGCAGGAAGAGCGCGGGCTGCAACACCCACGCAACGATGTTGCACCAATAGATTGTCCAGTCGAAATCGTTGAGCTTGCCGGTGTACTTGAAGGAATAAGCGACAAACGATACGAGGCAGAAGATATAGAAATGCGTGGATCCGGGAGCAGTCCAACGGCGGAGCAGAACGTAGAGACCGATTCCGAGATAGATAAGGGCAATCAGCCGCAGCCAGTTATTAAGGGAGCGATCACCGGGGACCAGGATCACGCTGGAATCGAGAGAAACCGACTGCCGGACCACGGAATAGGTCGCCTTCGACCAAGCGCCAGCGCTATAGATCTGACGCTCGAGGCCGGCCATATCCTTCACTTCCCGGCCGTTGACCGCAGTCAACTGGTCGCCGAGCTTGATACCGCCTTTGGCGCCGGGGCCATTGGGGTCGACGGCGTCGGCGGTGAGCCGGCCACCATCCTCGACCCAGGAAACGCCGTCATCTGGAGCAGAGAATCCGCTTTCTTTTTGTAGGTTGAAGCCAGCGAAAACGACCGCAGCCACGGTCAGGAGGAATAGAAGGACAGCAACGGAGCGAACTTGGCTCTCCCGGTTCATGGCTTTCGGCTGCGACCCGCCGGTGGGGTGGCTGGTGGGCCGCAGATCACCTTCCGGCAACTCAATGCCTGGCTGAGGCTCAATGAGCAACTTCGCTGCCATGTCGTTTCCCATCTCGAAACTGCTAAGTGCCCTATCTAAAGCAACTTCCAAGATTATAAATGGGTTTCAGGAAACTACGTACGGTTTTCTGGAGGTTTGTGTGGAATCTTGTATCTGGATGGATGACAGATGTTTAGGGGCAAGGACGGGTTCGCGAGAGAGGGTTTGGGGGATCGATCGGGGAGAAACCTTATACCGCCGAGCAAGCGGGGGAGGGCATCGAGGTTTGGGGGGATACTCCTCTGGACGTACTCAGCGATCGCGGCGGTCGGAGCTGTTTGCGCCGGGCAGTCTTAAGAAGGCCAGGCCGACCCTGGCTGGGGAGCCGCAGGACCCAGGCTAACCCGGATCACATTTAGTAATTCGTCGTTGTCCGCGGGTTTCTGGAAAAATGCAGCTGCCCCGGCCTTCAGGGCTTTTTCCTCGTTGTTCTGCGGATCGCGGGCGCTCAGCACAATAACCGGTATCCCGGCGAGAGCGTCGCTGTTCTGCAAACGGTCGAGGACAACGAAGCCATCGCCGACCGGCAGGCCGAGGTCGAGAATAATCAGTGACGGGCGCTCCTTCTGGGCTGCGGCGATGGCGGCATAACCATCGGAGGCTGTGGTCACTTCGTAGTTGTTGGCCCGCAGCCGCAGCCGCAGGGCACGCAATAGATCAGGATCATCATCGACCAGCAGAATCTTCGGTCTAGGCATTGGAGTGCTCCTTTTTGAGTTCATCTTTGGGTTCAGCGTTTGGGGGTTCAGCGTTTGGATTTTTGGGTGCTCTTTCCGGCGCCCAAGTGGTTTCGTTCCATGTTCGTCATAATCATCTGGGTTACGCGATCGGCCACGTTTTGAACCTGCTGTTCGAGGTCGGCACCCGAATTGTGGGGCGGGAGCTCAATCAGAACCGCAGTGACGGTCAGCATGCATTTGCCCTTGAGATTGCCCAGGCGCTCCAGTTGCTCGCGAATGCGCATGGTCATGGCGCCGGAACCCTGCAAGTCAGTCGAGGCCACGACAAACAAGGTCTCGCTGGTGGCTGACGTTCCCATGGGCGGCAGGACAAGGTCTTTGTCGAGATACACGCAGTGCCGCAGAATCTCCAGGCACTGGCGCCAGGTATCTTTCCAGTTGCCCCGTGGAAGACTGGAGAGCGGAGCGAGTTCGATGCGCACCAGCACAAAAGCCGGACGCAAACGGTCCTCATGGGTGACGACCGGGGCAAGCAGCTTGGCGAGGGAGTAAATGGGAAGAGTAAAGGTGAAGGTGCTGCCTTGTCCCGGCTCGCTCGAAACCCAGATGCGTCCCTGATGCAGGCGCACGATTTCGCGGCAGATGAACAATCCGAGCCCTAAGCCGGAGCGGCTGTTGTCGATAGCATCGGGATCCTGGTAGAGGCGTTCAAAGATCTGGGCTTTGGCTTCCGGACCGATGCCGCGGCCGCTGTCACTCACCGAAATGAAGACATAGCCGGGGTCGGCTTCCACCAAGCAGGCCTTGACCACGACGGACCCATCCTGCGGGGTGAACTTGATCGCGTTATCCAGCAGATTGATGAGCACCTCGAGCACGCGGCTGGGATCGGCATGCACCAGGGGCAGCCTTTGGTCGAGTCCGACTTCCAGTCCGATTTTTTTCCCATCGGCGGTGGGTCGCAGCATGGTTACCGCCTGCTGAAGGAGTTCCCGCAGTGAAATGCATCGTGGTTCGACCCGCATCTTGCCACTCTCGGCGCGGGTGGCTTCGAGCAGATCGCGGATCATGGCGTGCAATTGATTGACGCTGCGCAAAACCGTCTTCAGATGGTCGGATTGTTCGGGAACGACGGGGCCCGCCAGGCCGTCCAAAATCAAGGTCACGTACTGGTGAATGCAGGTCAGCGGTGTACGCAACTCGTGCGAGACGTGCGACAAGAACTGGTTCTTGAATTCCAGTTGCTGCTTTTGAGCCATATCGAGGGCGCGCAGCAGTCCTTGCCGTTCGACGGCGTAGCGGATGGCGCGCTCCAGTTGCCTGCTGGAAATGTTGCCTTTGATCAGGTAGTCCTGCACTCCCTGATGCACCGCTTTGATGGCCAGCGCCTCATCGTCCTGGCCGGAAAGCACGACCACCGGCACGTTGGGGGCGTGCTCCATGACGCGGCGAAAGGTTTCCGCTCCATGACTATCAGGCAGGTTCAGGTCGAGGAGCACGACAGCGGGCGTTTGCTTGCTTAGCGCAGCCAGGCCGTCGGACAGCCGGTTGACACAATTCACGTTGACTGGAGATTTGCCTTCGACCAGGCGCAAGCGGACCAGGTCTGCGTCTCCGGGGTTGTCTTCAATCAGCAAGATTTGCGTGGTTTGGCGATCCATTACTCTCCTTGTGGCGGCAACACCGCAGAGCCGAACCAGAATTCTTCAATCGACTTCACGGCAGAAAAAAAATCATTCAGATTTACCGGCTTCCTGACGTAGCAATTCGCGCCCATTTCGTAGCTGCGCACAATATCCTTGCGCAACTCGGAGGTGCTGAAGATCACGACCGGAATCCGGCGCAGATCGGGGCCTGCCTTCATGGCGGCTAAAACCGAAAGTCCGTCGCGCTTTGGCAGATTGAGGTCCAGAATGACCAGGTCGGGCCGGACGGCGTCGGCAAACTTTTCCCGATGGTATAGAAAAGCCAGCGCTTCCGCACCGTCCCGGGCATTGTTGATCTTGATCTGATGCTTGCTTCCTGCCAGGGCCTCGCCGACCAGAGCCACATCGGCCGGGTTGTCATCTACGACGAGGAGTTCAAGCACCGGCTTCACGATTGCGCCTCTTTTCGCTCGTCACGGCTGCGGCCGGGCAGGGTGAATTTGAAGCTGGAGCCCGACCCGGCCTGCGATTCCACCCAAATCTTTCCGCCATTGTGCTCAACGATCTTCTTGCAGATGGCCAGGCCAATGCCGTTGCCCGGGTATTCGCTGCGCCCATGCAAACGCTGGAAGACAACAAAAATGTTTTCCGCGTACTCCGGCGCAATTCCGATTCCGTTGTCGCTGACGCAGAACTGCCACAACTGGTCCGCTTTTTCTGCCTGTACGGAGACCACCGGCGGTTCTTTGCCGCGGAACTTGAGGGCGTTCCCGATCAGATTCTGAAAGACCTGTGCCACCTGAGTGCGATCCATCCACACGGCCGGAAGCCCCTCGTGACTGAAGGCCGCGCCACTCTCCTGAATCGCCGCCGCCAGAGCTTGCAGGACGTCTTTCATCACCGCATTGCAATCGACGCTTTCGCAAACTTCCTTCCGTCCGACTCGCGAAAATGCCAGCAGGTCGTGAATAAGGACCTGCATGCGCTCTGCCCCCTCGCTGGCATAGCCGATGAACTTGTCGGCATTCTCGTCGAGTTTGCCGCGATAGCGTTCGGCCAACAGCTGGGTGTAGGCCGCCACCATGCGCAATGGCTCCTGCAGGTCATGCGACGCCACGTAGGCGAACTGCTCCAGATCGTCGTTGGAGCGCGACAGTTCAGCTATTTTCAAAGCCAAGTCCTCTTCCACACGGCGACGCAGCCCACGCTCGGTTTTTTCCCGCAGGGCGCGGCGAATCACTTCCGGCAGGCGTGCCAAACCGTCTTTCAGCACGTAGTCTGTAGCACCTTGCCTGATGCATTCGACCGCGGTCACGTCGCCGAGCGCGCCCGAGACCAGAATCATCGGAATATCCAGACCTTCGCGGCGGATCACCTTGAGCGCATCCATCCCTTTCCAATTCGGCAGGTTGTAATCGGCCAGGACCACCTCTGGCGGGTTGGCGCGAAGTGACTTGCTGAACGCAGCTTCATCCTGCACAACGTCGGCAGTGACCTCGAAACCGTCCCGGTCAAGCGCCCGCAGCGCAAGCGCTGCGTCGAGCGGGTTGTCCTCCAGCACCAGGGCGCGCAGCTTGGTCTTGCTCTCGACAGAGACTGGCGTTTCGAGCTTCGTACCTGTGCTGCTCATTTCGCTTGCCCCGCTGCAGCTGGCCTGCTATTGGTTAGGGGAGGCCGATTGGTGACCAGCCAGTAGAGTCCGAGTAACTTCACCATTTTCCGGAACTCATCGAAGTCCACGGGTTTCTGCAGGTAGCTGTTGACGCCGAGGTCGTAGCCGCTGACCATATCCCGTTCTTCCCGGGAAGAAGTCATCAGCACGACGGGGATGCTCCTGGTTCGTTCATCGCCCTTAATCCGCCTGAGGACCTGCATCCCATCGACTTTGGGCATCTTCAGATCCAGCAGGACTAGCTTCGGGGGGCGATCGAAGGATCGTCCGGAGTGGGGCCCGGAACAGAACAGGAAATCCAAGGCTTCCTCGCCGTCGCGCGCGATGAAGACATGGTTGGCCAGGTTCTCCGCGCGCAGGGCGTGCAGCGTGAGATCCACGTCGTCCTGGCTGTCATCGACCAAGAGAATATCGACTTCGCTGGAGTTCATACCGAGGCACCTGCGGAAGCGGTCTGGTTGGCAATTTCACTCGCGTTAAGCTCGACCGTTCCGGCGTCTGCCAGAGTCAAATAGAACGTTGCGCCCTTGTCTGGTTCAGCTTCTGCCCAGACGCGGCCTCCGTGCTTGTGAATAATGCGGTGCACTGTGGCCAGGCCAATTCCGGTGCCTTCGAAGTCTTCAGCTCGATGCAGACGCTGGAAGACTCCGAACAACTTGTCGCTGTATTTCATGTTGAACCCCACGCCGTTGTCCCGAACCGCGATGATGACCTGCCCATTTTCCTGCCGGGAACTGATCTCGATAATGGCGCGCTCGCGGGGACGGGTGAACTTGAGAGCATTGGCCAGCAGATTTTGAAAAACCTGCTTGATCAGGATGGGATCGCACTCCGTCGACGGCAAGCTCGCAATCTTCCAGTCAACCGCCCGGCCTTCGGCTTCCGGCTGCAGCAGCTTCACGACCTCCTCGACAACCATGTTCAGGCTGGTGGCTTGCAGATTGAGCGCGTGACGGCCAACCCGGGCTAGATTCAGCAGTTCATCCACCAGCAGCCCCATGCGGTGAACTCCGTCTGCAATGCGCGCCAAATGCTGGCGGGCTGTGGGGGCCATCTCGGGGCCAAAATCCTCGATCAGGATTCTGGAAAAACCACCGATGTGCCGCAGCGGCGCGCGCAAATCGTGGGACACCGAGTAGGTAAAGGCCTCTAACTCGTGGTTGGCGGCGGCCAGTTCTGCCGTGCGCTCGAGGACCCTCTGCTCCAGCCGTTCGTTGAGGTTGCTGATTTCCCGCTCGTCCGCTCGTCTTTGAGAAATGTCGCGAGCAATTTTCGAAACGCCGACAATCGCACCGCGGCCATCCCTAATCGGCGAGATCGTCGCGGAAATGTCAATTTTCCTGCCGTCCTTGCGTACGCGGACGGTTTCGAAATGCTCGACGCTCTCGCCGCGACGGATGCACGCCAGAATGTCCGACTCCTCGCTGGTACGCTCCGGCGGGATGAGCATCAGCATCGGTTTACCTACGGCTTCCGATGGCGAATACCCGAACACCCTCTCGGCGCCGCGATTCCAGGTCTTGATCGTTCCGTCCAGGGTCTTGCTGATAATGGCGTCATCGGAGGAGTCAACAACGGCGGCCAGGTGTTCGCGTGCCTCCTCGGCCCGCTTGCGCTCGGTGACGTCCGTTCGAATTGCCATGTACTGCCTGGGCTTGCCGCAGGCGTCGAGGAAGGGGACGACGGTTGTATCCACCCAGTAGATCGAGCCGTCCTTGGCACGATTGCAAATTTCGTCGTGCCACACCTCGCCATTCGCGACGGCGCCATACATCTGCTGGAAAAACTCTTTTGGGTGGCGGCCGGAGTTCAGGATGCGATGGTTCTGACCCAGCAGCTCTTCCCGCGAGTACTTGCTGATGGCGCAGAACTTGTCGTTCACATAAGTGATGGTTCCCTGAACGTCAGTGGTGGCGACGATGGCGTGCTGATCGAGCGCGTATTTCTGCTCACGCAGCGCCTGCTCGGGGTTCCAGCGCTCCGCGCTGTTAGGGTTGGCGTGCGAGGCCTCAGCTGTAGGGGTGGTGCTCCCTGCTTTGACTAGGCGAGATGCGTTCGCACGCTCCACGGGACTGATGACTCCTTAATTGCCTTCGCGAAGAGGGATGGAACGAGGGGGGAGCGATGCCGCTTAGGGCACAGCCTCTTCAATTAGGCTATCGGCGATGCCGGGGCAATCTTTAGGGCGGAAGTGGGTAGGCGGCGGTGCCGGGATAAGAATTTGCTCACACTGGGGAGAGAATGTGAGCCTGGCGTTCGAACATTAGAGCAGAGCGGTTTTCATCCCGCCTTTCGTTCATCCTCGGCGGCCTCTGGAGAAACGTCCTCTTCATCCCACTCGAAGGAGAGTGCCCGGGCCGTGGTTTCGATGGGTTCAAGTTCCGGAATATCGTCAGCCACGGAAGCACCAAGCTCAGCAAACTTGCGTGCTGAAACCAGCACCCGGCTTTCGAGCGAGCCTACAGCTTTGTTATAAGACTCGACGGCGCGGTCGAGTCCCGTGCCCACCTGGGTGATGTACCCGGCGAGAAGCCGCAGGCGGTCATGTAATTCTTTGCCCAGAGCGCTGATCTGCTGCGCGTTGCGCGCCAGCTTTTCCTGATTCCATCCGTAGGCTACCGCCTTGAGGAGCGCGATCAGGGTGGTTGGCGACGCCGGAATGACGCGCTGCAACACGCCTTGCTCGATCAATCCCGGGTCCTGCTCCAATGCTGCGCTGAAAAAGGTCTCGCCGGGAAGAAACATCACGACGAACTCGGGCGTGGGATCGAACTGCTCCCAATAATTCTTGCCGGCGAGGGTCTTCATGTGATCGCGAACCTGCCGCGCATGATTGGCCAGACACGCGCGGCGGGTTTCTTCATCGGTGGTTTCGAAAGCGTCGAGAAAGGCCTGCAGCGGCGTTTTGGCGTCGACCACTACGTTCTTGCCACCGGGCAGCTTCACCACCAGATCAGGCCGCAGCCTTCCCGTTTCTGTGGTCACGGACTGCTGCTCGGTGAAATCGCAATAGGAAAGCATGCCAGCGATCTCCACCACGCGGCGCAACTGAATCTCTCCCCAACGTCCACGGACATTGGGAGTGCGCAGGGCCTGTACGAGATTGCCGGTCTGCGACTGCAACTCTTTCTGGGTTGTGATCAGTGACTGCACCTGGGCGCGCAGTTCGCCGTAAGCATCGCCGCGGGCAACTTCCATCTGCTGAATCTGGGTATCGACTTTGTTCAGTGACTCGCGCACCGGAGCGACCAGATCGGCTACAGCTTTCTGCCGGGCTTCAAGGTCGCCCCGGGCCTGGCTCTGGAAGCGCTTCAGAGTCTCCTCGGCAACCACCAGGAAAGAAGAGTTGTTGCTTTTCAATGCGTCGGACGCCAGCGCCTTGAAGGCATTGCGCAAATCTTCGCTAGCGCGCTCGCTGGCGCGAGTCACCAATTCCATCTTTTCGCCGTTGATCTTCCGCTCCGATTCAAGAGCGGATTCCAGCCGAGCCTTGCCCGCGACCAGTTCCGTGTGGGCTTGCTGGAACCGCGCCAGATCAGCCTTTCCGGCCGCTAATTCCTTTTCCATCACGGACAAACGTGCGCGGAGCATAGAGGTGCGCGAGTGCAGCACGAGCCAGGCAAGCACGCTGCCGAACATGCCGCCGAACAACAGGCCAATGACCCCTGCGATCCAAGGTTCCATAGCGAAAGTAACTTCTCAGGCTGGGTTCTAGCCTCTAGCCTAGCACCAGCGGCAAGTTTTCGGCCTGAAGTCAGATCCCCCAAGGGTCGAGTTGAGTAGGCCAAGCCATGCCAAGACCCCGTAGAGTAATCGACAGAGCGATCGAGAGCAGGTTTGCGATGGCGCTTCTTCTGGTGATGGGCGCCAGCGTGGCATCGCCGTCTCGAGTGCCGGCTGCTTCCGGGGGCAACGATGGTACGAGCCAAACCGCGCAACACGCGACTCTAAAGCCGGCAGCGGCAACGGCTCCCGATATTCCTTTCAGCGACTACGATCCCGCGGCCGAACAACAGCTTCTGGCTTTGGCGAATCAGGCCAGGGCGCAGGCTGGTGCGCCGCGACTGACGCTCGATGCCGGCCTTTGCGAGGCGGCACGCGCGCACGCAGAAAAGATGTTTGCGGCGGGGCAGCTTTCGCACCAGTTCGATGACGAGCCTTCTCTGCCGCAACGTCTGGCGAACGCGACTCGCACGCAGTTCGATCAGGAAGGCGAGAATGTCGCTTTCGACTTCGACGCTGAAAAGGGTCACCAACATCTGATGTTGTCCCCTCCGCATCGGGCGAACCTGCTGAATCCGGCTTATAACGTGATCGGGTTGGGCGTGGTCCGCAGCGGGGACCGGATATACATTGTGCAAGACTTCGGCCATGCCCTCCCCAATTACTCTGTAGCCGAGGTGAAAGACAGAATTTCGGCCACAGCGGCACAAGCGCGGCGTCAGGCCAACCAGCCCGATCTCGCTCGCAACGATCTGCCCAATGCCGATGCGGCGGCGTGCTCCATGGCGCAAGCCGACAAACTCGGAGGCTCCGCTGTTCATCAACTTGCGCAGCGCTACACCGTGCTGACCTTCACCAGCGTGCATCCGGAGACGCTGCCGGCAAACGCCAGCCACGTGCTGGCAAGTCGCAATCTGCGCAGCTTTTCGGTGGGGACGTGTTATGCCCGCACCGAGACGTATCCGACGGGCGTGTATTGGGTAGTGTTGTCGCTGGAGTGAAACCGGATCACTACTTCACTGGAACGCTGTAGTGCGACGCCACGACCTGCCACTTGCCAGTGTTCTTCATCCAGACATCCGTGAACCGGTCGTGATACTCGTAGCGTTTGCCTTTGGACTCGCCTACCTCGTGATACGCGCCAGTTACTATGGCGGTGTTTCCGTGCATACGAACCTTGAGGTCTGACATTTCTGCCACTTCCACATGAACCGAAGGCTCAGCGCTGTGGCTGATATAGCCAGTCTTGCTGTATGTGCTGCCGTCTTCTATGGTGATGACAAAGTCGTCGGCCAGCAGGGAAGCGAGAATATCGACTTGACGCTGCTTGTACGACTCGGTCCATTGCAACTCCAATGAACGAATGTAGGCGGCGTCAGGTTTTTCCTGGGATACCAGAGGGATCGCCATCCCTGCGAGCAAGCAGAAGGTCAAAACGTAAAATAAACGAGTGAACATAGCCTTATGTCGCACAATCCGGTAGACCGCGCAAGTTCCTTCTCTGAGCACTCAGCGCACGGATGCGTGAGGGCGCTTGCAGATGGGGCGCTGACTCCTCTCTGGCCTGTCCTGTGCTAACCTTGCCCCTGCCCTCCGTCTGCGGTTCCGCGTATGGAATCCTCGGCCCAAGTTCGCTTACCTCAGGTTCAGTCGAACGATGTCCGCGTGGGTACGGCAGGCTGGTCTTATAAAGACTGGGAAGGCATTTTCTATCCTTCGGGCATGTCGCGCCGCAAGCAGCATCCGCTGGAGTATCTGGCGCGCTTCTTCGATACCACCGAGATCAACACATCCTTCTACGGACCGCTGAAGCCGGAGTGGGCGAAGCTCTGGTGCCGCAAGGTTGCGGCCGTGAATCAGAAGTTTCTCTTTACGGCGAAGCTTTATCGGGCGTTCACGCACTCGCCCATTGCAGTGATGGAGCCCACTTCGGCGGCGACCATCCGCCCTACGGACGAAGACGAAATCCACACCCGCGAAGGCCTCGACGCCATTGCCAGCGAAGGGCGCCTGGGCGCGCTGCTCATCCAGTTTCCCGTGTCGTTCAAAAACACCTCTCTTAACCGCGAATATCTCGATCGCTTGCTGCGACAATTCATCGAATATCCGCGGGTGGTCGAAGTTCGGCACTCCAGCTGGAATGACGCCGCGACTCTCGCAGCTTTCGCGCAGAAAAATGTTGGCTTCTGCAACATCGATCAGCCTGTGCTCGGACGATCGCTCGCGCCCACCGAACACGTAACCGGCGCGATCGGCTATGTCCGGCTGCATGGCCGCAACTACGAACATTGGTTCGCCGATCAAGGGTCCGATTCTGATAATCGCAACGACCGCTACAACTATCTGTACACCGAGCGCGAACTCGCGGGCTGGACGGAAAGAATCAAGAGCGTCGCCGAGCGGGCGCAGGCAACGTACGTGATTACGAACAACCACTTCGAGAGCAAAGCTGGCGTGAACGCGCTGGAGTTAAAGGCAATGGTCAGCGGGAAGCGGGTGCTGGCGCCGCCTACGCTGATTCAGAAGTATCCGGAGTTAAGAAGGATCGCCGATCCCGGGGAAGATTTTGGCGAAGATTCGGAAAGACAACTGCCGCTGCGAGCTTGAGGCCGCAGAAGGACCGTGACTCGCTTCAGGCCACCTTGAACACTGTGCGAGGCATGTTTTCCGCCGTTGCCCAGGTCTGCTCAACTGCGCTCAGTGGGATGGCTTTGGTAGCGATCTTAAAACCGCCTGGTAGCGTCGCCTGCATCAACTCGTCAATTGATTTCAGCAGACGTTCCACCGGGACACTACCGATCCCGCTTCCCATCAGCTCGATGGCGGAGGACCGAAGGGCCGCGCTCGGCAGTGTGATGTCGCGCGCGCCGGCGGAGCCCACCTGGACAAAGCGGATCGGCACCGCCTCTCTGCCGGCTTTTGCCCCCGCGATGATCAGCCGTTCGGCGCTCTGGCCCCAGAGGTAATCGACAACAACATCAATGCCCTCCGCAAACTGCTCCTGAAAAGCTTCTTCCATCGCGTCTCCGTTCTCAACCAGAGGAATCGCCATGTCGGCTCCGAGACTCGCGAGCGATTTCAGCACTTCGATATTCCGGCCAGTCGCAATCACTTTTTTTGCCCCCATGTATTTCGCGATCTGCACTGCCAGGCGGCCGGCTGTGCCAGTAGCGCCGTTCACCAGCACCGTTTCGCCAGCTGCGAGTTTCGCGCGCTCTTTCATGGCGGCCCACGCCGACATGCCCGGATTGGCAATCGCGGCGGCCGTCACGTCATCCAGCCCATCCGGCAAGTCGATGCATTGCCCAGACTTCACTACGGTCCTCTCCGACATGCTGCCAAGCGGCGGCTTCGGAAGCACGAAGTAGACGCGGCGGCCCTCATCCAGCCGGCCCACGCCATCGATGCCGACCACAAATGGCAACTCCCCGGAAGAACTGTAGTGCGTTCCGGAGGCGCGGCTTCTTACCACGTTGCTGAGTGCCGCGGCAGCTACGTTAATGCGAACTTCATCCTGGCCGGGAACGGGTTCTTTGAAATCTCCATACACAGGGGCTTTGCCTGCTTCCAATACAATTGCTGCTTTCATTTGTGCTCGCTCCTTTGCATTGCTGCCGTTCAAAGATACGTGTATTATGCACATATAGTTGCCATCTGTCAATTAGGACACCGCCATGAGCAAGGAAATCTTCCAATTGCATAACGCCTTGATCGACCTGATGGGTTTCATGAACCGGCCGCAACGCGACAAGGCGCTCATTCAGGAAGCCGGCATTTCTCTGGATCGCGCTCTCTTTCCTCTGCTTATGGGAATTCAGCGTTACGGTCCGATCGGCGTGGTTGAACTTTCCGAGCTGGCCGGGCGGGATCACACAACTGTCAGCCGTCAAGTGACGAAGCTCGAAAGCCTCGGGCTGATCGCGCGTCACGTCCCCAAAGCTGACAAGCGCGTCCGCACGGCAGTCATCACCGCAAAGGGCCGCACAATGGCGGCCGCACTGGACGAAGCGCGCGACAGGTTGGCGGCCAGGGTGCTAGCAAACTGGAACAAGAAGGACCTTCAGGACCTCGTGCGCCTAATGCGAAGATTTGCTGACGATCTTCTTGCGTGGCCGTGACGGTTGGGACGAAATCGGAGGAAATCCGGAGGGAGAAACTGGGCACTGGGCGCTGGCAATTACCCTATGTGCCAACCCTGGCATGATCGGACATGCGTTGCTTGTTGTGGCGGAGCGCGACGTTCATGAACACATTGCCCATCGAGGTTTCAAAGCAGATCATGAGGGCTTCGACGTCTTCGCTGGTTTTGTCGCCTTCCTCGCTGGTGAGCAGCATTGGAGGATGCACCCGGAAGTGGAAGCCCTGGTCGTTGAGAGCACAGACGGCGTTACCGACGACCTGGTTGGCGAGTTCGAAGATTGTCTCTTTGATCAGCCCGTCGGATTCCGGCAGTTCCGCGCCCGCGTAGTGGCTGGCCACGCGTACCGCGGTTTGCGGCTCGAGGTCGAGAATGATGCGGCCCTCGATGTCGCCCGAGAGCGCCACCATGCCAGCTACGCCTTTCCGGCGATAGCCTTCCTCTTCCATCGCCAGGTGGCCCACTTTGGTGGTGCCCGAAAGCCCCTGCGACAGGACGGCGTCAGCCGCGTTGATGAAAGGCTGAATCAGCTCCATCTTCATGCGATTAGACCCCCGCGCTGGCAGCCCCAGCCACCGCGCCGTCTTCTCCCAGCACGTATTTGATGACCTCGTACAGCACTTCGGGCTTCACCGGCTTCTGCACGAAATGGCGTGCCCCGCGCTGCAATGCGGCGACAATGTTTTCCTGATAGCCCACTGAAGACACCATGACGACGCGGGCTTCGGGATGCGCCTGGACGATCTTCTCGGCGGCCTCGATGCCTTCCATCTGCGGCATGGTGATATCCATCAGCACGATGTCAGGATGCGTGCGCTCGAACTCGCTGATCGCGGTCAACCCGTCACCGGCCTCGGCCGCCACCTGTCCGCCAAAGCTTTCAATCATGCGGGCCAGATTCTTGCGCGCGAACACGGAATCGTCCACGATCAAATAGCGGACCGGTTGGCCGTCCTTGCTGCGTTTTACTGGTGCGAACTGCTCCATAACAACCTCCCCATAACATTCCATCACGGCGGTTGCCCGCCGACTAGATGACTCAGGTCTATGACCTGGGTCGGAAAATTCGTTCTAGCGCCCGGCGCGGAGTGCTTTTCCCGCCCCGCCGCTTTCCCCGTGACCCTCGTTGCGGCCACAAAGAGCCTGTAAAGTTGAGGCAAGCAGGTCCAAAGCCACCACTCGCGTAGCATAGCCGCGCTCGATGGCAGCCTTGGGCATGCCGAAAACCACACAAGATTCTTCGCTTTGCGCGATGGTGATGCCGCCGGCTTTCTTCACCGCGCCCAAACCCTCCGCGCCATCATCGCCCATGCCCGTCATCAGCGCGGCGACCGCGTGCGGACCGAATTCCTGGGCCACGCTTTGGAATAGGACGTCAACGCTCGGCCGGTGGCCATTGACCCGCGCGTCGTCGTTGAGCACCACAATGTCTCCCATGGTCAGGCGCTTCACTTTCATGTGCCGGCTTCCCGGGCAAATCAGAACGCGCCCGGCCTGCATCACGTCCCCGGATTGCGCTTCCTTCACCCGCAGTGAGCACAACTCGTCCAGTCGGCGGGCAAACATATCGGTAAAGCCATCGGGCATGTGTTGCACGATAACGATCGTTCCCGGAAAATCCGGAGGCAGCTGCGACAACAGGAATTCAAGTGCCTGTGGTCCTCCGGTGGAAATTCCGATCGCTACCAGCTTGCTGGGCGGGGGCGCGGATTTTCCGATCGAGATCTTTTCCGGAGGCGCCGCCGGCCGGAAAGCTCCGGGGCGGACAACCTTGCAATCGGCAGCTGCCTTGATTTTTGCGATCAACTCCGCAGCCGTTTGGGCCATATGCGCCGAAGCGTCCTGAGGCTTGGTGACGAAGTCGAACGCGCCCAAGCCCAACGCCTTCAACGTGACCGAAGCGCCTTCGGTCGAGTGGGAACTGACCACGATGACGGGCAGCGGATGCCGGCGCATGATTTCTTTCAAAGTGTCGATGCCGTTCATCCCTGGCATTTGCAGATCGAGGGTTACCACGTTGGGTTGCAGCTCTTCGATCTTCTTCAGGCAGAAGGTGCCGTCCATGGCGGTGCCCACCACATCGATCGAAGGCTCGGCCTCGAGCATCTGCGGGATCAGCTTGCGCATCAAGGCGGAGTCATCCACCACGAGCACGCGGACTTTTTTCACGTCTGGTTTCATGCCCGGCCTCCCGCGCTGCTCATGGCCATCCGGGCGCGATCGGCATGGTTCAGCAGAAGCCCGGAATTGGCCATACCCGCAGCTTCCGGACGCGTACGCGCGACGTGTTCCACGACTGCGGGCAGATTCAGGATGAGCACGACCTTCCCATCTCCCAGGATGGAAGCGCCGTTTACCAGATCGGTGGCGAAGGTCTGGTCGTCCAAGGCTTTGATGACCAGTTCTTCTTCCCCTTCCAAAGCATCGACGATCAATCCGTACTTGCGCTCGAGAACGGTGATCACCAGCACAAACAGTTTGCTCGATTTCCGGTCTATGTCGGGAGCGGAGGGCCGTCCCAGGCGCAACAGGGGAAGCACCTGATTGCGCAATTGCAGCACTTCGTAGTTGTCGACCTGGTGCACTTCAGATTCCATGGTGCGGGCAATCTGGCTCACCGCGTTCAGCGGGATGGCGTACAAACGCTGCTCCACCCAGAACATCAGGGCTTTGATAATGGCCAGCGTGAGCGGCAGCTTCAGACGAAACGTCGTGCCCCGGCCCACGTGAGTCTCGACGTGAATCGTGGCCTTCAGCCGCTGGAGCACGCTCTGCACCACGTCCATGCCCACGCCGCGCCCGGAAACTTCAGTGACTTCCTCCGCCGTGCTGAATCCCGGCCGGAAGATAAAGTCCAGGGTCTCGGCTTCGCTCAGGCGCGGCGCTTCTTCGGCTGTCATCATTCCCAGTTCGAGCGCCTTGGTGCGAATCTTCTGGGCATCGATGCCCCGCCCATCGTCACTGATCTCGACCACAACCTGGTTGCCCTGGTGAAGGGCGTTCAGCCGGATTCTTCCTCGCGGAGACTTACCCATCCGGCGGCGTTCTTCGGGCGGTTCAATGCCGTGGCTGACGGCGTTTCGCACGAGATGCGTAAGAGGCTCGGCGATAGCGTCGAGAATGCCCTTATCGAGGTCGGTCTCCTGCCCGGAGAGTTCCAAATCCACTTCGCGGCCGCATTGCCGCGCCACGTCGCGCACGATGCGCGGGAAACGGCGGAATAGCTGGTCCACAGGCACCATGCGAATCTTCATCACCGAGCGCTGCAGATCGTTCAGCACCCGGGCCTGAAAGGCCATGGCGTCGGCGAACTTGCCGCGCAACAGTTCTTTGGGATAGCGTTTGCCGAACTCGCCGAGCGCCTGCTGCAGCATGGACTTGCCAATGATGAGCTCACCCACCAGGTTGAGTACGTTGTCGATCCGGCCGGCCTCGACGCGCAGGATGTTTTCCCCTAAAGCCTGCGACAGGCCCGGTTCTGGCGCCGGAGTTCGTTCCTCAGCGGGAGCCGGCGGAACCGAAGCCGGGGACACAGAAACCGGAAGCGACGCAGCAGACTCGGGTGCGAACTCCACTGCCTGCTGGCCGATGGTCGCGGAGGCCTTCGCCGGGGCTGCGGCCTCAATCAGGGTAACGGTGACGTCACCCGCAATGGTCGGGATGTGACATTTGGCGGCAATCTGTTCCTGGGGCTGCGCGCTGGCAAACACGAACTCTACTTGCTTGGAGGCAGCGGGCGATTTCGCATCGGGCCGCACCACGATGACTTGGCCAATCCCGCTGATCGCATTTTGAATCAGTTGCCGCGCGGCGATCGGCATCGTGCAGTGGGGATCGATTTTCACAATAACGTCGTACACTCCGAGGCCGGCGGCCTGAGCCTGGGCCAGAGCTCGCTTCTCCGCCTCCGTCCATTCCTTGCCGGACGACAGTGCGGGCGCGACGGATTTTTTCTTACGCCGGGACTTCTTGGCCTCGGGAGCCGCGGTCAGCTCTTTGATTCTTTGCCGCAGATTCTCCGTGGCAGGCATGGCACCCCCGCCATGGTAGGCCGCGAGCATCTCCGCAAAAACGTCGGCGGCAGCAAAAGAGATTTCGGCCAGCGCTGCATGAGCCGCCGCGCTTTCAAGCGTCAGTGCATCCTCAAACAAGTGCGCCAGTTCACTCAGTTCGCGCAGCCCGCACGCCGCCGAATCACCTTTCAAGGTGTGCACGGTGCGCCGAATCGAACGCACGATCTCCTCGTCGCCGGGATGATTCTCCAGCTTGAGAGATTCCTCGTTCAGCGCCTGCAGCAGTTCCTGCGAGGTCTCGAAAAACAGCTCCCGCAGTTCTGCTCCGCGCTCATCGGGGGGATTCGTCACTCGCGCACCTCAATCCGCTGGTAAGCCGTGCCGCTGTCGCGGTGCACCATCTGGAACTTGTCGGTCAGGCCCAGCAGGCTTTCCGCATGGCCCACGAACAGATAGCCACCGGGGTTCAGGCAGCGATAAAACTTTTCAATCAACCGCTTCTGCTCCGCCTGGTCGAAGTACATCATCACGTTGCGGCAAAAGATCACGTCATTGCGCTGTGGCAAGTACTCCGTTTTCAGATTATGAAAGTCAAAGTGAACCATTTCTTTCAGAGCTTTCTTGATGGCATAGCGCTCGCCCACTTTGTCGAAGTAGCGCAGGCGGAAGCTGTAATCGACCGTCGACATCTGGTGTTCGTTGTAAGCGCCTTCCTGTCCGGTCCGCAGCACCGAGTAACTGATGTCGCTGGCCAGGATCTCCACCCGCCAGGGCGGGGGAATCAGCGGCTTGGGCATCGCCATCTCTACCGGCAGCGGATTGCGCAAGTAGTAGTAGGCCAGCGTGTCGGCGGCCATCATGCCCAGCGTATAGGCCTCCTGCCCCGTAGAGCAGCCCGCGCTCCATACCCGAATCGAATATTCCCGGTGCGCCTGCTTCCGCTTCAGCATTTCCTCCAGCACGAATTTCTGGAACAGGTCTAACTGCGCCTTATGCCGGAAAAAGCTGGTTTCGTTGACCGTCAGGTTCTCCACCAGCTTGGCCAGTTCCGTCTTGCCTTCCTTACTGATGAGCAACCGGTAATAGGAGTAAAAGGAATCGATGCGGCATTCTTTCAACCGCCGCAGCAGGCGGTCCTGCAGGAAGTGGGTGCGGCGCTCATCGAAGTGCATGCCGCACTCCTGATACACCAGCGCCTGCAGCAGCCGCAGTTCCGCTTCCGTCAAGACAGGAGCAGGTGCTGCTCCAAATGTGCTCATGCTTTCTCTCGTTCCTTCGGCCCGAGTTTCATTTCTTCTTCGCCCCGCAGGCTAGCGTTACGCTCGACGCACGATGTCCGCTGCAGCGTAGCCTTAACGCGCCGCTGCCCCCCGGGACTCCGCCTTGGTTCTCTTGCCCTCCGTGCTCCCGCTCTCCTGCAACAGGCTGGACGGAGCCAGCAGTTTGGTCATGTCGAGCAACACGATCAGGCGGCCTCGAACCTTGCCCAATCCCGTGACGCAGTTCAATCCGCCTTCCTGGAACACGGCAGGCGGAGCCTCCACGTCGGTGCTGGCGATCTTCAATACTTCTGACGCCGAGTCCACGATCAATCCGGCCAGCTTGCCGGAGTGCTCTACCACCAGAATCCGGTTCTGCTTTTTCAGCGTGGCCTGTTTGTCGCCAAAGCGCTTGCGCAGGTCCATCACTGAAACGATCTTGCCTCGGAGGTTAATCACGCCTTCCAGATAATCTGGCGCGTCGGGCACGGCAGTAATCTCTGGCACCCGCACGATCTCGTGCAGCGAAGTGATGGGCACGCCATAGGTCTCGCGCCCGACCTGGAAACCTACGATATGGAGTTCACCGCTCATGGTTAGTTCACTTGCCCTAGTAACGGGAGGACGCGGCCGCCGCCCGGCGCGCGTTCTGTGCTTTTTCGTCCACCGCGGCTTGGCGACCCGCCGATTCCTCCAGCGCGAAGCGGTCCATGAATTCGAGCAGCCCGCGCGACATTTTCGACATCTGTTCCGCCGAAGCCGCCAGTTCGGTCGAGCCCGAGGTCGACTGCTGCACCAGTTCCCGCATCCGCTCCATGGCTTTCACCACGGCCTGCGCTCCGGAAGCCTGTTCTTCCACCGCTGAATTGATTTCGTGAGTGATTTCGTTCAACCGGGTCGTGGCCCGCGCGATTTGCGATGAGCCATGCGATTGTTCGTTGGTGGCCGCCCCGATTTCCTGGGCGAACTTGTAGACTTCGGTGACCACGTTCGAAATCTTGCGCAGCGCCCCGTTCAGTTCGCCGCCCAGATCCAGGCCTTCGTTCACGATCCCGGTCGAGCGGTCCATGTTTTCGACTGCCTTGCGGGCTTCTTTCTGAATGCTCTGAATCAGTTCAGAAATTTCCTTGGTCGATTGCGCCGACTTTTCGGCCAGCTTGCGGACTTCATCGGCTACTACCGCGAATCCCAAACCGTGCTCACCGGCGCGCGCCGCTTCAATGGCTGCATTCAACGCCAGCAGATTGGTCTGTTCCGCCAGATCGTCGATGACTTCGATGATCTTGCCAATGTCGTCGGCACGCTGGCCCAGGGCTCCGATGATTTCTCCCGAACTGGTAATCGTCGTGTTGATGCGGTTCAGGCCGTCGGTAGCCTTTTCCATGGTAGCGATACCGCTATGCACCTCTTCGCGCGAGCGGTTCGAGATATCCAGCAGCACTTTGGCCGTATCGGCCACGCGCTGGATGGAAGCCACCATCTGGTCGATGGAGGCCGAGGTCTCGCTCACGCTCGAAGCCTGCACCTGCGTGCTCTTCACCATGTTCTGCACATTCACGCTCATCTCGTGCATGGTGCTGGTGACCTCATCGATGGCGGAGGAAGCCTGCAACCCGACCTTGGCCGAATCGTCAGAGGCGTTGGCCACCTGCCCGCTGGCGCTGGCTACTTGAGAAGAAGCGTCGCGCACGCTGCGCACCAGCCGCCCCAGACCTTCCACCATCCGGGCAAAAGCGTTGCCCAGGGTGTCGTGCGGGGAGCGCGGCTTGACCTGCACCGTTAGATCTCCCCCGGCAATTGATTCGGAAACGCCCGCCATCTCCTTGAGATAAATCACCATCTTGGCGAAGGTGCGGGCGAGTTCTCCAATCTCGTCTTCGCGCGTGACGTCGATGTTGTGCTCCAGATCGCCGGTATCGCCGATTTGCCGCGAGACCTTCATCAGGTTGGTAAGCGGTTCGGTGATCGACTTGGCCGTGGTGATGGCGACCCAAATGCCCACCACCAGCGCGACTACCAGGGTTACTGAGGAGAAAACAATGGTCAGCGTACTCGCCGTCTTATCCGACTTGGCCCGCTGTTCGACCAGATTGTGGTTTTCCGCATCGGCCGTGTCGAGCGCGTCGGTGGAATTCTTTACCCACGAGGAGGCATCTTTCTGGAGGTAGTAAATCTGCAATTCGGCGACGGTGGCGTTGCCCGAATCCACGTCCTTGCGTTTGTCGATAAGAGGCTGGGCGAACTCCTTGCCCCAGGCCTGCTCCAGTTGCGCCACCTTGGCCAGGGCGGTCCGTTCCTGTTCGGAGTTGGCCAGCGCCGTTCCCTGTTGCAGCTTCTCGTCGAGTCTGCGCAGGCCCTCATTCATCCGCTCCACTTCCCGGGTATCGCCACTGAGCAAGTAGTTGCTCAGATAGAGGCGGTTCTGCATCATCTGAGAGCGCACGTCGTTGGTGGCGCCGGCCAGGTCGAGCGACACTTTGGCCGCGTCCTTAGCAGCGTGCTCTCTCAGCACCGCCACCAGGTTCACGATGAACAACAGCACCACCATGATGAGGATGATTCCGAAATTCTTGTACAGCTTCTTGCCGATCGTCATGCCGTTTTCTCCCGGCCGCCTGTTTGCCTTCTGTCTAACTAATGCTGTCTACTGATGCGGTTCGAACTTGAAATCCACCACGCCTGTGCTCTCCACCGCCGCCGGCTCAAAGCGCCACTTCCTCACTGCTTCCAGTGCCGCCCCGGCCAGCAGCGGATGTCCGCCCACTATCTTCGCGTCCTTTACCGTGCCATTGGGCGCGACCACGACTTGAATCTTCACCGTGCCGGTGATGTTCATCTTCCGCGCCAGGTCGGGATACACGGGCTGCACTTTGCTCTTAGCCCGGCGCGTGATTTCGCCTTGCACATCCTGCGCCCTGAGCCCGGCGGTACCCAGCCCCGTCGTTATCGCCAGAACCGCCAACCACACTCCTGCCTTTCGCAAAGACACAGTTCCTCCCTGGCAACAATCCCGGTGACCCAATGGAGCAACGCCGGGGCCACGCCTCAGCTTTTGAAAAAACCAAGGTAACTCTCGGGATATAACTGAAAAACAGAGACTTAATTCAATTGCAAGACCTTCCCGTCACCTGCGGTTCGACATTAGCCTTGTCTCATCTTCGGCCTTGCATACAATCAATTCTCACAGTGAGATCAATATCCGGCGTCTTTTCTCGGGATTTCACACTTAGGCACCCGCTGACCCATTTCCCTTGACTCAAATTGAGATGGCGGGATAGTTTTCCATTAGATTCAATCACTTGTGAGAATCATGAAAATCCTGTGTCGGCCAGTGGTGATGTTCTGACGATGCTCGAAGGCAATTCGACGCCACCCCGGGAAGCCCCCACTCTGCCCAGTTCCGACGACGCCTTTCAGAAACTGCTTCTGCGGATCGCGGCCAAGGCCGCGGAACGCGCCGACCCCGGCTCCTTGATCCAGCTCTTTTGCCGCGCCAGCCGCGAGTTTTTCCAGGTCAGTGGCGTCTATTTCTGGCGCCGCCATGCCGGCGACGAACTAGTCGGAGAGCAGGCCGATGGCAAGCTGGCGGACCGTTTCGTTGGTATCCGCCTCCTCCCCCAACAGAGCGCCGTCACCACCGAGGCCGTACGCGGCCGTCGGACAATCTTCATAAACCAGCTGCAATCGAGCCCAACCGTTCCTGCGTTGCGCCAGTTTGAAGCCCGGTCCTTGATGGCTGCTCCCTTGGTAGTCTTCGATGAAGTCATCGGCGCGGCGACCTTCCTTCATGACTCCGACGAAGGATTCTTTAATGAAGACCTCGCCGCCAAAGCCACCATCCTGGCTGGGCAACTGGGCAGTTTGCTCGAAGCAACCCGGCTGGGCGAAGCCTCGCGCGAGGAGCACCGCAAAGCGGAAATTTTGGCTGAAGTCGCCAACGCCTTGCACGGAACTCCCGATGTCGCTGCAGTCATCGAGGCCCTGGCTGATCGTCTCCGGCTGCTCTTGCGTACGCGCCTGGTCTCGGTTCTTCTGCGCCGCGACGGGCCTTTCGAACTTCGGGCCGTGTCCGCAGAAACCCCTCAACTGGCTAACTCCTTCCGCGCGGGGCATGACCGCCAGACCATTCGTTTCGCCGCCGAGCTGGCGCAACGTGCCGTGTCCGCCGGAGAAGCCATCACCGTCTCGTTGAGCAGCGATCAACACTCGCTCGGCAGCATGGTGACTCCAGGAATGCTGATCGCCGCGCCCTTCCGCACTTCGCGCACGCAAGGGGCGATCCTCATTTATCCGCGTCCCGACGGGGTCTTCACCGCCGAGGAGAGATCGCTGGTATCGGCCATTTCCGGCTTCGGCGCGGTTGCCGTAGCTCACGCTGAACTCTGCGCTACCGCCCAAGGCCAGGCGCACGAACTGCACCAGTTGCTCGAGATCTCTTCCGAACTCAGTTCGAGCGGAGATCTCGAACATTTTTTGCAGGCGTTCGTGGTGCGTGCTACTGACTTTCTCGGTTTCGGCCGGTGCTTCATCGCTCTGCTCGAAGACGGCCAGTTCCACGTTCGTCATGCCGTCAACCGCGGCGAGCCGCAGCGCGTGGATACGGTTTTCCCGGAGGGCATCGCCACCCGCGCCCTGCGGGCCAAAGAAGTCTTCTGGTCCGACGACCTGAAACAACTCGCCGGTGTGAACTTGGATCTGATCGCGCAACACCAGGTCCGCCAGCTGCTGGCAGTCCCGCTGTTGGGCGCCGAGGGGCGGGTGCTTGGCATGTTCGGCGTGCTCGATCGGCTGGACGGCACGGGCATCTCCCAAGAGGATATTCGCCGCGCCCGCGCCCTGGCCGCTCAGGTCGCGGTGGTCCTAGAAGTAGCGCACAACCTGCACTTGGCCGAGCAGCACCGCCGACGCTCCCAGGCGCTCACGCAACTGGCCCGGGAAATCGATAGTCTACTTCGCCTGCCGGATTGCGCCGGCAGGTTTCTCGAGCGCGCCATCGAACTTGCCGCAGCCCGCGGCGGTGCGGTTGCTCTGTTTGAGGGAGGACGATTCCAGACCGTCGCGCTGCATCCGCTGCACCCCGCGACGGGCTCGGCCTCGCGCCTCGCCAGCCAAGATCGTCCTAGCCAAAATCATCCCAATAAAGATCGTCCAAATGACGATGATTCCAGCCCCGATCACCCGGCCGCACTCCATGCCACCACCATCCCTGCCCGCACTGAAGATCACGCGCTGCAACAAAGATTGGCTCATGCCCTCTCGGGCTTGGCGAAGAACGAGTTGGTTAAGAAGCCGACCGAGCCCATCGTCTCCGGCTCAGCCGCCGAACTGCTCGGCCCTGCGCTGGCCGCGAGTCTAGGCTGGAGTGACTGCGTGGTGGTTCGTCTTCCCAGTTCTAATGGAGAACTCACTGGTTTGCTCTGCCTCTCCGGGTGCGCTCATCCGCTCGCGGCGGAAGATCGCGACCTGCTGGAAGCCATCGCCGGCCACGCCGCCCGGGTTCTGGAAAATGCCCGCTTATTCAGTCGCATCGAACAGGCCAACCGTCACTGGCTGGAAATCTTTGATGCCATCACCGATTTCATCGTCGTGCACGACGAAGCCGATAAGGTTCTGCGCGTAAACCGGTCTCTGGCCTCCATGATCGGAGTTGCTCCCAGCGAACTGATCGGGGTCAACATGCGCGCTCTGCTGACTCTTACCAACGAAGCTACGCTTTATTCCTGCCCTTTCTGCCGCTCCCTGGGCGAGGACGGCGACGAATTTGTTCATCCTGCTTTGGACCGCACTTATCTGGTCTCCACTTCACGGGTGCACGGTGCTTCCGGCGAAAGCCTGCAAACCATTCACGTGCTCAAAGACATTACGGACCGCCGCGAGGCCGAGCGCCGTTACCGTGAATTGTTCGACAACATTCAGGAAGGACTGTTCTTCAGCACGCCCGAAGGCCGCTTTGTCGAAGTCAACGACGCCCTGGTGGCGATGCTCGGCTATTCCAGCCGGGAAGAGCTCCTGCAGGTTGATATTCCCACGCAGGTCTACTTCTCTCCCGAGCAGCGTGAGCGCCACGCCGAGGCCATGGAAAAAGACGGCCACATGCGTAATTTTGAAGCCACGCTTCGCCGCAAAGACGGGTCGCCGATCTACGTTCTGATCAATGCCTTCGGCATGTACGACAATCTTGGGCGATTGCTGCAGATTCGCGGTTTGATGCTTGATGTCACCGGCCTCCACACCTATCAGTCAGAACTGCAGCGGGAGCGCGACTTCTCCGGCAAGATTCTCAGCAACACCCAAAGCCTGATTCTGGTCGCCGACACCGCAGGCCTGATCAGCTACGCCAACCGCCGCTGGTACGAAGCCGGTTTCGAGCAGCGTGAACTGCTGGGGCGTCCACTGCTGGAGCTGGCCGTTCCCGGCTATGTCCGTCCTCTATCCGATGCCCTGCAAGCCATTCTTAGCGGCGGGCAGGTCGACAACCTGGAACTGCAGATCATGCGTGGCAACGGCCATGCCGGCCAGTTCTCCGTCAACCTCAGCCCCATGCGCGACGAGCAGGGCAACATCAACAGCATCGTGGTGGTCATGACCGACATCACCGACTCCGCCGAACTGCGCGGCAAACTGGTTCACGCCGAGAAGATGGCGGCCGTCGGACAACTGGTCTCCGGCGTGGCCCACGAAGTAAATAATCCCCTGACCGCGATCCTCGGCTTTGCCGATTTGCTCCTGGAGAATCCCGACCTTCCTGCGACAGCGTTAAAAGACCTGCGCGTCATCCTACAGGAAGCTCAGCGCACCAAACAGATCGTCCAGAACCTGCTCAGCTTTGCACGCCAGATGCCGCCGCAGCGCAACCCCGTGCAGCTCAACCTGATCCTGCGCCGCACCATCCAGTTGCGTTCTTACGACTTCAATAGTCACGGTGTGGAAATTATCGAACACCTTGACGAGGGACTCCCCGATGTTATCGGTGACGCTCACCAACTGCAGCAGGTTTTCCTCAACATTCTGAACAACGCCTACGACGCCGTGCATGAAGTCGGCCGCCCCGCCCGCATCGAGATCATGACCACCAAGGTTGGCGATGCCGTCGAAGTTTCTTTCAGCGACAACGGCTACGGCATTTCCCATCCCGATCGCATCTTTGATCCCTTCTTCACCACCAAAGAGGTCGGCAAGGGAACCGGCCTCGGCCTCAGCATCTGCTACGGCATCGT
>DATHMS010000018.1:0-48123 GCA_035486795.1 Candidatus Sulfotelmatobacter sp. | reverse complement strand
CGGGCGTCGTTGGGGCGCAGGCTGGCGGGCGTGGACGTTTCCTTTTCGCGGGTGACGCGGATTTCGTAGAACGTGCAATCGTTGCGTGCATCTTTCTTGGCGATGCGCTCCTTGATTGGCTGCATGCATTCGAAGCGGCTTCCGGGATCGAAATACATGCACTGTTTGCAGGAATGGAGTTCGAAGCCGCACTTGGGACACAGACCGGTGGGCGGGATCGCCTGCAGCACGGTGCCGCATTGGGCGCAGCGGGAAACGGCGCGGGTGCCGGGCATATTCACGGGCTTTGGTCCCATGCTGTAGTCGCGTCTGGCGGGCGGTAGCGGGGCTGGCCTTTCCCGAGACTGCTTTTCCAGAGAGTCTTTTTCTCGGGACCCCTGGCGCGGCTTGTCTTCGCGGTCGCGATCCTGATATCCATGCTGACGGTATTTCGCCACGGAAACCTCCGAGCACGTCGGCGTATTGTCTCGCCAGCGGCGTTTCAAGACAAGTCTGAACTAGTTCCGAGCTGGGAACCTCAGGGGCTAAAGCCCCAACCGCTGGACAACTGAGCGGCACGGCTGAAGCCGTACCTTCCCGAACCGTTTCACGAAATGCTTCTAAGCGCCGGAGTCCCCGCTACAATGAAAGCATGATCCATGAAATCTTTCCCGTGGGGCCGCTGCACTGCAACTGCTCGATTATTGGCGATCAGACGACCCGCGACGCGATGGTCATCGACCCCGGTGACGACATTGAGGACGTGCTCGCGCTCATCCGCAAGCATAACCTGCAAGTCAAGCAAATCGTGATTACGCACGCCCACATTGATCATGTGGGAGGCGCGATGAAGCTGCGGGCGGCTACGGGCGCGCCCATCCTGCTTAACCAGAACGACTACGCCCTGCTCAAGATGCTCGATGTGCAGGCTGCGTGGATTGGCGTGGCACCACCGGGCGAGGTCAAGATTGACCAGAGCCTGAGCACGGGCGATACGGTGAAGGCAGGAGTGCACGCCGCCAGCATTTTGCATACGCCGGGACATACGGAAGGCAGCATCTGCCTCTACTTCCCCTCTGAGAAACTTCTGATTGCTGGTGACACGCTGTTTGCCGGGTCGATTGGCCGCACGGATTTGCCCGGAGGATCGATGCAGAAGATCATGCAATCGCTGCACGGCACAGTGCTCGCATTGCCGGATGAGACCGTGGTAGTGCCTGGGCACGGTCGGTCGACAACGATTGGGGAAGAGCGGGAGAGTAATCCGTTTCTGGTGAAGGGATGAAGCACGCATCCTAGAGAAGTGCGAGCATTGTCTCTACGGATTCAGCGCCTCCAACACTTGCTTCAATGCCTCAGCGAACTCCGCTTTCTGGGTGATCAGGCTCAAAACCAGGTATCCATCACCGGGGAAGTCGTAGAAATGACCGGGATGCACCAGTACAGACTTGCGGTGCAGCAGATCGGTCGCTAACTCCTCGTCGGTTTGGGTCACCGGGACACGCAACACCGCGTACCATCCGCCTTCCATACTTAAACGCTCGCAGGTTTTCCGTGTGACGAGCTGGCGATCGAGTTCGGCGAGATTAGTCAGAACCCGGTCCAGAATTTGCTGCTGGATGCCTTGCCGCAGCTCCAACAGCTCGGGGATCGCCCATTGCACGGGTGCATTCATGGAGAGATAGGTATCGGCGATTATTTCGAGACGGGCTTGTGCTGCCTCGACTTCGGCGGCCGGGCCGCTAGTCGCGATCCAGGCCACTTTCATTTGCGGTAGCGCCGAGACCTTGGAGACTCCGCTCAACGTGAAGGTGAGTACGTCTTGATTGGCAACGAAGCTTTGCCGTGGCGCGCGGTCGTGAGCGTAGTCGAGAAAGACTTCGTCAACGATCAAGGCGAGTTCGTGCTCGCGGCAGAAACGGTTGAGCGATTCTCGCTCCGGCGGATGTACGTACGAACCTGTGGGATTATTGGGATGAACCACTACCACGCCTCGCGTGCGCGGCGACACTGCTTTTTGCAGCGAGGGAAAATCAATTTGCCAGCCGTGGTCGTAGATCAAGGGATAGGGAATGAGCTTGACGTCATGCAGGTCGGCGAGGAATTCGAATAAGGGGTAGCTTGGTTTCGGAACCAGCAGCTCGTCGCCGGGATTGCAGAGTAGGCGGAAGACGAAGGAATAACCTTCGCTGGTGCTGGTGGTGAGGATCAGCCGCTCGAGATCGAGATGTTGAATCCCATGCTGAGTTTGATAGTAGGCGGCAACCGCGGCACGGGCACTGGGTAAGCCTTTGGGCTGGGGATCGTAATCCATGGACCGCGGTGAGGCCAGCGATCGCAGAATTCGCGGCTCGTCGTAGTGGAATCCGGCTCGCGTAGGGTTGGAAATGGTTAGATCGAGGACGCGCGCTCCGTTCGATCGTGCTTCTTCCAGGGCCTCGGTCAGGCGATTGCGCGCGAGTTTCCAGTTGGTGCGGTCGGAAAACATTGTGAGAGAGCCTAACAAATTCGCTGCTAATCGCTCCTGCTCGAGAGACTGCCAACTTTAGCGGGGCTTGCGCTTGAGGTCTAATCCAATCAATGGTTTCAAACGAGGGCTTGAAAAACGGCGAGCAGCATGGCCGGGAGAGGGATTCGCCACGCGAGACAGCCGTCCCTCCCCGATCAAACGTTCGTGCGCCTCTAGCCATGATGGAACAGAATCGCCGCTTGGGGTCCAGTGAGCATATGCGGCTTCGTCACACCATTCGACGAGACGCGGCATCGCTTTCGCATGCGGTGCGGAGCCGCGAAACGCCTTCATCGCCTGCTCGGTCTCCCAAACAGTCAAGGTCCAGAACGTGCGGCCAACGTCTACGAGGAGTCTTCCGCCGAACAATCCAGGAGCGCGCGCGACCTGGCGTTGAGAAAGAAGCGTGTGCCACAGGAACGATGGAAGGTACTTCACGGAGCGAACGCGGAGACGAGTAACCGATGCGAACATATCCTCTCTCTGGTGGGTACGAATCTACGGCTGTAAGTAGAATCCTAACTCCGGCGGCTGGATCAGAATTTTGGTTGCGTCGTATTGGCGGCGAGCCTGGCGAACGGCTACGATTTTCTTCTGGAACTCGCGGGCGAGGTCGTCGTAGCGGACCAAAACATTGTCGAGCCAGTAGGGGCCGTATTCCCGCAGATAGGCTTCGCGATACATTTGGCCGACCCGCGTGGTTGCGTCGCGCAGATCTTCGAGGCGGGCATTGATGGCTGTTATTTCTTCGAGGTCGTTGCCCACGCGGTCTGCGTCGGTCTGGTTCTGGAAAGCGTCCCAATAGAATTTGTTGATCTCCTGGGTAAACTCGGCCTTCATGCCGAGCGCGTCCCAGCGCCAGGCGGCCAGGGTCATGTCGGCCAGCGTGTCCTGATTGGCGTGGGCTTGGGCGTGATTGCGGTAGAGCGACTCCAGGGCGTGCTCGGCGCCCAATCGCATTTCAGGAGCTGCCGGGGCGAGCTTCTGCATCATCTTCGCGCCCTCCGGAGTGAAGGGATCGATCCAGAACAAATCGTCGGTCTCAGTTTCGACTTTGATGGAAGCCAGCGCCTGGTGGCCGCGATCCAGATTTTCCAGTGCGTCGCGGAAGGTGGCGTTGTTGCCGTTGCGGTAGAAGGCCCAGTCGTACGCGTTCTTGAACTGGTCGACGCTCGATTCACCTGACTGCCATCCCGCGGCTGCGCCAAAGATTAGCGTGGGCCACGCCATACCGTAGAGTGCTTCGCCGTCGTCGTTCCAAGTGGTGTTAAGCATGCCCATCGCGCCCAGCTTTTGGCCGTCGCGGACAAAGTCGCGGATGTTCGTGTAGCCCACATCCAGGTTCGGCCATAGTTGGTTCCAGGTCTGCGCACCCGGCGCTACCATGACGCGCAGGCCGGCGTCGCGGTAGGGTTTGATGATGCTGTCGTAGTTCGGCTTCGGATCATACTCCCAGGGGACGGCGATCATGTCCTTGGGAAGGATGCCCAGCAGTTGCGGATATTTCAGCGCGATGTCGCCCCAGAACATCAGCTGCTTGTGATAAGGCTCGAGAATGCTGAACACCTTTTGCATGTGATCGACGTAAACCCGGCCCAGGCCAACTTCTGTGACGCGTGTGGCGGTCTGTCCCCGCCCGAGTTCGAATGTCTCGTCGCCGCCGACGTGGAGGAAAGGTCCAGGGAAAAGCGGCACCAGGTCGGCGTACATGGCCTTAATGATGTCGTAGGACTGTTCCTTCGTCGGGGTGAGCACATGGCCGTGCGGCCGCTCGGCGACTTCGGAATAGATTTCGTACTTCAACATGTGGTGAAGATGGCCGAAGGCTTGTTGCTCGGGAAGTATCGTGACATAGAGCTTCCTGGCATAGTCGACCAGTGCGTTCACTTCCTTCGGGGTGAGCGCGGCTTCCCTGGGAGCGAGCAATGGTTGGCTGGCAAAATCGAATACGTGCTCCATGTAAAGACCGAACAGATTCACTTTGTAGGCGGCCAGGGTGCGGATCTGGCGCTTCATGTAATCTTCGGTGGGAATGGGACCTCGGCTAATGTCGTTCTGCACGCCGCGCCACTCCATGCTTGGCCAATCGCGAATCGAAACGGCAGGACAGATTAGTTTTCCGTCGTCCTCGCGAAGCAACTGGCGGAGCGTCTGCACGCCGTAGAAGAGTCCCTGGCCGGTGTTAGCGGCGACGATCAGGTGAGTCTTGTCGGAGAAGAGCAGGTAACCCTGGTCGCCGATGGAATCCGCCTTCAGGCCTTTCGAAGCCAGGAAATCCCTGACGCTGCGGTCTTGCAAGCGGGCCAGTACGATCGTGCTTCGCACTTGCCGTGTTTTCTCCTTTGAGCCAGTAATACTCAGCTGCAAGCCGGACTGATCGTGGATTTCTTCAACCAGGGTTTCGGCAGCGATGCGGTCTTCATCCTGGTGGCCTAGCTCCACCAGGATTCTGGTGGTTGGCCGTACACGGAAGCCCCCTTGCTGGAGGCGTACTTCTTTGGGCTCGGGAACAAGCTTGAGCTGATCTTCTTTCAGTTGATCCCCCTGGAGTTGGCTATCCGCCTTAGGAGTCTGGGCGGACATTGCAGGAATCAGACACAGAAGAGCAAGAAGAAGACCGAAGGCGGATCGTCTTTTCATTCGTATCCTTGGGGAGAGGCGCACGACACTCCATTCTACCGGGATGCCGCGGCTATTTCCCGAAGACCTCCTTATTTACGACGTAGGGCATCTTCGTGATGTCGCCGCCGTAGTTGGCTTCGAGGACGTCGATCAATCCCTGGACGCAGCGGCCGGCCATGCCCTTGTTGGGATCGGTGGAGAGGCGCGTAATGCGAGCTGCGCTGGCGAAGTGGGGCATCAGGCGGCAGCGGTCGGCGATGGCAGGATCGCGAAGCGGAGAGTCGGCGGGCAGCGGTTCCTTTTCGTAGACGTCGAGGGCAGCGCCGGCGATCCAGTTCTCGCGTAGAGCTTTCACCAGTGCTAGTTCATCGACCACCGGGCCCCGCGAGTCGTTCACCAGAAAAGCGGTCGGCTTCATCAGCTTCAGAGTTTGCTCGTTGAAGAGATGATAGGTCGGCGTGGCGCTCTCGCTCGGACGCAATAGCGGCACATGTACACTGACGAAGTCGGCTCCGCGCAGCGCCTCTTCGAAGCCTACGTACTTGATCCAGTTCTTATCTTTGGAAATGCCTCGGGCGTGGCGCAGATCCATCGTTTCTTGAATGGCTTTGATGTAATCGTGATTCTCATAGGCCGGGTCGTAGCACAGCATGTTCATGTCGAAGCCGGCGCACTTTTTCATCATGGCGAGGCCGATGCGGCCGGTGCCGATGATGGCGATGGTCTTGCCGGTGACTTCGTCGCCTAGAAACGGCAGGTAGGGATGCCAGTATCCCCATTGATTGTCGCGGGTGAGGTGCTCGGCGGGCCACATCTTGCGGGCCAGCATGCCCAGCATGAAGAAGGCAAACTCGGCGGTGGCCTCGGTGAGCACGTCTGCCGTGTTGGTGAAGGGAATCTTGTAGCGATCGGCATCGGCGCGGTTAATGTTGTCGAAGCCGACCGCGTACTGCGCCACAACTTTCAGCGTTTTCTTGCCGGCTTCATTCTTGCCCGCTTCAAAGACCTGAGCGTCGATGGGATCGCGAAGCGTGGTGATCAGGCCGTCGATGCCGGACTTCACCTTTTCGATAATCAGGCTCTTCGGCGGAGCTTCGGGTTGGGGATAGACCTCGACTTCATAACCGCGGCGGCGCAGCAGGTCGATGGCTTCTCCGATGTCGCAGGTGGCAAAAACTCGAAAATGCTTGTCCATGAGTTTCCTTCAGAATAGCTGAGGCTTAACCGGAAAGCTTACCCCCTGACTCGTAGGGATCATCGAAAATATCATACGCGACGTGGAGATCGGGCTCGAGTTCGGCGGCCGCATGGCCACAATGAGAATGTACTTCCGGGCCGTTGACCAGAATCCGCTTCCGGCCTAGAGTTTCACCAATGTTCGATCCTCTTTCCTCGCCTGAGGAAAGATCCCTGGTGGGATTCCGCTCCCACAGTGCTGTTCCGTTCGCGGTGAGCATGGTACGGCTTGCTTTCGCCGACCATAGCTTCAGCTGAACAGCCGATGCCAACCTCGCCGCGCGTCGCCAAGCAATTAAGACCGAGCTAGAAGTGTGCCTGTCGCCCTGCACGGAGGTGCAAAATGAAGGTTCGAGATCTTGCGGTCCCCATTCTTTGTATCGCGCTCGCAGCGATTATTGTTCCACCCGCTCCCGCGCAAAACGATCCTGGTCCGCGCACTGGCCCGGCGGCTGCCGGAAGCTTTTATCCAACCCTCAATGCGAATGAGCAGGCCTTTTTCAACCAGGCCCAGCTTCGTTTTCAGGAAGTGGATTCGGTTTCCGGCAAAATCGCCGGCGAATCGGGATCGGGTCTTGGCCCAACTTTCAACGGTAACAGCTGCGCACAGTGCCATGCTCAGCCGGCAATCGGCGGCGCCAGCCCCGGACTTCTGAGCCCGCAGAACGCGATTCAGAATCCGCAGGTGGCATTAGCCGCGCTTGATAACGCGTCTAATTCGGTTCCTTCATTTATTACCGCGAATGGGCCCGTGCTCGAGGCCCGCTTTATCAAGACTCCCACCGGCGCGCTGGACGGCGGCGTTCACGACCTCTACACCATAGCCGGGCGTTCCGATGCTCCGGGCTGTACGCTGGCGCAGCCGGACTTTGCCACCGCGCTTTCGACGAACAATGTGATCTTCCGGACGCCGACGCCTTTGTTTGGTCTGGGCCTGGTGGAAGCAACGCCTGACGCCAATCTGCAGGCAAACCTGGCGGCCACGCAATCGGCCCGGGCGGCGCTGAGAATTGGCGGTTTTTTCAACACCAGCGGAAATGACGGAACGATCACGCGCTTTGGCTGGAAGGCGCAGAACAAATCGCTGCTGATCTTTGTGGGCGAGGCTTACAACGTGGAGCAGGGAGTATCGAACGAGAATTTTCCCAACGAGCGCAGCGGCGTGACGGGATGCGTGTTCAACGGATCTCCGGAGGATTCCACGAACATGCTGAACCAAAACGCGAGCAGCCCGAACTACGGCACTGGCCTGGGTACGGAATCAGAAATGTCGTCGGACATAGTGAACTTTGCGGCGTTCATTCGCCTCTCCGCGCCGCCGGCACCTGCTGCTTCCACTCAATCGATTCAGAATGGAGCTGCTGATTTCAATGCCATCGGCTGCAACCTGTGCCACTCGCCGACTCTGACCACCGGCACTTCAATTTTTACCGGCATGTCCAACGTCGCCTACCATCCTTATTCTGACTTTGCTCTGCACGATATGGGTAGCGGGCTGGCGGACGGCATCCACCAGGGTTCAGCCGGACCCAATCAATTCCGCACCGCGCCATTGTGGGGGCTCGGACAGCGCTTGTTCTTCCTTCACGATGGCCGGACCTCAGATCTGATTCAGGCCATTCAGGCGCACAGCAGCAGCGGATCCGAAGCAAATATGGTAATCCGGAAATACGATTCGCTTAAACCAAGGCAGGTGCAGGACCTTCTGAACTTCCTGCGTTCGCTGTAAGTGGAGTTTAAGTGTTGAAACGAGAACGGCGAGGAGCCTTGGCGGGCTCTTCGCCGGCAAGTTTGCCCTGCTGCAGAATCGTCGGCAGAATTATTGCTCCTCGAAAGTCCAGCGCGTGGACTTGCCGATGAATTCCTTCTCCCACAGGCCGAACACCACGCGGGGGCGCACGGCGAAGACCGGTTCTTTCATGGAGAGTATGTCCGATTTCATTTTCGACAAGTCGAAGCTGTACTTGCGCTCGCAAGGGGGGAGGAATTTGCGGCGGGCGGGGACATCGGCGATTTCGACCGTGCCTTCGACAATGACTGCTTCTTGCGCGTGCTCTGTGCAAACCACACAGTTCGGGTTTTGCGCCAGGTTGCGAGCCTTGCGGGACCGGCTGCCGGTGCTGAATAGGAAGCGGCCGTCCTGCCATAGCCCCCAGACCACCATGGTGTGGGGCGATGCTTTGCCGGTCGAGGTTCCGGGCCTGACGGTGGTGATCCAGTAGTTGTGAGAATTCTTTAGACGCTTCTCGGCCCAAGTCCACGGGAGCAGACCCTTTTTGCCTTCGGGCAGGCCGTAGCCCGGCATGAGGGGGCGACTGGACTTGGGCTTTGCAGGTCGCTTTGCAGTCTTTTTCGCTGGCATGCGATTATCCGAGTCAAACACTCCGAGTGTCAGAGGTTGTTCCGCGTCCACTGGTCGAGGCGGTCGAGTGCTTGCTGGAGATTTTCCAGCGAGTTGGCGACGCTGAAGCGCAGGTAGCCTTCGCCGAAATCGCCGAAGGCGGTGCCTGAAAGTGCGGCTACGCCGGCCTGCTCCAGCAGAGCATCCGCGAGGGGCTTCGATTTCCATCCCGTCTTCTTGATGTTGGGGAAAACGTAGAAGGCACCCTTGGGCATGCGGCAGGAAAAGCCCTTTATCTTGTTCAAGCCGGCTACGAATACGTCGCGGCGGCGTTTGAACTCGGCGCACATTTTGTCGACTGAACTTTGGTCGCCGCGCAGGGCTTCGATTCCTGCGATTTGAGTGAAGCTGGCAGTGCACGAAGTGGAATTCGTCGCGAGGCGAGTGATGTGGGCCGCCAGGTCCGGGCGCATTACACCGTAGCCCATGCGCCATCCGGTCATGGCATAAGTTTTTGAGAAACCGTCGAGGAGGATGGTGCGCTCCTGCATGCCGGGCACGGACATGATGGAGAAATGCTCGCCTTCAAAAAGCAGGCGGCTGTAGATTTCGTCGGACAACACCAGGACGTTACGGTCTCCGATGATCTGGGCAACCTGCTCAACGTCTCGGCGCTGCATCACTCCGCCGGTGGGGTTTTGCGGTGAATTCAAGATGATGAGCCTGGTGCGGTCGGTGATGAGGGCGGCGAGTTCATCGACATCCAGGGAGAAATCGCGCTCCTCGCGCAGATGGATGGGGATCGCGCGGCCGCCGACGTAGTTGATCATCGACTCATAAATCGGGAAGCCAGGATTGGGATAGATGACTTCGTCTCCTTCATCAATTAAGGCCAGGATCGTGAAGAAGATGATTGGCTTACCTCCCGGAACGACCACGACTTCCTCGGGCGTAACACTAACACGGCGGGTGCGGCCTACATAATCGGCGATGGCCTGGCGGAGTTCGGGCAAGCCGGCGGAAGGACCATAGTGGGTCCAGCCATGGTGCAGCGCGTCGACTGCAGCTTCGATCACGTTGGCCGGAGTGTCGAAATCGGGCTCGCCGATCTCCAGATGGATGATGCTCTTGCCTTGACGCTCAAGGGCGCGCGCCTTGTTCAGAACTTCGAAAGCAGTTTCGGTGCCGAGGCGCGACATGCGGCGTGCCAGTTGCAAGTCGTATTGTGTGGTTTGTGCCATGATGGCTGGCGCTCCTAGGGTGTCAAACAGCAGATTATACGCCGGGGTTGCGAGCCAACGTAGTCCTCAGAAGTTGCAATTGGACGGCTGTTTGATGCAGACTCTCTGGTTCCGTACCGGGGCTGGCCCGTAACTTTTTCCGGCGATTGCCGTCCAAGGTGGATATGCGTAATAACTCCGCGTACCTTTCATTGCTTCTGGCTGCCGCTCTCTCGTTAGCCAATGCCCAAACAGCCTCCGAACAACCATCTTCTGGGACATTGCCGTATAGCCCAAGTCTCGACCTCTCGTCGATGGACAGGTCTATCGACCCTTGCGTGGATTTCTACCATTATTCGTGTGGAGGCTGGCAGAAGAAGAATCCCATCCCACCGGACCAGACCTCGTGGTCGGTCTACGGCAAGCTTTATGAGGACAACCTGGTTTTCCTCCGCGGCATGCTGGAACAGGCGGCCCAGCCTGATGTGCCGAATAAAGCCCAGCGCAACGCGGTGACGCAGAAGATTGGGGACTTTTATGCCGCTTGCATGGACGAAGGCGCCGTGGAAAAACGTGGACCAGCGGCGATTCAACCGGAACTCGACGCCATTGCGCAGATCAAGTCGGCGAAAGAGATCACTCCGGTGGTGGCGCGTTTGCAGCTGACCTACTCCGGTTATTCCGAAGACAGTTCGGTTTTATTTTCCGCAGGCTCGATGCAGGATCCCGATGACTCCGAGCATGTGATCGCCTCGGTAGATCAGGGCGGCCTCGGCATGCCTGATCGTGACTACTACGTTAAGGATGACGCCAAGTCGAAAGAAACGCGCGAGCGTTATGTTCAGCATGTGCAAAGAGTTTTTGAGCTGATCGGCGACGGCCCCGCCACCGCCGAGAAAAATGCCGAGACCGTCATGCGCCTGGAAACGGCCATGGCGAGGGCTTCCCTTACCCGAGTGCAGCGCCGCGATCCGCACAACCTGGTCCACAAGATGAAGCTCGCCGATCTCACACGGCTGGCGCCGAACTTTGACTGGCCGGGTTACTACCGCGAAATGCGATACCCGGAGTTCGCCATTCTTAATGTGGAGGCTCCAGAGTTCATGAAGGAGCTCAATACGCTGCTGGCCTCGGAACCGGTCGATGGCTGGAAGACCTACTTGCGGTTCCACGTGGCTGACACATCTTCTCCTTATCTGTCATCAAAGTTCGTCGAGGAAGGCTTTGAGTTCTATCGCAAGTATTTGCGCGGCGCGACAGAGATGCAGCCGCGCTGGAAGCGCTGCGTGCAATATGTCGATCACGATCTGAGCGAGGCCCTGGGCCAGGTTTATGTGGCCAAGGTCTTTTCGCCGGAACTCAAGCAAAGCACAGTTGACATGGTGCGACGCATCGAGGACGCGATGGGCCAGCGCATCCGCGCACTGGACTGGATGAGCCCGGAAACCAAGCAGCAGGCACTGGTGAAGCTGGCGGGAATCCGCAACAAGATTGGCTATCCGGATAAGTGGCGCGATTACAGCTCGGTAAGTATTGTTCGCGACGATTTTGCGGGCAATGTGGAGCGTGCTCACCAGTTCGAGAGCCGCCGCGATATCAACAAGATCGGCAAACCGGTCGACCACGGGGAGTGGGATATCTCCGCACCCACTGTAGACGCCTATTACGATCCGCAGATGAACGACATTAACTTTCCCGCTGGCGTGCTACAGCCGCCGGTCTACGATCCGAAAATGGATGCCGCCCCCAACTATGGAGACACTGGCGGCACCATCGGCCACGAGCTTACCCACGGCTTCGACGACGAAGGCAGCCAGTTCGACGCCAAAGGGAATCTCAAGGATTGGTGGACGAAAGAAGACCGCGAGAAGTTCGACGCGCGCACCCAGTGCGTCGATGATCAATATTCAGGGTATGTCTCGGTGGACGATGTTCACGTCAACGGCAAGCTGACCCTGGGCGAGAACGTCGCCGATCTGGGTGGCGAGATTCTGGCCTACATGGCATGGAAAGATGCTACGAAAGATCAAAGCCTTCAGGCGATCGATGACCTCACCCCGGAGCAGCGCTTCTTTATTGGTTTTGCACAGTGGGATTGCGCGAACGAGCGTCCAGAAGAGTTGCGCGTGCAGGCTGTAACCAATCCGCACTCTCCGGCGCGCTACCGGATCAACGGGGTGATCGTTAACATGCCCGCCTTCGCGGAAGCGTTCTCCTGTAAAGCCGGGCAACCCATGGTGAAGCCGGCCGCAAACGTGTGCCGGGTGTGGTGAGAGCGCGGCGGGAAATCAGAGACTACTCAGAGACGCTGTGCTCTTCGTTCTGCGAACGCAGGACGCGATCGACGGAGTAAGGAGCGCGGTGGCGGGGTTCGTGGTAGTGGCGGACCTGCATCTCGCCTAACAGGCCGATGGCCAGCAGGTTCAATCCCCCGAGCAGCAGGCCCAGGGACAGCATCATCAGCGGGCCGTGCGACGCCATGATCGGAACGTGGCGCAAGAATTTTTCCACTCCCAGCCAGGCTACGACAGCGCTGCCACCAAACAGGCTGAGCAGGCCAAAGGTCCCGAAGAAGTGCAGTGGACGGGAAAGATAGCGGAGGAGGAAGCGAATCGTAATGAGATCGAAGACCACGCGGAAGGTGCGCGAGATACCGTAATGCGAAGTGCCGCGCTCGCGGTTCACGTTGCGGATGGGCACTTCGCAGATGGACGCGCCATACCACGAGGCTAGCGCCGGGATGAAGCGGTGCAGTTCGCCGTAGAGCGGCACCTGCTCTAGAATCTCGCGGCGATAGGCTTTGAAGGTGGTGCCGAAGTCGTGAATGTCGACGCCGCTGAGCTTGGCCATCAGCCAGTTCGCCATGCGGGAGGGGATGCGGCGCATCCAGAAATTATCGACGCGGACTTTACGCCAGCCGCTGACGATGTCGTAACCAGCCGCAATCTTTTCCAGGAACAGCGGGATGTCGCCGGGATCGTGTTGCAGATCGCCATCCATGGCGATGATGTACTCGCCACGGGCATGGTCGAAACCAGCGGCTAGGCCGGCGGTCTGGCCGAAGTTACGGCGGAGCTTAACAACTGTGACGCGGCTGTCAACGGCTGCGATCTCGCGTAGCATGGCGAAGGTGTGATCTTTCGATCCGTCATCGACCAACACGATTTCGAAAGTCTCGCCCGCAGCCTCCATCACCGCCTTCAGGCGGTCATAGAGGTCGGTTACGTTCTCCTGCTCGTTGTGCAGAGGGACGACTATGGAGTACTTGGGCACAGTTTTTTAATTATAGCGCGTCAAGTGTTCCCAGAATGTCGAATTCGTCCGCGGGCGTAACCTCAGGGTAACTGCCGCCCGCCCTTGGTGGGGACGGTCTCACGCGACAGTGGGGACCCGTAGAGACGTAGCTTGCAACGTCTTCTCGCCGCCGGCAGAGACGTTGCAAGCAACGTCTCTACGACGACGCGCGGTTACTCCTTGAGTTTTAATCTTGATTTGTTCTCTTCGAGGAACCTCTTGATGTCGTCAGCGGCTCCGAGAAGCCGGTTCCATTGTTCGTAGTAGAGCGTGACCGGGAAACGGCCGAGTCCGTAGACGCTGACTCCACCTTTTTCGCCGACTTTAAAGATCAGGTCGCCGCTGCGTTTCTTGGTCTCGACTTCTTTTTCCAATTGGGACAACCGGGCTTTGAGTTCTTCGTAAGTTGGTTCCGACATGTGTTTCCTCGCTGGTAAGTTTGATAGCGGAATGGCCACCTCAGCCGGGCGACCAAAATCACACTCATCCCAATAGTAACTTGCCCCGCATTGCCTTGCGCGGGACAACCCATATAAGCTTAAGAGGATTTAGCCCAATGCAGGAACGAATGCCGTTTAGCTTGCGATGGTTGGCGTGGCTGTGTCTGTCGCTGATAGTGTGGACGGCGATGGCGGAGACTACTCACAACCATCCGAACAAGGCGGAATCCGCGTCCTGCTCGATCTGCGTTGTGGCGCACAGCGCAAGTCCAGTCGTCAGTTCCTCTCAAGCCCGGCCAGTGTTTGCCGCGGTTGGCCTGCTGCAAGAAGAAGACGTAATCGCGAAAACCCGGCTCAGTGTTCTTGATTTGGGCATTCGCGGTCCTCCTGGCGTCTAGGAATTCCCGCAAATTTGTGTTTCCGGCTGGACGTGGCCGCGTTCGAGCCGGTCGATTCCGCGTTCGTTTCAGGAGGGCTCATGCTTACTCGCTATCAAGGGCGCTTTGCCGTGTTGGCGATCGCGCTGTCTCTGGCCCTCAGCACTGCGGGGGCGCAATCCGTCGGCAACTCCACCACACTGAACGGGACAGTGGTTGACGCGACCGGAGCAGTGGTAGTGGGCGCCACCGTAAAAATTCATAATCCCGTGAGCGGCCTGGCTCGCAGCGCACAGACCGACACTACGGGTCAATTCAGTCTTATGAACGTTCCTTTCAACCCTTACCATGTCACGGTCACAGCGAAAGGGTTCTCGCCCAACACACAAGATGTTGAACTGCGTTCGGTTGTGCCGGTCACGATCAGCGTTACGCTGCAAGCGCTGGCTGAGGCGACTACTGTCACCGTTCATGAAGAGGCAGGCGACCTGGTCGAAACCGATTCCACGTTCCACAGCGACGTGGATAAGAACCTGATCGACCGGCTGCCGATGCCGACAGAATCGACGGGCGTGAGTGCGGCGGTCACGGCCGCCACACCGGGTGTTTCTGCCGACTCCAACAACAGCATGCACGGCCTGGGCGATCACGCGGAAAACACGATTTCGGTCGACGACCAGGCCAATTCCGATCAGACGAGCAAGACATTCTCCAACCAGATTCCATCCAATTCAATTCAGTCGATGGAAGTAATCGCCGGCGCGCCGCCGGCGGAATTTGGTGGCAAGACGAGTCTGGTCGTGAAGGTCAGTACACGCTCGGGTCAGGGTATCAGCACGCCGACCGGTTCACTCAGTTCATCTTACGGATCTTTTGGCACTTCGAACGCATCGTTTGACATCGCCTATGGTGGGGCGAATTGGGGTAATTTTGTGGCTATCAGCGGCACCGATGGCGGCCGCTTTCTCGACGCTCCTGAGTTCGATGTCATACATGACAAGGGCAACCTGGAGAACTTATTCGACCGGATCGACTATCAGATCGCCACCGGAAATACAGTTCATCTGGACCTGGCGTGGTCGCGGTCCTGGTTCCAGACGCCTAACACATTCGACAACCTCAATATCGGAGTTCTCGACCCATTCGGAAACCCGGTGCCGGCTATGGACCAGCGTTCGCAGATCGAAACCTATAACATCGCTCCGTCGTGGTCGCTGCTGCTGAATCCGAAAGCGGTGTTTACCCTCGGCGGAGTTGTGCGCCACGATGATTATCATTACTATCCCAGTGCCGATCCGTTCTCTGATCTTGGACCTTTGAACCTGCAGCGGGAAACAATCGGCCAGCACCGGCTGCTCACCAATGCGGGCATTCACTCTGATCTGGCCTACGTTCACGGAGTCAATAACATGAAATTCGGGATCAGCTATCAGCAAACGTTCCCGACGGAGAAGGATGCGCTTGGAATTGTGGATCCCCTGCTGAATGCCCCCTGCGTCAATGCGAGCGGGACCCCCGTCGCTTCGCCGGGTGTTACCAATCCCACTCTTTGCCCGGTGGGGCTGGGGCTCTTCCCGAATGAGTCAGGGTCTGGCGATCCCGCAACCGGGAAGTCGCCCTATCCGTTTTTCAACCCCGTACTGCTGCCATTCGACCTTACCCGCGGCGGCGGGTTATACGACTTCAACGGCCACACCGACGTAAAGGAATTCGCGCTCTTCGCTCAGGACACGATCAGTGCGGGGAACTGGTCGTTTAGCCTCGGGCTCCGCGGCGACGTGTACAACGGCCTGAGCTCCGCATGGCAGGTGGAACCGCGGTTGGGCATGGCGTACAACATCAAGCCGAGCAGCACCGTGCTCCGCCTCTCGTACGCGCGAACCCTGGAAACTCCGTTCAACGAGAACCTGGTGCTCTCGAACAACGGCTGCGATTCTGCGGTGATCGCGGCCCTGGTGCCCTGCGTCCCGGCGAACCTGAATCCCGGCTTCCGCAATGAATTTCACGCCGGCCTGCAGCAGGCGTTCGGGCGCTACCTGGTATTCGATGGCGAATACATCTGGAAATACACCCACAACGGCTACGACTTCAGCGTGTTGGGCAACACACCAATTACTTTCCCTATCGAGTGGCACAACTCGAAGATCCCCGGATACGCGGCCAGCTTGCACATGCCGAATTTTCACGGACTGACAGCAGGCCTGGTGTTCTCGAGCGTGGCGGCGCGCTTTTTCCCGCCGCAAGTGGGAGGGCTGGGAGCCACAGTTGGCCAGAATGGGCTTCCCTTCCGCATTGATCACGACGAAAAATTCAACCAGTCGACCCATGTGCAATACCAACCGTGGCAACGCGGTCCCTGGTTTGCATTCAGCTGGCGCTACGACAGCGGACAAGTAGCCGGCGCTGCGCCGTGCTATGGCGTGAACCCAGGAAACGACTGCCCAGCGTCCGCCACGCTCGACGGCCAGCCCGCGGTCGAAATGTTCGGCAACGGCGCTCCCTTGACGGCCGATGAGGAGTTCGAAGCGGGATTCTACTGCGGCACGGTCCATGCCACGCCGACAACCGCGCTGCCCTCGGTCTGCCTAGCATCGCAATTCGGATCCACTCTGATCAAGGCGCCTGGGCCCAACGCCGAGAACGATGACCATAATCCGCCTCGCATCGCGCCCCGGAATCTGTTCGACATCTCGGTCGGCCATGACAACCTGCTTCATGGCGACAAGTACAAAGTGAGCTTGCAGTTGACCGCCATCAATGTGGCGAACAATTATGCGCTCTACAATTTTCTTTCGACCTTCAGCGGGACGCATTACGTGACACCGCGTTCACTTACGGCGGAAATGGGGTTCCACTTCTAGCACGGCGCCCGCGGCTTCGACCGTCGTGACTACCCGGCAACTTTTCTCGCCGCTGGCAAGACGTAGCAAGCTACGTTTCTAACAATGATTTGGGATGCTCTGCCGGGACGTCAATCTGTAAAGCAATGTAAAGGCGGCGCGATCTTCGGGGCAAAGGGAGCTGGGCTGTTAGAATTAAAGCCACAAACCTTTTTCGTTGTCGTGGGATTCTTTTTTGGGGAGAAATGCTTGTCGATAAAGTTCGTCACACGGCCGTTGATTGCCTTGCTCTTTGCAACTTGTCTTTCTCTTTCATCCGCATCCCAAGAGACTCCAGCGCCATCAACATCCCAGACTGAAACCTCCAAGCCCTCGGCTGCAGGGCAGGACGCACAGCCCCCCTCGCCCCCGCAGGCTCCTTCAGACAAAGATAAAGATAAAGATGACAAGAACGCGCCGGGAAGAAATGCGGGAACGTCGAACGACCGGCTTTTCCTGGCGCTGCCTAATTTCCTGACTCTGGAGAATGTCGGTAACGTGCCGCCGCTCACCACCGGGCAGAAATTCAAGGTCGTGGCTCGGGGTTCCTTCGACAAGATTGAATTTCCGTGGTACGGAATTCTGTCGGGAATCAGCCAGGCCGAGAATAGCGAGCCGGGTTATGGTCAGGGGTGGAAAGGCTATGGGAAACGCTATGCGTCTGCCTTTGCCGATGGGACGATCGAAAACTTCATGACGAGCGCGGTTTTTCCCTCACTTCTGCATCAGGATCCGCGATTTTTTCAGAAAAGTGACGGCGGATTCACGCGGCGCACCGAATATGCGGTGAGCCGAATCTTCATCACCCGAACCGATTCCGGCCATCGCCAATTCAACTACTCTGAGATTTTGGGGAGCGCTGTATCGGCCACAATCTCTACCAACACCTACCATCCCCGATCGTTCATCACGACTCGTTACAACCCGACCACGGGCATGTTGACCTATGTCTTCAATCCATCCGATCGCACACTCCCAAATACTGCGAGTGTGTGGGGGACGCAGGTGCTGTACGACACAATAACAATCGTCATAAAAGAGTTCTGGCCCGATGTTCATCGCAAGATGGACCACAAGCACAACGGCGAAGTGAAACAGACCAGCAACTCGAATCCCTAGGCCGATTTTGCGGATCCCGGAGGCGCGGTTTCGACGAGTCGGACACGAGTTACAAGGCCTGCCCCGCTTCTGGTTTAAAGATTATGCCCTGACTTTTTCTGCTGTTCATCACTACTCGCACCGGCGTACCAAAGTGCAAGTGGCGGACACATCCATCTTCGCCCAAGGAAGGCTGCTCGCTCAGCCACTCCCAGTCCACGGAACCTTCGCCAGCGTCGGGATTTACGGTGAAGTAACCGATCTGAAATGCAGTGAGATTCTGGAAAAAATGGCTGCCCTGGGAGGGCGTGACGCGAAAATCGTGGAATCCCGCCTCGACGATGACGCGCGCGCCCGAAATTTCGTCCCATTCCACCGGAATGCCGAGCCACGGGTCGTTCGATCCCCAGCGTCCCACCCCGATCAGCAGGTAAGGTCGATTTGCGGCGCTCAGTACGCCGTTGAAGTGAGCTACAGCTTTGGCTACCTCCAGGCTGCGGCCGCGCTCGAAGCGCTGCGAATCGACGACCACTGCATCATGCAGGTTTTCGATGCGCCCGTTACCCAGGACTTTGTTGCTCTGGCAGAGCAACCGGCTTGGCTCGACGCTGTCGACCAATAACTCCTGGTAATCGCGGGAAAGGGTTAGGGGACGAATTTGGAGGAAGCCGAACTCCGCAGCTTCATCCGGCTTCTGGGAAACACGAACTGCAAACTCGATTTCCACCGGAATACCCAGAGCGTCCTCCCCGGCTTTGACCAGCATCTCGAGAATGGCCGCCAGAGGAAACAACCCGTGTTTCAGCATGGGAGCAAAACTCACGATGCGGACGCCCGGCCGACTCACACCGTCATACACCGCCTGGTTATCGACCGAATAAGTGGAACCAACCGCCATCAAGGTACCATCAGCCTCGGCGGCATCGAGACCAAAATGCATTTCGTGCAGATGTCCGAGACGTCCCTGGGTGACGCCATCTAATTCGAGCGCCCAGAACTCGGTCTGCGAGTTGGCGAGCATGTCGTCGACTGAGGAGAATTGCAGCAGATTCTGCGGATACCGCGGGCAGAAGGTCAGGCACTTGCCTCCGTCGACCACAGCCCGGCCCAGACCTAAAGCCACGGCGGCAATGCCATCGGCGAAGGTCATTGGCGGCACGGGATAGAAATTGTGCGAGCGCACCACGCCCGAGAAATTAGGATAAAAGCGTCGCCCATGCGCCGTACCCACAAGTTGCTGCACGATCACCGCCATCTTTTCTTCTTCCAGGCGGTAAGGCGTGGCTCGCACGTAGGCCTTGGCATGGCGGCTGAAGGTGGAGGCGTAGACACGCTTAATGGCGTCGATTAATTCCGCGAGCCTCACCGCGGCATCTGCCGACTGATTGCCCAGCATGAAGGTTTCATAGACTCCGGTGAAAGGCTGGTATTGCGAATCTTCGAGCAGGCTCGAAGAGCGCACAGCCAGCGGATAGGTGACCTCAGCCAGAAACACCTTCAAGTCTTGCTGCAACTTCGGGGCGAGCGTGGCGGCCAGGAATCTTTGCAGAATCTCGGCATCGTCCTCGCATTGCAGGGCGAAATCGAGGAGGTTGTTCTCCGCCATGAATTGATCGAACGCGTCCGTGGCTAGAACCAGGGCGGGCGGCACCGCGATCCGGATCCCGGGAAAGCGGCGTGTCACGCGATTCTTGCGCAGGAGGTGGCGCACAAAAGCGAGGCCCCGGGCCTTGCCTCCCAGCGAGCCAGCGCCGATCCGGAGAAATCCTGTTTCCGAAGGCTTGAAAGTATCGGCGTTGAAGTCGCCGATCAGCAGTTCGCTTTGTTCGCGGCGATAGTCGTTGATGGAGTCGATCAGGTCGCTGCGCAGATGTTCGGGACCAGTAAAATCGGAGACCTTGCGCGGGCGCAGCTTGACAGCCAGTGCAAATTCGGTTCGCGCCATGAGCCAATGAGAAAAGTGATTGCTCTGGGCATGGTAGGTGAGGCTTTCCGGCGGAACGGTCTGCAATTGTTCTTCGAGTTCGTGTAAGTCTTTGGCGCGACCTACTTCTTTCAGGTCCGGCAGGCGAAATACGAAATCGCCAAAACCAAATTGTTCAGTGAGAAGGCGGCGCAGATCTTTCAACAGAGTTGGAGAGCGCTTTCGCAGAAACGAATACCCCGCAGCCAGCGCCCGCGGACGGAACTCCGTGCGACTGGTTTGCAGGACTACTGGCACGTCCGGTACCAGCGCTTTCACAAGGCGAGCCAGCTCAAAGCCGGCTTCCGGGCTGAGCTTGCCTTCCCAGGGGAACTCCACGTCCGATACCAGACCAAACAGGTAGTCGCGATACTGTTCCACCAACTGGGCCGCATCTTCGAAGTTTGAACTCAGAAGAATCTTCGGGCGAGCCTGCATGCGCACCAGCTTGTGAGCGACGTTAATGCCCTCCTGAATGACCCGTCGGGACTGCTTGATCAGTTCGGTATAAATGACGGGCAAGAACGATGAGTAGTAACGGATGTTGTCTTCCACCACGAGCAGCACTGGCACTCCCATGGCGCGCGTATCGTGCAAAACATTGCGCTTGTCTTCTATGTATTTCACGATGGCGATAAGGATGCGCGCGTTGCCCTGCCAGAGGAAAATGCGCTCGATATCGGTGACAGGATTTCGGCTGACGAAATTCTTTACTTCGCGATAGTCGTAGGCCAGAACGACCACAGGAACGTCGAGACCAGCACGTTTCACCTCGTGCGCCAACTGCGCGGCGGTCACATCGCCTACGGCGAGGTTGGTGACAATCAGGTTGAAGCGCGGCTGGGAGCGCGCTAGTTCGAGCGCTTCGGCGCAGCTTGAAACGTGGGTGATGCCCGGGATTTGCTGCAAGTTCAGCTCGAGAGATTCGTCAATCAACAGCTCGTTGAGGCGGCCGTCTTCGCGGAGGATGAAAGAGTCGTAGAGGCTGGAGACCAGAAGGATGTTCTGGACGTTGAAGGGCATCAGGTTGTCGAAGCCTTCGAGGCGAGCTTCAGCATCGAGGAGGGGCTCGATCACGGGCCGCGTGGTCATCGAGGGATATCCTAGTTCAAAACCTGAGCCGTAAACAGATGCGGAGTGGAGGGCTCCACCCCGCATCGGATCTGCCGACGGCGAGACGTTGCAAGCAACGTCTCTACGACGCATTTACACCAAGCCCTGATCCAGCATGGCATCGGCTACTTTTAGGAAGCCTGCGATGTTCGCGCCATTCACCAAGTTGCCCGGCGTGCCGTATTTCTCGGCTGTTTCGTAGCAGTTGCGGTGGATGGCGATCATGATCTTGTGCAGTCTGTCATCCACTTCCTCGCGCGACCAGGAAATGCGCGCGCTGTTTTGGGACATTTCGAGACCTGACGTGGCCACGCCGCCCGCGTTCGCTGCCTTTGCGGGACCGTAGAGAAGCTTGGCATCCAAGAACAGCTTGGTTGCCTCGAGAGTGCTCGGCATGTTGGCGCCTTCGGCGACCAGCTTGATGCCATTTTTCAAGAGATTCGCGGCATCCTTCGCGGTGATTTCGTTCTGCGTGGCGCTCGGGAACGCACAATCCGCTTTGATGTTCCACAGTGGGCTGTGTTCCAGCTTCACGTCGGTAGGCATGAAGATCGCCTTCTTGTAGCGGTCCGAATAATCGCGGATGCGGCCACGTTTCACGTTCTTCAGCTCCAAAACATAAGCCAGCTTCTCGCGATCGATGCCGTCTGGATCGTAGATTACCCCGTTGGAATCTGAGACGGTCAGCGGTTTCGCACCGAGGTCGAGCAGTTTTTCGATGGTGTACTGAGAGACGTTGCCGCTCCCTGAGACCAGGCAGAGCTTGCCTTCCAGCTTATCCTTGCGGCTCTTCAGCATTTCCTCGGCGAAGTACACGCAGCCGTACCCGGTCGCCTCCGGACGAATTAAAGACCCGCCCCAGTTCAGGCCCTTGCCGGTGAGCACGCCAGTGAATTCGTTGCGCAGGCGCTTGTACTGGCCGAAGAGATAACCGATTTCGCGTCCGCCCACGCCGATGTCGCCGGCGGGAACGTCCGTGTTCGGGCCGATGTGGCGTTGCAGTTCCGTCATGAAGCTCTGACAGAAGCGCATCACTTCGTTGTCGCTCTTGCCTTTGGGATCGAAATCGGAACCGCCCTTGCCGCCGCCCATGGGAAGCGTGGTGAGCGAGTTCTTGAACACCTGCTCGAAAGCCAGGAACTTCAGAATGCCAAGGTTCACCGAGGGATGGAAGCGCAGCCCGCCTTTGTAAGGCCCGATCGCACTGTTCATCTCGATGCGGAAGCCACGGTTGACTTGCACCGAACCTTGATCGTCGAGCCACGGGACGCGGAACATGAGCACGCGTTCAGGTTCAACGATCCTGTCCAGTATGCGGTTGGACTGATACTCGGGATGCTTCGCCAATACCAAGCGCAGAGAATCGAAGACCTCGCGCACCGCCTGATGAAACTCGGGCTCAGCCGGGTTCTTCGCCTTCACACTGATCATTACTTCTTCAATGTAATCGCCAGGAGCCTTGATTCCGGGCGAGGTCAGAATGCCAGAAGTCATAGTCCTACCCTCCGTAGGTATTCAGGTCAAACGCGGGCGTGGGATCGAGTGCGCCTCGATCCCATCCCTAAAAAGGATACGCCTCTTGGCTTCGTAAGCAACCGAATTTGCTTATCGGGAAGCTTAGCCCTCAACGTCAAATCCACCTCCGACGGCTCACTCCCCTTGCTGGAAAGCCGAGAACCGGCCCTACGCGAAGTCGAAGGGTGGCTATCCTCACATGAACTCTGCCGAACCCTATTAGAGGATTCTTTCGTGAGTGTAGCCGTTGGCACCGAGGGCGGAAATTAGTTCGGCGATGTGGTCGGGACCTCGGGTTTCCATGGTGATGTCGATGGCGGTGTCTCCCAGATTCACGTTGTGGTAGGCGCGGTCGTAGGAAGTTTCAACGATGTTGGCGCGGTGCTGGGCGAGGATGCCCGTGACCCGGTGCAGAGCGCCAGGGTAATCCGGGAGGTGCACACGCAAGCGAACCAGCCTTCCATCTTTAACCAAGCCTCGCTCGATGATGCGCGCCAAAAGAGTCACATCGATGTTTCCGCCACTCACCACCACGGCAACTTTCTTGCCGGTCTTGTCACCAATCATCGGAACCCGGCGATTGACGATCGCAGCTACGGCAGCCGCTCCAGCTCCTTCGGCCAAAGTCTTCTCTCGCTCCAGCAGCAGCAGAACAGCGTTGGCAATCTCTTCTTCTTCCACCGTGACGACGTCGTCCACATACTTCTGAATCAGCGGAAGCGTACGCTCACCGGCGCGGCGCACCGCGATCCCGTCGGCGATGGTCACAGCTGGGGGCAAGGTCACGGGTTTTCCCTCCGAAAGCGCAACCTTCACAGAGGGCAACCGCGCTGGCTGAACTCCGATGACCTGAATGCGGGAATTGGTTTCCTTCAGGGCGCAAGCGATGCCGCCGATCAAACCGCCTCCGCCGATGGGCACGACGACAGCCTCGAGGTCCGGATGCTGCTCAAGGAGCTCAAGTCCCAGAGTACCCTGCCCTGCAATCACCTCGTCGTCATTAAAAGCATGGACGAAGGTGAGATGTTCCCCAGCGCTCAGGCGTAGCGCTTCGTCGTAGGCCTCGTCGTAATTCGCTCCATGAAGCACGACGTCGCCGCCGTAGCCGCGCGTGGCCGACACTTTGATCAACGGAGTCGCGAGGGGCATGACGATTCTTGCCCGGATGCCGAGGTTCGAGGCGTGGTAGGCCACGGCCTGTGCGTGATTGCCGGCCGAGGCTGCGATGACTCCGCAGGACCGCTCCTCGGTGGTGAGACTTAGAAGCTTGTTCAGAGCACCCCGTTCTTTGTAGGCGCCGGTTCTCTGCCGGTTCTCCAGTTTGAGAAAGATCGAGTTGCCGGTCAGCTCGGAGAAGGTTTCAGAACGCGTGCAAGGAGATACGTAAATGGATTTTCGAACCCTCGCCAGGGCGGACCGGATGTCTGAAAGTTTGACCATGGGAGCACTGGCCGCGGCAAGAGTCGTCATTTTACCTGAAAGGAAATCCTTGGACGCTTCACGATACAGGAACCCCCTGGGGAACCGTGAGGAAACGTCGTCCACTCGGTGCAGAAAAACCCATCCACAGCATCGAAAATGACGATTGTACTTGGCTGGGTGTTTCAGGTTAGACATCTAACATGGCGGAGAGTCGCCTCACCTTTTCGAGCGATCATGATGCCTGCGGCGTGGGCTTCATCGCGCAATTGGGCGGACCCGCGTCGCATGGCGTGGTGGAGCGCGGTCTCGAGGCTTTGGCGCGCCTGGCCCATCGCGGCGGCGTGGACGCTGACGGCCGTAGTGGCGATGGGGCAGGCCTGCTGCTCGCGCTTCCGAAGGCTTTTTTCCGCAGGGTCGTTCGGGATGATGGGATTGCATTGCCTGAAGAGTTCGGGGTCGGCATGGTGTTTCTTCAGCGGGGCCAAGCATATCAGGCGATGGAGTCGATTCGAACCGCTGTTGAGAAATTCGATCTTTCATTTCTAGGCTGGCGGGCGGTACCCACTGATGCGTCAATCCTTGGACCACGTTCGCGGGACTCCTTGCCCGTTGTGCGGCAGTGCTTTGTCGGGCCTCGCGGCAAGTCGTCGAGGTTGAAGTCTTCCGGACTAGAATCTTTCGACTTCGAGTTGCAGCTATTCCGACTGCGACAGAAACTCGAAACCGTTTCCGATTCCGGCTACTACTGCTCGTTCTCTTCGCGAACCATCGTTTATAAGGGATTGCTTACTCCCGAGCAATTGGCCCCGTTCTATCCCGACCTGAACGATCCTGAGTTCGAAAGTGCGTTTGTGGTTTTTCACCAACGATATTCAACGAACACGCAACCCAGCTGGTCGCTGGCCCAACCCTTTCGCTTCGTCGCCCATAATGGCGAGATCAACACGATCAGCAGCAATCGCCGCTGGTTTCAGGCTCGGGGAGCCGCATTGCGCCGCGAGCTTGGACTCCCAGAGAACTCCGGGCTTCTGCAACCGGGAATGAGCGACTCCGCGAGTTTCGATAACGCGCTGGAAGCCCTGGTGAGAAGCGGCTCGAGCATTGCCGAGTCGGCATTGCGGCTGGTGCCGCCGGCCTGGGAACATGATGAGCATCTCGATCCTGGGTTGCGTCAGTTCCTCGCTAACAGCGCTCCTCAGCAAGAGCCTTGGGACGGCCCGGCAGCTTTGATCTTTACCGACGGCCAGGTGGTGGGCGCCAAACTTGACCGCAATGGCCTGCGCCCGCTGCGGTATACGCTGACTTCGGATGGATTGCTAATTGTCGGATCGGAAGTCGGCATCGCTGATCTTTGTGACAAGCAGGTGATTGAACGGCAGCGGCTTGGTCCCGGCGAAATGCTGGTTGCCGATCCGGCAAGCGGAACGTTTTTCCGGCCTGGTGAAGTTGCCCGGCTTGTGTCGGTCGAAAATAGCCAGACGAAATCCAGAGGAACCAGAGCCACTGTGATTCCTGCGGAAAACAAGGCTGTGCCAACCTTTCCCGACGCCAACCGATTGATGGCGACCTTTGGCTGGACTGAAGATCAATTCCGCATGCTGTTTCAGCCTCTGGTGGAGCAGAGCCAGGAACCGCTGTGGAGTATGGGCGACGATGCGCCTCCCGCTTTCCTCTCCGGCCTGCCGCGTCCGCTTTGGGATTACTGTAAGCAACGCTTTGCCCAGGTTACAAACCCTCCTATCGATCCCCTGCGCGAGAGCCATGTGATGTCTCTCGACGTGTACATCGGCGAGAACGCGAAGCTGGATTCTCCGCTGCTGGATGCCGGACAGATGGATTCGCTTGGAGAAACGCTGCTAACGATGCACTGCGTAGACTTCAGTTTCGAGGTTGCGGGAGGAATTGAGGCTGCGCGTCAGGGTTTGAACCGCATTCGTGAAGAGGCTTCGATCGCGGCGGCCGCCGGTAGAGCAATCCTGCTAAGCGATCGTGCCGTGAGCGAGAAGCGGGCAGCGCTGCCTGCGTTGCTGGCGGTTTCGTGTGCGTGGCGCGCGATGACTGCTGCCGGAGCCTGGAGTCTTCCGCTGATTGTGGAGACGGGCCAGGTTATCGATACCCATCACGTCGCGCTCCTGGTCGCGGCAGGGGCGAATGCTGTTCATCCCTATCTCGCCGTAAGCCTGAGCGCCCGCGCCCACATTGATGGGCCCGCACGCTATCGCACCGCGATTGAGAAAGGCCTCTGCAGGGTGCTGGCGCGCATGGGCATCTCCACTATGAGCAGTTACCGGAACAGCCAGATATTTGAGACTATCGGACTCGATCCGGAAGCGTGCGAGGAGTTCTTCGAAGATGCTGGACACGCGCTAAGCGGCAAATCATTGGACAGTCTTCTGGCGGACTGCATATCTTGTCACGCCGCGGGGTTCGGGTCTTCTGCTGTGGAGTTCCGCGATGCCGGCTTGTACCGCTTCCGCCGCGACGGCGAACTGCATTCCACTTCGCCCGAACTGGTGCGGCGAATGCATCGCTACATCAAGTCGCCGACGCCGCAGAATCAAGCAGCTTTGGCTGTGCTCTCGGAAGAAAGAAAGAATATTGCGGTTCGGGACTTGCTCGAGTTTCATCCCGCCCAGCCTTTGCCCCTGGACGAAGTGGAGGGTGAAGTCTCGTTGCTCAGCCGCTTCAGCACGCAGGCCATGTCTCTGGGCGCAATTTCGCCCGAAGCCCACTTGACTCTAGCCATCGCCATGAACCGACTGGGAGGGCGCAGCAATACCGGCGAGGGTGGTGAAGATCCGAACATTTATCACGATCGCCCAGAGGCCAACAACCGCGTCAAGCAGGTGGCCTCGGCGCGGTTCGGCGTGACTGCGGAATACCTGGTGCATGCCGACGAAATCGAAATCAAGATGGCGCAAGGTTCGAAGCCGGGCGAGGGTGGACAACTGCCTTCGGCGAAAGTCACGCCTTACATCGCACTCTTGCGGCACGCCATAGCGGGAACCTCACTCATCTCGCCGCCGCCGCACCATGACATCTACAGCATCGAAGATCTGGCGCAGTTGATCTATGATCTGCGTGCCGTCAACCCGAACGCGCGCATCGGCGTCAAACTGGTTTCCAGTTCGGGAGTCGGCGTGATCGCCACGGGCGTAGCCAAAGCCGGCGCGGACGTCATTACCATCAGCGGTCACGATGGCGGCACCGGCGCATCGCCGCTCACCTCCATCAAGAACACCGGATTGCCCTGGGAGATTGGATTGCGGGACGCACACACTGCGCTGGTGCGCGCGGGTCTGCGCGCCCGGGTGAGGTTGCGGGTGGATGGCGGCCTCAAGTTCGCTCGCGACGTGGTGGTCGCCGCACTTCTAGGCGCTGAAGAATTCGGCTTCGGAACCGCTGCTCTGCTGGCCATCGGATGCGTCATGGCCCGACAGTGCCACCTCAACACTTGCCCCGTGGGCATCGCCACTCAAGATGCAACTCTGCGTGCCCGCTTTGCGGGGAACCCGGAAATGGTTGAGACTTTCTTCCGCGCGCTGGCAGCCGATGTTCGCCAACTGTTGGCGAGCCTGGGTGCGGCCTCCGTCGACGAAATCCTGGGTGCGGTCGACCGGTTGCGGCCGCAGTCCGTACAAGCCGAACACAGCGTGTCTTCGCTGTTGCAGCCCATTCTTGATCCACCCGCGCAATTTCCCTGCCCTCATGAGGACACGAGCGCGCTCCACCTTGAACTGAGTCGCGTGGTCGACGATCTGGAGGCGCTCTCCATCCGCCCTTATCGCTTTGAAATCACCAACGAAGATCGCGCGGTGGGAGCGCACTTCAGCGGCGAGGTGCTCCGCCGCGTCGGGGATTCGTTTGGAACGACAAGCCTGAATATGAGTGCAGTTGACTGTGAGTTCTTCGGCACCGCGGGACAGAGCTTTGGCGCTTTCCTGATTTCCGGCGCGAACTTCCGCTTGAACGGGGAAGCCAACGATTATGTCGGCAAAGGTCTGTGCGGCGGGAGCATCGCGATTACCGCGCAAGCGGAAGCGTCAGAACGCGGCGACGTCCTGGTGGGTAACACCGTGCTCTACGGAGCAACATCTGGTGAGTTGTTTGTCGCGGGCCGGGCGGGAGAACGGTTCGCCGTCCGCAACAGCGGCGCGCTTGCCGTAGTCGAGGGGGTGGGCCACCACGGATGCGAATACATGACGGCTGGGGTGGTGGTGATTCTCGGTCCCGCGGGAGCAAATATGGGGGCGGGAATGACTGGCGGCCTGGCTTATCTGTTCCGCGCCGACGCCAATGACTATTTTAACGACGAGGCCGTAAACCGCGAGTCGGTGCGGTTAGCAACTCTTGAACCTAAGGAAGAACAATGGCTTCGCCGCGTTCTTCGCCGGCATCTGCAGCTAACGGGTAGCCCCCGCGCCGCCGAGTTCCTTTCCTCTCCCGCTCTGCCGCTGGTTCGCGTGGAACCCGTAACGCCGCCATGCCCCATTGAAGAGACGTGGGCTTCGATTCTGGCGCGCCTGGCATCCGAAGAAGTGCGTAGTTACTCGCGCGACAAACTCATCTCTTCCGAACGGCCAGTCGTGCAATGAGTCAGACTGCCGATTGTGCCCGCGCTCACCGAAACTACTTCGATGAGAAGTTCGCTATAATTTCGTAACTAAACGGCATGGATTTCGATCAACTCATCACATTTCTGGAGGTCGCCCGCCAAGGTAGCTTCTCGCGTGCCGGGGAGAAAGTCTTCCGCTCACAATCGGCCGTCAGTGCGCAGATCCGCCAACTGGAGCAGGAGTACGGCGATCGCCTGCTGGACCGCTCGGGCAAGACGGTCAAGCTGACGCCGGCTGGGCAAGTCTTCCACGATTATGCGCTGCGCATGAAAAAGCTGCGCGATGAATCGCTGGTCGCGGTGGCTGACCACGGACACACGCCGCGGGGCACTCTCCTGGTCGGGGCCAACGAAGCCACTTGCCTTTACGTTCTGCCCGAGGTTTTTGGGGAATACTGCCGCCGTTATCCCGACGTACAAATCAGCATCTATCGCAACTTCACCTACAAGATCGTGGAGAAGCTGGAGAACGGTTCTCTCGATGTTGGCGTACTCAGCTTACCCGTCCAGTCTCCGAGTTTGAAAGTTCAGGCTATCTACCGCGACCGGTTGATGCTGATGGTGAGTCCCAAGAACCCTCTAGCCAAGCTGAAGTCCGCGCCCATCAGCGACGTTGTGAAGTATCCTCTGCTACTCCCAAAGACCGGCCACACCAGGCGGCTGCTGGACAAGCTGTTTCGCGAGTACAACACCGAGCTCAAGGTCAGAATGGAGTTACCGAGTATCGGTATGATCAAGAGTTTTGTGGCTGCTGATCTCGGAATCTCGCTGATCAGTGCGTCCTTCGCGCGTGATGAAGTGGCGGCAGGCAGGGTAAAGCTCGTCGAGCTGGAAGGCGCGGAACTATGGCGCGAACTCGGCCTGGCTTACCGCCGCGACCGCACGCTCTCGGTGGCGAATAAGACTTTCATCGCTGTGGTGCGGCAGCTTTCGGACTATCTGAAGAAGGCAGACGGCACGCCGCACTCGTAGAATTCCCTATGCATCTACTTCGGGGGGAGTGGTCGCCGGCTGCGGCTGAATTATGTGCAGTCCGCACTCGGTCTTCGTCGATCCTGCCCACCGCCCTGCCCTTGGGTCTTCTCCCGGATACACCGCCCGTGTGCAGTGCGTGCAACCGATACTCGGGTAATTGCGATCATGCAACGCGTTGTAAGGCACATCATGTTCGTGGATGTAACGCCACACCTGCCTTGAACTCCAGTCGGCGATGGGATTGACCTTCACCAGCTCAAATTTCGGATCCCACTCGATTTTGGCGGCGCCCGCCCGGGTCGTGGTCTGATCGCGTCTGATGCTCGTGATCCAAGCTTGGAGTTCGCCCAGCTTGCGCTGCAGCGGCTCGACCTTCCGCAGGTTGCAGCACTGGTCGGGGTTACGTTGCCAGAGCGCGGGACCGTGAACCTGTTCCTGTTTCTCGGGCGAGTTCAGCGGATATACCCTTTCAATCGTGATGCCATATCTTCGTTCCACCTGGTCCATTAGGCTGTAGGTTTCGGGAAACAGGAATTCTGTGTCCAGGGTGAAGAGGCGAAAGTTCCGGCGAACTCGGGAAGCGATATCGATCAGGGCCATGCCCTCGGAGCCGAAAGCGGAGGAGATCGCCACGCCATCCCCGAATGTGTCGAACGCCCATGTGAGGACCCGCTCGGGGCTCCAGGTTTCCGCGGCGATGCGCAGTCTTCCTACATCTTCCTTCACGGTAAAGACTCCTTATCTGTTCTGAAGGTTGCGCCGACGCTTTGCGCGAGTGCGGCTTCAAGCGCCGGTTTCAGCTCAGGGAAGCTGGCTGCCTCGTCGACTAGGTTGCGGTCGGCGAACTTTACGACTTCGCCGACCACGAGAAGGGTGGGAGACGCGAACCGCGGCGCGCGACGGAGATCCGAAACTGTGGTGCGGTAAATTCGTTGCTCAGGAGTCGTTGCCCTGGAAATAATTGCGCAAGGAGTTTCTTGCGCGAAGCCGGCGGCCGTCAGCCGGTTGCAAATCTCCTGATAGCCCGAGCCCGGCATATAGACGACCAGGGTCGATTCAGCAGCAGCAAACTGGCTCCAATCTGCGTCGTCGTTCGCGGAAGCACGATGGCCGGCCGTCAGCACGAGCGTGGAAGAGGCTTGCCTGTGGGTAAGCGGAATGCCGGCTGCGGCAGCGGCTCCGAGAGCTGAGGTCACGCCTGGAACAATTTCAAAAGCAATGTTTGCTCGGCGCAGTGCTTCAATCTCTTCTCCTGCGCGACCAAAGATGAGGGGATCTCCACTCTTCAGGCGCACCACTTGCAGCCCTGAGGCAGCCCGAGCCACCAGCAGAAAGTTGATCTCTTCCTGCCGGATGGTCTTGCTGCCGCAACGCTTCCCCACATTCCGGACTTCGGCCGTCGGCGCAGTCAATTTTAGGATTTCCGACGTGACCAAGTCGTCGTGCAGTACGACGTCGGCCATCCGCAGCAAACGCAGAGCTTTCACAGTGAGCAACTCAGGGTCACCCGGACCCGCCCCCACCAGATACACCTTGCCGCTCATGCAGTTACCCTCCTGTCGTCCTCGCTCTTCGCCGACTCTTCCGCCAACGCTGCCTTCAGAGCCTCGCGGCTCGCCAGGGAGTGCAGCAGTTCACTCTTCCGTTTCGGGTCGAGCGGACTGGCCAAAACAAGCTTTCGCGTTTCTCCCAGCTCCGCAACCCATCGGACGTATCCCGGACCAAACTGCCGCTCCAGCTGCTGCCTGACCCTCTGCGCCAGAGAAGGACTCTGGCCACTGGTCGAGACTGCGATCTGGAGATCGCCCCGTCGCACCACGGCGGGATAGTAGAAGTCGCAGTACTCCGGAACGTCCACCACATTGCATAGAATTCCACGCTGCTGCGCTTCGCGATAAATGGATCCGTTAAGAGCGCGCGACGCCGTGGCCACGACCGCCAGAAAAGCTTCATCGAGATCTGCCGGAGCAAAGGCTCGCAGTTCAAGCGTTATCTTCCCGGCGTTCGCCCATCGGTGCACACCTTCAGACGCCTCCAGAGCGACCACATGGACGCGCGCGCCGGTTTCGATGAGGCTGCCAATCTTGGGCTCACCAACCTTGCCGGCGCCGACCACAAAGCAACGTTTGCCTTCGAGCTTCACGAACATTGGAAACAAGCTGCTCATAGGTCTCGTTTAACGTTCCTTTACGTCCCGATTTAACCTTCCACGCTGCTCGGTACTCGGCCCTCGGGCAGATCGCGGGCGACCGCTTCTACAAACTCTCCGGCGAGGAAGTTGCGCAGTTCCGCATCGCTGTGACGAGCAAAAAAGCGACGCAGGTTCTCACCCGGCGTGCCATCGGCGAGGTATCGACGCAGCAAACGTTCAATGGCCTCCGGAACCTCGGTCGCCGCGCAGCGAAACCCTACCGGCCTCGCGACAGCCTGATTCAGCCCCAGAGCACCCCCTAGGCAGAAGTAGTAGGCATCCACCATGTGCCCATTGACCTTGATCTTCTTGCCTTCGATCCCGATGTCGGCGATCCAGTGTTGTCCGCAACTGTTCGGACAACCGGTGACGTGCAGTTTCAGATGCTGGTCGAAACCGGGCAGCCGTTCCTCCAACTCTTCGACCAGCCAGCGCGAGAAGCTTTTCGTCTCGGTGATGGCCAGCTTGCAAAACTCAGTGCCGCTGCAGGCGATGGCTCCGCGCCAAAACGGTGACCCGCTGACCGGGAGCCCGATCGCACCTAACTCTTTGGCCAAATCATCAGCCTGGAGCCGCGGAACGTTGACGATTAACAGATTCTGCATGTTGGTGGTGCGCAATTCGCCACTCGCGAATCGGTCAGCTAGATCGGCCGCAGCATGCATTTGTTCAGGCGTGATCCGGCCGCGCAGGACAGTGGCCCCTACATAGCAGAGGCCAGGCTGCTTTTGCGGATGAATGCCAATGTGATCGCGGTAGACGTCTGCCGGCGGATTCTCGGGTTCAGCCGGATCGAGTCGAAACCTGATCCGCCGTTCGAGTTCCTGTTGAAAGTCATGCGCCGTCCAGCCGTGCCGCAGGAAAAGAAATTTCAACCGGGCCCGCTCGCGGTGCTCGCGCAGTTGGTCAGAGTCACGGAACAGCTCGGCAATTCCCCGGATCACCGGCAGAACCTGGTGCCAGCGCACGAACGCATTCAACGGCGCACCCAGGTAGGGCTCGGTAGAAAGCCCCCCGCCCACGCGCAAGGCGAAACCAATCTCAGACTTTCCTTCAACGACACGCTCAGTCGCAGTGAGGCCAATATCGTTAATCTCCGGATAGGGGCACCAGACGCGGCATCCCGTGATGGAAATCTTGAACTTGCGCGGCAGGTTGTAGAACTCGGCATTCCCTGCCAGCATCTTGTTGGCTTCGAGCGCGAGCGACGAAGCATCGCATATCTCGTCCGCGTCCACGCCTGCGACGGGGCAGCCGGTTACGTTTCGCGCGACATCCCCGCAGGCGCCCATTGTGTTCAGACCGACACGCCAGAGTTCTTCCATCACCTCAGGCAGAGCTTCGATGGTGACCCAGTGCAATTGAATGTTTTGCCGAACCGTGAGATCGGCGATGCCGCGTGCGTAGCGGCTGGTAAGGCTGGCGATGATTCGCAATTGGTCCGATCGCAGCAGACCGTTCGGGATGCGAATCCGCAACATGAAGAATGGCAAGGCGAGTCCCTGGCCATCTTTGCCGCCAACAACTCCAACCCCGTCGCCTTGGGTGTAGACTCCCCACCAGCGGAAGTAGGTCCCAATCCACTCCGGCGGAATCGAAGCGAAGCCTTCCCTCGCAAAACGGCGAATCTCGGCCAAACCCTCCCAGGGGTTCATGGCGCGCTTCAGCCGTTCTACCTTTTGTGCTTTGGTTTCCTTGACTGGATTTGCCATAAACGATTCGCCCAAAACTCTGGTTTGTCACAAAAAAACCCACCGCCAGAAGTTCTCTGGCGGTGGGTGATAAGTGCTGATGCTATGAAACTTCTAAGTCAGCAGCCCCCCTGCGCCAGAACACACGCATGCACAACAACAACATGCACACATGCAAATCTGGCGAAGATCGCTGAAGCTACTCATAACCATTCAAGATGGTAGGCCGAATCAGCAACCACGTCAAGTTACGGCCCACTTTCTTAGATGAATAATTTCGATGGGGCGCATCATATTTTTGAATATGACTGAAACAGGCGATGGGAGCCCGTTTCCGCGGACGTTCGCTCAGGCAGCGCTAGTGACTCGCCCTCTCACACTCTGAAGGACAGTCGCAGGGATTTGCAACACGCGGATTCTCGAGTCCTTCTTGGTTGTAACATGAACCGCGATGCCATCTGCCTCCGGAAATGGGTCCGAAACCACTTCAAACTCCTCGCCATAAAGGCGAACCCGTTCCGAAGCCGCATACCCAAGATGTCTAACTCGCGCACATACTTCCGAAACTGAGGGAGGTTCAATATTCCGATTAGCCGTGATTAAGAGCATTATAGGCTTCTAACCAGTTGCGTGCCGTGATCGGCGGTCTGGGTGCTGGAAGCCGCGTCGTGGGATTTTCACACTCCGTAAGTTGTTGAATTAATGGAGCGGGAGACCGGGATCGAACCGGCGACATCCAGCTTGGGAAGCTGGCGTTCTACCGCTGAACTACTCCCGCTCAGTTACAGGAATCGCACCAAACTTGCTCTTGAACCAAACAAAGTCTAGCACTCGAGACCGTTGGAGACAATCCACGGAACGGCTCGGCTTGCTGCAGTCAGCCGGACTAGGAAGGTCTGCGGAATTATGCGAGCAGCTGTTGTACACAGCCGTCTCATTCTTTTTCATTTAGACTTGCTGAATAGAGAGCACCCATGTCCTCCTCCAAAAAACACGCTGATACAGGTGTCATCAGCGATCAGCCCGCCGTCTCTGAACCTTCCTTCTCAGAGCGGGCGCGCACGTTGGTGTACACGGGTCGGATCGGCAGCCTCTCGACTATTTCGCGCAAGCAGCCAGGTTTCCCTTTCGGATCAGTCATGCCCTACGCGCTGGATGTGCGCGGGCGTCCCATCTTCCTCATCAGCAGTATGGCCATGCACACGCAGAATCTGCAGGCGGATTCGCGCGCCAGCTTGCTCGTGACCCAACCTGACGCCAGCGGCGATCCGCTAGGCGCCTCCAGAATCACGGTGGTAGGCAATGTTTCGCTTATACCAGAACCTGAGGTAGCGGACGCGCGCCATCTGTACCTGGAGCGTTATGCCAACAGCAAATACTGGGTCGACTTTGAAGACTTCTCTTTTTACCGCATGAATGTGATGGATGTTTACTACGTCGGAGGCTTCGGGGTAATGGGCTGGGTCGCGGCGGCGGACTACCTCAAGGCGCAACCCGACCCGCTGGCCGATACCGCCGCAGGGATCATCGAACACATGAATGCCGACCACAAGCAGGCGCTCATCCAGCTGGCTCTGGCTTTTGCCGGCATCAATGCTCAGGAGGCAGCGATGACTGCAGTTGACCGTCTCGGTTTTCAGGCGCGCCTGAAAACCCAGGATGGGATGAAAGGCGTTCGTATCGCGTTCTTGCGGGAAGTGAGCAATCCGGCGGAGGCTAGAAAAGTTCTGGTGGAGATGGTGCAGCAGGCGCGTCAAGAACCCTGACATTTCAACCTATCAACCTGTTCTGCGGAACCCTTCACGCCGAGGTTCGCAATCGAATGCCTGTCTTCGCAAAATAAAAATGCCCGCAATCCTTTCGGATCGCGGGCACTTTGGTCTTTCACTGCAAAAGCGGTCGCTTAGACAGCTTGGACGTTCTCCGCCTGCCAGCCCTTGGGGCCTTTGGTCACGTCGAACTGCACGGTTTGTCCTTCTTGCAGGCTGCGAAAGCCACCTGCTTGAATCGCGGAGAAATGCACGAAAACGTCCTCGCCATTCTGACGGCTGATAAAGCCATAGCCTTTGGCGTCGTTAAACCACTTCACTGTTCCTTGTTCTGCCATTGTTGATAGTCCTATTCTGTTTCTTTGGATTGTGCTGAGAAGATTCGCTGCTAGTGAGGGGGTGACGCTGGTTGGCGATACCGACCTTCAGTTGCTCGTGAGTCAAACTTAGCTGGCTCTGATTATACACCCTCAAGCGAAAAACTGCCGGGAAATCTTGCAGACGTCATGATTTGCCCGAAACTGGTTACAACCGGCCCGGTGAAGGGGAAAGGTGCCGACGTGCCAACGAGCCTTCCGATGCTGGCGCTGGACTCTTTCATTCCGAGTATCCGTCGCCATTGTCGTCGTCGTTGTCGTCGTCGTCTTCTTCCTCTTCCTCCTCCTCTTCGTCGGGCTCTTCCCGGACCATGAGATCGACGACCATCGAGCGATCGGCCGGGTAGAAACCGGCGAACGCCGGAAGTAATTTTCTCATCGCTTGAGGCCTGTGGGGGAGGGGACGCGCCGGGAGTTCGTAGGAACGAACTTGAGTTTCATCCGACGCGCCGCCTAAGCTGCGACCTTTCAGCCGCAGCCATTTCACAACTCTGGTGGCGATGGTAGCAGCTTTTCGATTCGGGCGTCTTACAAATCGATACGCCTTCGCTGGGGCAGTCCCATTTTGAAACGGGCGATGGTTTTTCCCGGTCGTTTCGGTAGTTTTCCTTGGACATCGAGCTATCCTGTGATTGTTTGGATCATTTTTGGATCGCGTGATAGGGATACGCCAGCGCGATTCGGTTCACCTGTTGCCAACACCGAGGGAGATCTCCTTCTACGGGAAACTTCTACACCGACGTGATTTCACAAGATCGGCGCTTTGACTCGGTGGCGCGCATCGGCGATCCTTCTCTGCTCGAACCGACGACTCGGAAACTCGTTGAGAGTGTAGTCTCTGCCGCGCAACGGATGGGAATTGAAGTCATAATCTACGAAACCTACCGCAGCCAGAACCGCCAGCAGGAACTCTTCAACAACGGCGCTACAAAGCTTCGAGCCGTAGGCGTTCATCACTATGGCTTAGCCTGTGACATTGTCCGTGTGATCGGCGGAGAGCCTTGCTGGAAGGGTGATTTCTCCTTCCTGGGACAACTCGCTCACAGCGGCGGGCTTATCTGGGGCGGCGACTGGGGCGCTCCCGACATCAAGCACAGCTTCGTCGACAGCGTGCATGTGCAGCGCTGCACAGTCGCAAGGCAGGGAGATCTTTTCGCTGGCAGCTGGTATCCCGACGATGCTTACAATCCTTATGACGACGGGCGACATCTCTTTGCGTCCGCAACCAAACCCGGAACAACTAAGCAGGCAAAGGCCGGCGCAAGACCGCGGAATACACGCGCCAACAGCAAACGAACGTAGCCACGCGTTAGGCCATCTGGCGAGCGTCTGGACCGGCGGCCTCACTTTTGACGCCTGACCCGGCAGTACTCCGACCGCATGGATTAATATGAATGGTTGCGATTTGCCATCTTCGCACGCCTAAAGGACGTCCCCGATCATGCCTCGAAAAGATCCGAATCCTGCTGCCAACCGTCGCTCGTTCCTTAAAACCACTCTGATCAGCAGTGCGGCCGCGACCTTGACCCCGCTCTATCCCGCGCTCGGAGCGGGCCGCGAGATCGCTTCCGCCGTCCCCGCTTCCAACGTCAAGCCCTTCGAGCTCGATGAAATCACCATCTCCAGCCTGCAAGATGGAATGCAGTCCGGTAAGTTCACAGCCCACTCCCTGGTTGAGATGTACGTGTCTCGCATCGAAGAAATTGATAAACGTGGTCCGGCGATCAACAGTGTCCTCGAACTGAACCCTGACGCGCTCTCTATTGCAGGCTCCCTCGACCAGGAGCGGAGGGCGAAAGGCCCGCGCGGCCCGTTGCACGGCATCCCTGTTTTGATCAAAGACAATATAGATACCGCAGACAAAATGATGACCACGGCCGGATCGCTCGCTCTGGTTGGCTCGAAGCCAACGCAGGATTCGTTTGTGGCCCAGAAACTGCGCAGCGCCGGGGCTGTCATCCTGGGCAAGACGAACCTCAGCGAGTGGGCGAATATTCGCTCCAGCCACTCCACCAGTGGATGGAGCGGCCGCGGCGGCCTCACCAGGAATCCCTACGTCCTCGACCGAAATCCCTGCGGTTCGAGCTCCGGCACGGGCGCGGGCATATCCGCCAACCTGTGCGCGGTGGGAATCGGCACTGAAACCGATGGTTCCATCGTTTGCCCATCGTCCTCGAACGGACTTGCCGGCATCAAGCCGACCGTTGGCTTGGTGAGCCGCAGCGGCATCATTCCTATTTCCCACAGCCAGGACGGTGCCGGACCGATGTGCCGAACCGTCCGCGACGCTTCTATTTTGCTGAGTGCGCTCACCGGGATTGATCCCCAAGATTCCGCTACCGCCGGAAGTCAGGGCAGATCGTTCACGGACTACGCTCAGTTCTGCGACCCCAATGGCCTCAAGGGCGCCCGGATCGGCGTGGCCAGGAAATACTTCGGCTTCAACGATGCCGTCGACGCTCTGATGGAGCGTGCTCTCGGCGCTATGAAGCAACAAGGAGCCACGATCGTCGATCCTGCCGACATTGAAACTCTGGGTAATTTCGATAAGAGTGAACTGTTGGTCTTTCTGTACGAACTGAAGGCCGACCTCAATGCTTACCTGGCGCGGCTCGGCCCAAGCGCTCCGGTCCACACCTTGAAAGACATCATCGACTTCAACGACAGCAATCGACAGAAAGAGATGCCGTACTTCGGGCAGGACTTATTTCTGAAAGCCGAGGCCAAGGGCCCGCTAACTGAAAATGCGTACATCGACGCGCTCGAGAAGAATCACCGACTCGCTCGCACCGAGGGCATTGACGCCACGATGGAGAAGTACAAGCTCGACGCCATCGTCGCCCCCACCGGCGGACCAGCCTGGCTCACAGACCTCGTCAACGGCGACCATTTTGCCGGCGGGAGTTCAAATGCTGCGGCGGTCGCGGGCTATCCCAATATCAACGTCACTGCCGGATTTATCTCGGGCTTGCCCGTCGGCATCTCGTTTTTCGGGCGCGCTTGGAGCGAGCCGACTCTCATCCGCCTGGCCTTCGCTTTCGAACAAACGGTGAAGGCTCGTCAGGCTCCGCGCTTCTTATCTACTATCGGCGCGGGCTAACTGACTGATCCGCTTACATCTCTAGATGTTCGCGGTCGGCCCAAACTAAGTCCACCGAAACCATCTCAGCGCCAGCACGAATGAGATGCCACCCCACAACGCCATCACCAAAAACCGAGGCCACTGGCGGATCAGCGGCGTGCCCTCCAGAATGCTCGCCCGCAACGCATCGTTCAGAGCCGTCAGGGGTAGCGCCTTGATCAGCGGCTGAATAACCGCGGGAAAACGCTCATAGGAAAAGAATACGCCGGAAAAAATCCACATGGGCATCATTACGAGATTCATGAGCCCGCTTACGCTTTCGATTTTCTGCGCCCGGCTCGCGGTCAGTAATCCTACCCCTCCAAAGCACATGGCTCCGGCGGAACCGAGTAGCAGAATAGCGAACAGCGACCCCAGCACTCTCATGTGGAAAACGATGATCCCAAGCGTTAGCAACAGGCCGATTTCAATGATCATCAGCACCAGGCGGCTTGACAGCAGAGCCAGCAGGAAGTCTCCCCGCCGCATGGGGGTGCCCACGAAGCGCTTGAGCAGCTTACGTTGCCGCATGTCGACCAGTGCGAATCCGATTCCCCACATTCCGGAGTTCATCAGGTTCATCCCCAGCAATCCGGGAATCAGAAAATCGATGTAGCGCGAACCCGGCTCGGAGGAAGTCACCACGGTCGTCGCAACAACATCCTTACGCCCAGCTGCCGACTGCAGCGCGTCGTCCACTTCCGATCTCGCCAGCACACTCTCGGGACGCGCCGGATCGTAAAGATACTGAAGTCCGCCGGCGCCATCGGGATCGATCACGACGTCGTATTTCCCCAGACGGAAGCCTTTCCGCGCCGCCGCGCTATCCTGCACATCGACTTTGAATGACGAATGCCTGGAAGAACGCAGCAGCAGCCGCTCAGCCTGCTGGGCGCCCGCTCCCGACACAATCGCAACCGAAGATGCGTCGGTGGGTTTGTTGCGGAAGGCAATCCCGAGCCCCAGCGCCAGCAGCAGCGGAAACACGAACACCCAGAACACCACTTCCGGTTCACGCTTCAGCTCCAGCATGCGCGCTATCAGGAGATGACGGTATCCCGCCCAGCGCCCATTTGGGCGGGTCGGCCGGTTCCGCGGAACCGTTCGTTCTACAACGCGTGTTTGCTCTGCTACGCTCATAACAGATTATCCACGGACGATCTACCTATCGCGCCTCAGGCTTCCACTTATTCAGGAACTCAACCACCGCCTCCGGCGTCATTGAGCGCGCGTCCTCGAATTCGCCGTTCTTCTGGCTAACCACCAGCTTGCCATCGCTCTCGATTACAGCCAACGCAGGAATGCCCTTGTTCAGCGGCACGTCGAACTCTTTCACCAGATCGGCGTTCTTCATTTCGTCCGGCCCCAGGTCAACGTGCACTACTTCATAGGACGCCATAACCGCCGCGAAATCGGGCCGATGAAACGCCAGGTCAAGCACGTGGCAGTCGTAACACCAGTTGGCGCCAAACACCAGCACGACGCGCTTGTGCCCGGCTGCGGCTTTTTCCTCGGCTTCCTTGATCTCCGCGTGCGCGTCCGCATCCGCGGGATAGATATTCTTTTTCATATCCGACGGCTGCTTCAGGTGAGGCGCGTCCGCTCGCTCCACGCTCATCAGTCGCCACTGCTCTCCCTCTTTGCGCCACATTTGGCCGTCCGTCACGCTCAGGATCTGGCCATTCGCCAACTGCACATCGGCTTTGAACACAACACTCGTGCCTTCGGGCCGGTCGAGCACCGCAACCGTTTCTAACGAAATGCTTCGCGCCTTCAGGCCCAGCCAGAAGTTGACGTCCGCATCCGTGTCAGTCTTGACGCCGTTGGCCATCACTTGCGCCACAGGATCGGTGCTGTAGAACGCCTTTAAGGCCGACGCGTCTCCGGCAAGCACACCGGCCTTCCATTGGTCCAATGGAGGAAAGCCCGTCGGCGAGTCCGCCGCCGAACCCTGTGCCAAGCTGGACTGCCCTCCCAGCATCACCGCCGTCGCTAAAGCCAAAAGAACCATGTAGCCAAGAGTTCCCTGCACAGTCGCGTCCGTCCTTTCACTGCTCACTCTTCTCGCAAATGGCGTCCCGTAAGCCGGACAAACACATCTTCCAGACTGGCCTGCCGTGTGGTCAAGTGCTGCAACTCGCTTCCCTGCTTCCCAATCGCTTCCAGCAGCGCCGGGATCGTTAAATGGGGCTCTCTCACACTCAGGGCCACCATACCGTCATCCTCACGCACCGACTCCACGCTGGGCAAAGCGCGCCACGCCTGAAGTACAGCGCCGTCCGAATTGCCAGCCGTTCTTGCGCCCACGGCAAACTCCACCACGTGATGCCCGCCAAGGCGCTCAATCAAATCAGGAGGCGCGCCCTCGGCGATGATCTGACCGTGGTCGACAATCGCGAGACGGTCGCACAGCCGCTCCGCTTCATCCATGTAATGTGTGGTCAGCAACACGGTGCCGCCGGCGCGTTGAAATTCGCGAATGATATCCCACAACTGCCGCCGGCTCTGCGGATCAAGCCCGGTGGTCGGCTCGTCCAGAAAAAGAATCTTCGGATTGCACACCAGTGCCGTCGCCACCGCCAATCGCTGTCTCTGCCCGCCGGAAAGCTTTCCAACCCAGGAATCGGCTTTTTCGGTAAGCTGCAACTGCTCGAGCACTTCATCGCACGACCGCGGTTCGCGATAGAAGCTGGCAAACAGCTCGACCGTTTCACGCACCGAGAGTTTTTCTGAAAGCCTTGTCTCTTGCAGCGAAATCCCCAACCACTCCCGCATTTCGCGCGGATTCTCCCGCCAGGAATGGCCGAGAATTGACACCTCGCCCGAAGTCGGCTGCAGCAAGCCCTCGAGGATCTCAATGGTTGTCGTCTTCCCTGCTCCGTTCGGGCCGAGAAGACCAAAGCATTCGCCGGTTTGAATCTCGAGGTTCAGGCCACGCACGGCTTCGACCTTGCCGTCGTAGGTCTTACGTAGGTCGCGGCATTGGATGGCTGGCGGCACGTTTCGATTCTATCGGATGAACACGGAGCGCGTCTGGAAGCGTGCGGTTCAACCTCGCGCTCTGCCAAAATGCCGGATCGCCGGGCCCGTCCTCGGCATCTTCACTCCTATGCGCACATCCAGGCGCGGCTTTACTTGACGGCGTTCCCTCTAAGACGCCCGTGTGTCGTTTACATCCAGTCTAAGTTCCCAGTTGTCATTTTCTTAGTTGAGAACATGAAAGGACGCCGCCCATGCTGCGCAAGCTCTGCGTATTGTCGTCTCTATTCCTCGTCTTCGCTCCATCCCTCTTCGCTCAGGATTCCCGCCACTTCACGTTTCACTATGCTTTCACGGTCAGGAATCTTCCCTCTGGGAAAAAGGTCCGAATCTGGATTCCGGTGGCCCAGTCCGATGCTTATCAGGAGGTAAAAATCATCTCGGCCCGAGGTGACCTGCCGTTGAAAAAGACCAACGAGTCGAGATTCGGGAACCAGATCTACTTCGCCGAGGCGTTCGGATCTACCCAGCCAGAACTGCACTTCGATCTGGAATACGATGTCACCCGCCACGAGCGCATTGCCCTGGGACCGACTGTGCCCCACCTGGTCGCTGCCTCCCTCTCATCCGCAGAAAAACAGCAGGACCTTCAGCCTGACGTTCTTGTTCCTGTGACCGGATTGCCGGCTGATCTAGCCGCTAAGGTGACCCAAGGCCTCAACCAGCCACTCGATAAAGCCCGTGCGATTTACGATTATGTCTTCACGACCATGCGTTACGACAAGACCGGAACTGGATGGGGCCACGGCGACGTCCTCTACGCCTGCGACGCCAAGAAGGGCAACTGCACCGACTTCCATTCCTTGTTCATTGCAATGGCGCGATCCCAAGGCATCCCCGCACGCTTTGAGATTGGATTTCCGCTGCCCACCGACATGCACGCCGCCGAGATTGCCGGATACCATTGCTGGTCCGATTTCTGGATTGACGGTAAAGGTTGGATTCCCGTGGACATTTCCGAGGCGTGGAAACACCCGGAAAAGCGTGACTACTTCTTCGGCTCCCACGACGTGAACCGGATGCAATTCAGCATGGGCCGCGACCTGCGGCTCAATCCCTCGCAGGATGGGAAGCCGCTGAACTATTTTGTCTATCCCTATGTGGAAGTCGATGGGCAGGAGTTCCCGAATGTAGCTTTGGCCTTTTCATTCTCGGACGCCGGGCCAGCCGTAGCAGCAAGATAGGATCTGAATGCTCCCATGCTATCGTGACGGTATAACCTCATTAGGCCCACTCGGAGGTTGAGGTAAGTCTGGCGGTGGCATGGGCGGGGGCGAGGCTCCGTTGGTCGGCTTCGGCACGTCTTGTGAATCTTCGCCAGGACGCCGCAGACTGGGCGCGTTCGCCGGGCGCTCGGTCGGTTCTTTCTTTGCTTCTTTATCCTTCTCGTTGTCCGACGGCTCTAAAATGACTTCTTTCTCGGTGCGCACGATTTTTTCGCCGTCTACCTTCATGGTCTCCACGCGCACCACTTCATCTCCCACGATGCGCACGAAATCGACGTCCGCCGGGGGTTCACCGTAAATCCATTCCTCGTACTCCCTCTCACCTTCCCGCTCCCGCACCTTCTTCGGCGGCTTGCCCTTGGCATGAAGCACCATTTCCTGGTTCATCCCCACCAGAACGTGGTGCGCCTGGATCGCCGCTTTCACCTCAGGAGGCACGGTGTCCAGGTAAGCTTGCTCTTTATTCTTGGCATTGAAATCGAGCACTGGATACAGCAACGCTCGCAGTTGCTGCACTGTCATCTCGGGAACATGCTTGTCGAAATAAAGGTCGACGAACGTCCCGTGTGGGTTGGTTTGCTGCTCGTCCCCGCCCCCGACAGGCGTACCATAGGCGCCGGTAACTTCCACTCTCTGATACCACTTCTTCCGATGTACCGGGCCGCCATTGATCTCAAAATGAATGTGGTCACCCTTGATCTGCACATATGAAATATGTGCCGGATCGCCCGGTTTCACCGCCGGGCCCCAAAGGGTAAGCGACTGCCGCAATTCTTCGCCGTTCGGCGTGATCACACCATCCTTCAGTAGCAGTCCTTTTGTGCCCATCGGAAATGCCGTCCGCGCATATACCAACTGGGTTTCGAAGTTGCGGATGATTTCATAGCGGGTGTTTTGGTTGATGCGCGGAGCGTTGGCAGCAATCGGCGGAGCGTCCGCTGCAGGCGTTCCGTCACCCGCTGGTTGGGACGCCGGTTGCGGCACTGAGGCGGGGGCGGCCTTTCGCAATTGCCCGGGATCGCTGCCTTGACCGTAAGCAAGAATCGAAGTGAAACAAAAAGGGGACAGCCAAACAAGAAGAGCTATATTTCGCGAGCGCAGCATGGAACACCCCGGGGCGCGCCTTCTATTATAAGCGATGAAGCAAGCGGAGCGCCGGGTTCATTGCCGGCTCAGGCTTGAGAGGGCTGTCTTACACGCTCTCTGGCCCGCGTCTCTTATGTTGCTGGCACTTGGTCATGATGGCGGAGCGGAGACGCGAGCGGAGGTCTTCAGGCAGTTCGTAGAGCTGGGAGTCGCGATAGATCTCGATGGTCTTCTTCGTCGTATCACACACTACATAGCAGTTGTGGCACCAGGAAAGATGATTCTCCAGCTCGACTTTTGTAGGTTCGTCGAGGACACCGTCCAAATAGTTGGTCAGCTCGTGCAGAAATTCAGAGCATTTCACTGTTCGCCATCTCCACTCTCGCGTTTCTGGAAGAACCGTCCCAAGCGCTCGCGAAGCTGCAGGCGCGCCCGCAACAGCCGCGATTTCACCGCGGGTACGCTCAATTCCAGAGCCGCCGCGGTTTCCTCGGTGGAAAGTCCTTCCACGTCCCTCAGTACAAACACGGTCCGGAAGCCCGGGGGAAGGCCCTGGATCGTCTTACTCAAAATCTCCCGCAGCTCCGCCTGGTTATACTGTTGCTCAGGATTGGGGCTCCAATCCGCAATCTCACGCGGAAGCGAATCATCTTCCGTCTTGATCTCTTCGTCGAGTGAGACCGTGCGTTCAGGCTTCCTGCGGCGCAACTTCATCAACGCTTCGTTGACGGCGATGCGCACCAGCCAGGTATAAAACTTGGACTGCTCCTGAAACTTCGCCAGGTTGCCGTACGCTTTCAGAAAGGCTTCCTGCACCACATCTTCCGCATCCTCGCGGTTTTGCGTGATGTGTTGCGCGATCCGAAAGACGTTGCGGTCGTAACGGCGAACCAGCTCTTCAAAAGCTGAATCGTCGCCCCGCTTGGCGGCCTGTACCAGGGTCAGTTCATCACTGACAGGCCCTTCTAGTTTGTTTTGGATGGCTCCCATTCTCTTGGCGATGCAGTATTTTGCGGTCTCAACCGCGGCACTCAAAAGTAAGCTGTTATTCTACTTGGTAACCGAAGTGTTTGCCCAATCGGTTTCAGGTTTCAGGTGGGTTGAGATTTGCGATACAGTCAGGGAAGAGTCGAGGTTGGAATTAGAGTACGCAGTCGAACACGTCCTTGCGTACTCTGGGGCAGTCGCACAAGTGCCGTATAATCAGCACTTAGGGCTCGGCTCAGACGAGCGTTACCAGAGGTGCGCGATTCGAAGGGATACGGTTCTCTAGGCATGGCGGAGCGGAAAGAAAAACACGACGCGATCGAGAAGAGCGAGGTCCGGCAAGTCGTCGAGCAGGCCGTGGCGCAAGCCCTGCAAGCGCAGATCCCGCAACTGCAGTCGCAGATTGTGCAGCAGGTGCTGGAAGCGCTGCCCGCGCGGACCAGCGAAGCTTCCGCTGCGGGCGATCTCGGCGGCGCTCATGACTCCAGCGCCCTGGTTCACGCGGTTTCCAATATCCATGCAGGATCGACGCAGAAGGAGATTTTGCGGGCCCTTCTCGACACTGGCAGCGCGTGTTGTTCGCGCATCGCCCTGTTCGTGGTGAAGGCAGGAGCCGCGTCGGGATGGCAATGCCGCGGCTTCGGCGATGACGAAGTGGTCAAGGATTTCTCTCTCGACCTCAGCGCCGGTCCGGTGGCACATACATACCAGAATCGCGTGGCGACGCCAGGCAATATCGCTGAGATGGGCCAGCGTTTCGTGCAACAGTTTGACAGCCCGGCCAACGAGCAGGTGTTGGTTTTGCCCTTGGCGCTCAAGGACAAAGTCGCAGCCCTGGTTTACGCCGACGGAGGCGATAGCGGCAAGCTCGATCCGGACGCCCTGGAATTGCTGGTGGTCACAACCAGCGCATGGCTGGAGGTAACTTCGCTCCGCAAGCAGGCTGCCGCGCGGGAAGACAGCGACGTGGTGAGCCGGGTTGAAAGCCCGCCAGTGCAAACAGTTTCTTCGTTTTCCGATCCTTTCGCAGCCCATGCTCCCAAGCATGTGCCCGCTAAGGTTGCCGAGCCCGAACCAGCGGCTGAGGTGGTGGAAGTCGCTTCGGCACACGCCGCGAGCGCGGCCGCACCAGCTGCGGCCACTGACCCCCTCGCCGGATTGTCGCCGGAGGATGCTGACGTCCATCGCAAAGCGCAACGGTTCGCACGCTTGCTGGTCGATGAAATCAAGCTCTACAACCAGGCAAAGGTGGCGGAAGGGCGCCGCAACAAGGATTTGTACGACCGGCTCAAAGAGGATATCGACAAGAGCCGCGGTACGTTTCAGAAGCGGTACGGCAATACAGCAGCCGCCGGCGCGGACTATTTTCAGAGCGAGTTGCTGCGCAGTCTGGCTGAAGATGACATTTCCATCATGGGTTCAAATTTCCGTCGCTAGATTTGCGGCATGATCTGATAGTAGAAGGTTCTGGCAGTAGCGTGTCTCCACGAAAAACAAAAGTAGTGCCATCAGGATCGGGGTTGTGGTTGCTCGCAGCCCTGGCTCTGTGCGGCTTCGTCGGCGTTCTGCTTCCTTCAGCAGAGGCCTTGCAGCAACCTGCGTCCAGCTCCGTTCCAAGCCAGGTGGACACGTCTCCGCCGAAACCGGCTGCTCACGGTGCCGCAAGCAGCGACCAAACTACCAATACAAGCAACAGCCCGCCCAAGCAGGCACCCGCCGGCAGGAAGCCAGTAAGCGGCGCTGTAAAGGGTCACCCCGTCAACACCCGGAAGCCAAGGACGATCTCCCCGCGGGTCCGGCGCATGCGGCAGGCCTTCGTGGCTTCGGCGAGCTTGCGGCCCATGGCGCAACAGCTTCTACAGGATCGCTCGCTTCAGGCCTATGCCGGAGTTGAATCCTACGCACGAGCTCACTCCACGGAAGATGCCGGAGCTCTGGCATGGCTCGTAGTGGGTTATGCGCACGTGTTGGATCATGACTTTGTCCGGGCCATCGATCCGCTGAGCCGCGCCAAGGTTCACGCGGGCGACCTTGGCGACTATGTGGATTACTATCTCGGAACCTCATACCTGCAGACTGGGCGTACGGCAGAGGCGCTGGCAAGTCTGACAGATTTTGCCAAAACGCATCCGGATTCGCTGTTGGTTCGGGATGCCCACGTCAGCTATGCCGGGGTGCTTCTTGCAGAAGGACAGGCAGCGGAAGCGGCAACTTTGTTGGAGCAGGACCGCGTGCCCGTGCGCTCCGACGTGGAGCTCGCCCTGGGACGAGCTTACGCTGCGGCTGGCCAGACCGCGAAAGCCGCCGAAACGCTCGAGAACGTCTATTACACGATGCCGGGCAGCGCTGACGCGGATGCGGCGTATCTTGAGTTGAAGAAGCTGCCCTCCGTTCCACCGCCAACCGCCACTCAACTAAAAACCCGGGCTGACGGATTGATGAGCCGGAAACGTTATGCCGAAGCAGCGGACGAATATCGCAACCTGATCAACGAGATTAGCTTCAACTCCAACAGCACGGAGCAGTCAGGGATACAACTTGCCCTCGCGGAAGCGCTTCATCGCGGCGGCAAGAACCGTGACGCCAAGCTGGTCCTCGCCTTGGTCGGCGGCGAGAGCGGCGAAATCAACGCACATCGGCTCTATCTGCTGGGTCAAGTCGACTTCGCCACCAATGACAACGACGCGTTTTACCGCACCGTCGATGAGCTGCGCCAGGCATCTCCCGCGAGTCCATGGCTGGAGCTGGCTTTGCTTTCCGCGGCCAATCTGCACCTTGTGCATCACGATTATGACCAGGCGCTCGACGCATTTCGCGAGGCACAGGCACGCTTTCCGAATGGTGCGCGGGCTTCTTATATGCACTGGAAGGCAGCCTGGCTCACACTGCGGCAAGGACGCAATGAGGAGGCCGAGAAGGCATTCGAAGAACAGATCGCAATCTATGCCTCCGGTGCGGAAACCCCTGCTGCTCTCTATTGGCGCGCTCGGCTGGCCGAGGAAGACAATCAGCCCCTCATGGCCCGCGCCTTTTATCAG
>DATHMS010000017.1:0-2429 GCA_035486795.1 Candidatus Sulfotelmatobacter sp. | reverse complement strand
AACGTTGAGCCAGTCGTCGGTCAGACACTTCAGCCGCGCGATTTTGTAGCGGACTTCGTCATCGAGCACTTCCGCGCCGCCGCCAGGAATTGAATCGAGGCCGGCATCGCGCAGCCGCAGAATCGTGTCGCGGATGGAGAGCGCGCTGTATTCCGCAATCGCAATAATTTCCGACGCCGAATAACAATGCAGATGAATCTGCGGAAACCGCTCCTTGATCCCGCGCAGCATCTTCTCATGCCAGTCAATCTTGAGGTCTGGATGCAGTCCACCCTGCATCAACACGCCCGTACCACCGAGTTCGACCGTCTCGCGAATCTTGTCATAGATCACGTCGAAGTCGAGGATGTAGCCTTCCTTCGCCGCTGGGCCCTTCAACGGCCGGTAAAAGGCGCAGAAGGTACAGTACTCGGTGCAGAAATTGGTGTAGTTGATATTGCGGTCGATGATGTAGGTGACCACGCCTTCGGGATGAAGCTTGCGGCGAACCGCATCGGCTTCCATGCCGATGCCGATCAGGTCATCAGACTCAAACATCTCCAGCGCTTGTGCTTTGCTCAGGGACATGGGGGCTCACAGAACCAGACTTACAGAACCAGACTTTATTGTAGCGGAGAAATCCGCGCGAAAAAATTCCGCGCATCGTGCTGAGAACTGCTTTCTCACGCAGGTCGATTTCGGGAAAGATCGCGGATGGGGTGGTACCCCCTCCCCCAGCGTCTCTCAGAATCATCGACTTAGCGGAAAACTGCAAAGTAATCTATGGGGCACAACCACTTAGGGGCAAAATCTTGAGCCCCAAGGACTTAGCGCAACTACCGACGATCCGCCCAGAGGTGTTCCAGTTCGGGTTGCCTCCGCGATGATCGCGCGAACCGCGCCTGTGCAGCAAGGTCAGATGTCACATGGTTTGGGATTCCGGCTGTGGAAAAATCAGCGGACACCGGAGGGTTGAACCATCTATCTTATCTGGTCGAGCGCAGCTGCGGCTTGGTGATTCCCGTTGCGCGCTGCCGTCTGTAACCACTTCTCGGCCTGTTCCTGATCCTTTGGAGTTCCATCGCCGGTGGCATAGCGCAGCCCAAGATTGTATTGAGCAGCGGCATTCCCGGCTTCGGCAGACAACGTAATCCACTGGGCAGCTTGCGAGCAGCTTTGGGGAACCTGGCGTCCAATTTCGTAGGCCATTCCTAAAGCGAGCGCCGCGTTGTCGTCCCCGAATTGCGCCTGACGCCGGACCGTGCGCATCTCGTAGTGGCTCAGGTCGTCGACGACGAAGGATGCGGATGGATCGGTAACACGTAGATGACTCGATTCCAGCAGCGAATCCCACGAGCCTTGCACGGTGGCAGGAGGGGGCTCACTCGAGGCCTTGACCGACGTCAGGCCGGCACGATGACTGAACATCTGGAAAAGAACAAAGAACAGAACGATCAGCAGGACGACGACGGGTCCGGTATAGGCTCGTGCAGCGCGGGTGGTCTGGCTTGGGATGATTACTTTGAGCCGCGGAAGAGCCGCTTCCTTTGCCTTCAATTTCGCCAAAACGAGCGCCCTTCCCTGGTTCAACTCGCTTACGAGGACTGCACTCCAAGCAGGCTTCTTGACGACCTCTGTAGCTGGAAACGGAATCGCACCCTTCTTCTTCGGCGGCCAAGGACGGAATGGAGCCAATGCCAGCGACCCGTCAACTTTGTCTGGCGAAGACACCGGAGCCGCCATTGACAAACTTGTTATCGGTGGAAGAGGTCCGGCCGGAATCGGAATCACGGGATCAACCGGCTTCGCGGTCGGTGCTGGGCGCGAATTACTCGAGGCTTCCGCCAGTTCGGGAACAACTTCCGCCGAGACCGGCGGGACACTCACCTGCAAAGGCTCGATCGTCGATGAGCCCAACCCCGGCGCGGGTTCTGAACGTAGTTCACTTTGCTCGCGGTCGCGCTGGCACTGAATCACCCAGGCAGCATTCAACAATTTCTGAAAGGAAATCACATCGAGGGCAGGTCGATGAGTCATAAAAAAGAATGGCCAGGCGGGAGGCCAAACTGCTGGCGAAGTAGTATACCTCGCCCTGTCCAGTCCTGACAGTAAAGGAATTCCGGGTAGGACCCGAAAGCTTACTGGGAGAGTAATTGGTCGGCGACCTGCTGAGCCCGACCGAGGTCGCTAGAATGCTGTTCGGCCTGCTGGTGGGCGCGTTGGGCGTCTTGTTCGTGGCCGGCGCCGCGCAGGGCCTGTTCCAGCAAAAGGAAGCCGACGTCGCTAGGCTGGGCCGCCAATGCGTAAGCGTAATATTGGGCCGCCAGGTTCCAGTCGCCAGTCTTTTGCGCGAGCAGACCCAACTGAAGAGGATAGGGATTGTTCAGCTTAGCCGCGGACTCAAAGTTTTCGCGGGCGCGGGCATAGTCGTGTTGCGAAAGATAAATCTG
>DATHMS010000016.1:0-132754 GCA_035486795.1 Candidatus Sulfotelmatobacter sp. | reverse complement strand
TGACGGGGATCTCTCTTCTCGTGGTGAACGCCGGTGCGTGCGGCTCCAGAAAACACTGGTTGCTGTGCGGACCGATGGTTTCGCTTTTGACAGTGCTGACGGTTACGGCTATAGGTTTGTCCCCGGTGGGCGGCAGCGCTGCGATCGCGGCCGTTATCGCCGGCGTCGGCGTCGTGGCATGTGCATGGAACATGGTCGCGGTAGTTGTGCGGATAGGTCTGCTCCGTACCGTCGCTCTCCTGAGCTTGGGCCTCTTCCTTGGGCTCTATGCGGAAAGCATGTATTGGCGCGTCGATTCGGTTCACGACGTTGTTTATCCCGAGTCGATCGTTGCCGGCCGGGTCGAGAAGGACATTGCGTTCGAAGCAGACGTTATAAATATGATTGCCACTTACAAAGTGGCCTCCACCGGTCTGGATGGCCTTCCTCCGCTGAGATATCACAATGGGTCTTTGTGGATGGCGGAAGGCCTCCGCCGGCTGTGCGGTTTTCGCGCCATCGATTTTCTGGCATTCGGTTATGGAATTCTGTTGATACCGCTCTATGTCGTTGCATTCTTCGGTTGTGCCGAGTTGTTGCGGGGTGCGGTAAGGCAGGAGTCTGACGTGCCGCCATTCACTTTCTGGGCGGCGGGTGTGGTTGCATTCGTGGGGATCTTCCCATTTACTGGTGACCCCATGCAACTGAACTTCAACGAAATAATTATCAACAGCGATTCTTTTCTCCTTGCCATCTCGTTTTCTCTGCTGCTTATTGCAGCCGCAGTTTGGTTCCATGGATCGCTCAGCGCCCGCGGTTACGTGTGGACCCTGCACGAAAAGATCGCCGTGGCAGTGCTTCTGCCCGCGGTCCTGGGTTTGATCGGGTGGGTGAAAATCTCACAGATCTATCTGCTCCTGGGTTTGGCCGCATACCTTTGTTGGCGTGTGAAATGGCTGCGAATCTGGCCCTTCGTGCTGGGCACCGCAGTTTCAGCTTTGACTTTGGCCGCAATGGTTTACCTGGACAGGGGCGCGCTTCAGTCCAGTTTTGCTCCTCTGAATTTCGACAGAATTTCCCCCGAATGGGTCCCGTATTTCTTCGTTGTGTATTTTGCCTGGGCATGGCTACTTCTGCTGGTCTGGGCGCGCATTCATGGGACTCGGAGCTTGGGGGAGTTGATACGAGCGGCAAAGGCTGGCGAAACACTCCTGGTCGAATTGGCGTTTGTAACGGTCGTGACCGGTCTCATCCCCTATTTGCTGATCAACTTCAACTCACCTGACTGGAAGTACTTCACGGATTTCCAGGGTGTGATCGCGGGAGTGTTCGTAGTCGCCTTGCTGCCTCAATTCAGATCGGCCGACATGCTGCAAGGCATGCGGGATGGCAGCCTTCGTGTGACGACCGCACTTTTGTTGGGGGTCACAGTTGCAATAGGCGGACATTTATTTATCACAACAGTGGCTGCGACGTATCGCATGCTGAAACGGGGCTGCGAGACTCGCGCCGTGCTTGCGGGACTGCCGGCCACAGCGTGGCGTCAGGAATTAGGACAGATCAAGGCGCGCCGTTCGGTCGTGGCGGCGGCACTTGCCGATCGTGTCCAACTAATCCAGTGCCTGGATCGCCTTGGAGACCAGCCGACACAGCAGCGTCGAGGTACAGTCTTGTACATTCCTAAGACTGACCGCACGTATTGGGACATGCGCCAACTAGGCGATGGGGCCACCCCTTTCATCGCTCCGGCGCTAGCTGGCCTGCCCATGGTTGATGGCCTGCCTGAGTACGAGGACATTGGATGGGCTCGAGTGGGCTGGGGTTATCCGCAATATGAGCTGCCTAGCGGGCACGAAGATCCGAAGGAGAACCTGGACCGCGCAACCGACAAGGCACGAAAGGACGGCTTCCGCAAGCTGGTTGTTTTGAGGAAAACCGCTGTCGGCGAATGTGGCCTTGAGGAGATTCAGCTTCAATAGTGCCGCCGCTTTACTCGCGGATAGCGCGGAAGGCCAACAACGACCCTCCGAATTCCCGGCGCTGCAGCCAGTGAGGAATGGGGCTGCCAAAAGGAATGACGTTGTCTGTGGAGAAGCCATGCTGCTTCAACAATCTGCGAAAGCCGGCCGCTGCATACTCATTGTGCGAGTAATCAAGAAAGGGACACCACCTTTGCCGGAGAAGGCGCCCCAATCGATGGGTCGCAACCTGGGCCCTCCGCACCAGTGAATTGCGGTTCGCCACGGAGGCAACCAGCAGGCCGCCGGGTCGCAACACGCGCGCAAACTCCGTGAGACACGCCTCTGGGTCGGGAACGTACTCCAGGACGCTGGAGCAAAGAATTCCGTCCAGCGATTGCTGGGCTAGCGGGAGCTGGGCGATCGTCGCAATGTGCTCGAAGCGCAACTGGTGGCCCCCCGCGTCGTCGCTCGAAACACCTACCATCGCAACATCCGGTCTCGCGACATTTGGCGTCACGATATGGTGGCTCGTAAGCTCGCGGGCTGAGGCGATCATTTCCTCAGCTGCATCGACTCCCAACACGTTGGCACCGACTTCGAACAGGCGGCGAGCCAGAGTCCCTGATCCGCAACCCGCATCGAGCCACTCTTGCCCACGCAAGTCGTGGCCCAGCAGGCACTCCTCAAGAGCGCGTATCCGAGCCTTGAAAGCTGGCTTTTTGTAGCGCTGGTCCCAGTCTTTGGCCAGCTCGCGGTGGTAGGCGACCGCGTCTTTCGCCGGAGGTTCGGGCGATTTCAACATTTATCGCTGTGGCACCTTTCTAGCCACGATCAACCAACTGGCCCCAAACTCGTTTTCGCGGCGGTCTCGGATTCCCGCTACTTCGCGTTCTTGTATCCAATTAAGTGTCTTAGCAATCAGATCACTCTTGATCTTGTGCTGGCGAATCATTTTCGTATCGCCGGCTTGAACCTCCGGCGGAGTCTTCCGTCCCAACCGGTAGGGTATTGCCCGCATGGCGAGAATAGCCGGAGGTAAGAAGCGAAAGAAGCCGGTTGCGAACTCTACCTCCAACCCTGCTCTCTCGAGCAGTTCTCTAAGAGGCCGCCTGCTATAGCGGCGGTGGTGGCCGGCAACTACGTCTGCACCAGACCACAGCACTTGATAAGCAGGGACAGTCAAATACACACGCCCGTGACTGGATAAGTAGGTCTGGATTGTTTGCAAGAACGTGTAGTCGTCCGCCATGTGTTCCATCACATCGAATAGACCAACGGCTGGCAGAGTTCCGGGCAAGAATCCAGCATCCTCCAATGTGGCACGCACTACATGTTGGATTCCGCGTTTGCGGGCATTGGCTGTGCCCGCTCCTCCCGGTTCCACGAGCACCACTTCCAGGCCGGCATCCTGCATAGCCCTGGCAACGAAGCCGTTGCCGCCGCCGATGTCGAAGAGCGGGCCTGGCGGCGGATATTGGCGCATGACTTCAAGAATACAGGCGTTGCGATGGCTAAACCAGAAAGAGGAGTCCTCAACGTCGAAGCAGGCTTGATTTCCCCACTCGGGATACGAAACAGCACACATTGACTTACAGAACCAGTCGCCTTGCGGCGATTGCTCAAGGTTACGGCTGATTTGTCTCAGGTCGATCATCGAGGAAAAGATGCACTACGCGAGGCGGAAGGATGCGCGACTTAAGCTAGTTGCAGACCGGGGCAGGACCGGCTTCAGGCTCCAATCCTTTCCTCGCGCAGACCGAATCGATTACCAAATGAAGTCACGGCGGATAGCACGCGCATTTGCTCGGCCTCAGTCAAGTCGTTATAAAAAGGCAATCGCAAGAGGCGCGCACTCACATCCTCCGTCACCGGGCAACGCGGCTGGTGCGCCGCCCATTTCCGTCCCATTTCCGAGGAATGGAGCGGCACATAGTGAAATACGCTGAGGATCCCGTGCGCCTTGAGGTGAGAGATGAGCGACTGGCGGAACTCGAGCGACGGCAGGACCATATAGAACATGTGATAGGCCTGCTCACACTCGGCAGGGACTACAGGCAGGCTTACACCGTTTTCCATTGCCCAAGCTTCCAGATGGTGGTGGTACCAGGCCCAGATTCGCCGGCGCTTCTTCTGGATTTCCTGGCAGGCCTCGAGCTGCGCCAACAGAAAGGCTGCCAAAAGATCGGACGGAAGGTAGCTCGACCCAACGTCGACCCAGCTGTATTTATCCACCTGGCCACGGAAGAACTGGCTTCGGTTGGTGCCCTTTTCCCGAATAATCAGCGCACGCTCTACAAGCTCCGGATCGTTCACCAGCAGCGCGCCACCCTCTCCACAAGTCACATTCTTGGTTTCGTGAAAGCTTTGCGTGGCCAGGCATCCGAATGTGCCTGTGTACTTCCCGCGATAACGCGCGAAGAGGCCGTGCGCATTGTCTTCCACCACAGCGATTCCGTGGCGCGCGGCGATGGCGCAGATCGTATCCATTTCGCAGGCCACACCGGCATAGTGCACAGGCACGATGGCCTTTGTCCGCGACGTAATCAGGGGCTCAAGCTGGGCCTCATCCAAGTTCATCGTGTCAAATCGGACATCGGCGAACACGATTCGCGCGCCCCGCAGCACAAAGGCGTTTGCGGTAGAGACGAAAGTGAATGACGGGAGGATCACTTCGTCGCCGGGACCGCAATCCAGAAGGATGGCAGCCATCTCCAGGGCATGAGTGCACGAAGTAGTGAGCAGCGCTTTCGGCACCTGCAGTTCCCGTTCCAGAAACTCATGACAGAGGCGGGTAAACGGGCCGTCTCCCGAAGCGTGCCCGTTGGCTACGGCTTGGGCAATGTATTTGTATTCGTTGCCCGTAAGGCAGGGACGATTGAATGGAACTGAATAGCTCATAACTTGCGAAATACGAACAGTTTTTGAGTTCCGTAGTCACCGGCGGCCGGCAATTGGGAGAACCAGCGGTTCCACTCGGTAGCGGGGTCCGCCACGTCTACCGGCGCGTTGGTCGCCCTTGCGATAAGGGGCTTCAGTACACGGGTGCCAACGTAATAAGTGCTGGCAAAATTCAGGATTTCTACCAATTGCAGTCTGTCCGAGACAGAGGATACCACTGACTCCTGATCCAGGTATTGATTAAACGCCGGCATCGGAATGTCGTCCATGCCCCATTCCCGACGAAACTGATTCAGTCGCTGCCAGCCTTGCAATGTTGCTTCCGACAACAAGAGGAGTCCGCCCGGCCGCAAAACCCGGGAGCATTCCTCGAGCGCTTTGAGCTGGCGCTCCCATGTCCCAAGATTGATCAAGACACGAATCACGACCACTTTATCGTAAGCGTTGGAGGGCTCCTTCAACTGCGTGATGTCTCCGACTTCAAAGCAGACTGAACCCGCTAGCTTTTTCGACAATCTTTCCAGCCGAAGCCGCGCGTGCTCGATCATTTCCGGTATGTAGTCGATGCCCTTCAACTCGACGCGGCGGGCAGTTGCCAGCTGAGCAGAAGAGTAGCCGTTGGCACAGCCGGCGTCGAGAACGCGGTCGCCATCCTGCAATCGACTGGCAATCTCTCGAATCTCCATTGCGATCACGGGATGGTCAGACCAAGATGCCGAGGGCGAAAGCTCATATTCCCGGGCTTGCTTTGTCCAGAATTCGTAGACTTCTTCTTGCGTTAATTTGGTCATTACCGAACTGCTCCTCGTTCAAATCCCCCCGGTCCGTTCGTAGGGACAGTTGCACGCACCACATAAGGCGGCTTCTGCATGCTGCGAAAGTGCATGCGAGCCAGGTATTCTCCCATAATTCCGAGAGCAAACAGCTGCGCTCCGGAGAACAGAGCAATAATCGATGCCAGGAAGGGAAAGCCCGGGACCGGAGTACCCTGCAAGAAATAGCGAATGAGGACATAACAGAGGACGGCAAAACCGAATAACGTAAAGGCAAAGCCCACCAGACTTGCGATCTGCAGTGGCATGGTGCTGAAGCCAGTCACCATATTCATCGCGTGGATCAATAGTTTGCGGAACGTATAGCCGGAAGCGCCTTTGGCTCGCGGTTCGTGCCGAACCGGGGAAGCGGCGAAGCGGTTTGTGCCCCAAGTTAACAGCACGTCGATCGACACAAACGACCCATCGTAATGACGGAATGCATTCGCAACTTCGGCGCGAAAAACCCGAAATGCGCTCACCTGCCGGGCGATCTCGGCACCCATCATATTCTGCAACGCCAGCTTGGTTGTCAGGGAAGCCAAGTCGCGCAGCAACCCGTGCTGCTCCTGAGCCGGCCTGCCGTAAACGACGTCAAACCCCTGCTCGAGAATCTGTAGCAGCTTCGGGATTTCTTCTGGAGGATGCTGCAGATCGTCGTCGATTGTGACGATGATGCCGTACTGGGCCGCGCGAATTCCGCACAGCAGAGCATTGTGCTGGCCGTAATTGCGCATCAGGTTGATGGCATGAATCCACCGGTAGTGCTGCGCAAGTTGGCAGATCACGTTCCAGCTACCGTCAGGGCTGCTGTCGTTTACCAGCACCAGTTCGTAGCTCGAAGCAATCGCCGGCAGAGTGCCCTCTAGACGGCGAACAAGTTCCGGCAAGATGGCCTCGCTGCGATAGACGGGCACCACCACGGAGAGGCCCGCGAGCATGGCTGGCGTATCGGAGTGCGGCTGGATCATCTGAGGGTCTGTGCTCATCGTCGTTGATTGATCGTGCTCTACCCGCACGCTCTGTGATCACGAACCACCCTCATAAAAGCGGGCAGTCCGATTTGCGAGCTTCTTAAGCATTCGACGGGCGTTTCCAAGCAGAACCTGCCCGGTCAGGCTCTGCAAGGATGATAACTAGGGTCTGGCGGCGCGTCCATCTAGGGCGGCGCGCCCAGTGCCTGTCGCCGGACGCGGACAATTACCGCTAGCGGCGCCGTGGAGTATTTGACGGAGCATCCTCGGTTGATTTCCAATGGGGGCCTACCTCGTGTCCTCGGACCCCGAAAACGCGCAAAACTCCGCCGCGCCAGAAGAGAAGCTGGTCCGTCCATTTATGCCGGAACTTGACATGTTGCGAGGCATCGCGGTCCTCGGAGTGCTGCTGCTGCACGCCTTCAGTTGGCAGTACGGAGGCTTGTCGTTTGGACCGTGGGCCCGCGGATGGCTGCATGCCACTCAACCCGGTTGGACCGGAGTAAATCTTTTCTTCGTGCTTTCGGGTTTCTTGATTACCGGCATTCTTTTGGACTCCAAGGACAAGCCGCACTTCTACCGGCGCTTCTATACGCGCCGGGCCTTGCGCATTCTGCCCGCTTACTACTTGCTGCTGATTCTATTGCTGTTGCTGCGAACGTCCTCGGCGGCGTTTGTGGGTCTGAGCTTCGTCTACTTGGCGAACATGACAGATTTCTTTGGCATCAGCTGCGATTACGGGCCGTTGTGGTCGCTGGCGGTGGAGGAGCATTTCTACATTCTGTGGCCGGCAGTGGTGCGGAAAGTTACGATGCGCCAGATTGCCCTGGTTTCAGCGTCGATTGTCTTGGTCGTCCCTCTGATGCGGGCCGTATCTTTCGCTCTTGGTCACAAAGTCGGGCTCGACTGGTACACGTGGTTTGTCGCCGATGGCTTGGCGGCAGGAAGCTTGCTTGCCGTCGTCCTTCGGACTGCCATCGCCAGGAAACAGGTGTGGAGATTGTGCTGGATTCTCCTGGCCTCGTCAGCTGCGCTGGGTCTAGTGGGGTGGCCCTTCGGCATTGGCACGCGGAACCGCCTGCTGGGAGCGGGACTGCAGTACACGACGATTAATGCATTTTGCGCGGGCATTTTGCTGCTCTTTCTGCTGGCCGGCACCAGTGCCGCGAGACGCTACGTGAACGTCTCCGTGCTTCGCTTTCTCGGTTACATCAGCTACGGCCTTTATCTCAATCACTTCCTTGCATTTCGCATCTACGACTGGACTTGCCGACGGCACTTCCCGCAACTTGTTCCCTCGAGTGGCCATTTCGAGCTGGTGTTGCTGCGGTTCGCCTTGGGCGGTGGTGCCGCGATTGCTGTCGCCTACCTCTCGCGGAAGTATTTCGAAGAGCGATTCTTGCGCCTGAAGGACTCCCTCGTACCAAAGACGCCTGAACTACAGGAGAGGATCTCGGGAGCTACCGGCCCACATGAGACCACGCAGGCAGCTTAGAACAAATTTCCACCTAGTTTGACCAAGCTACGGTTCGGGCAACGCATCTTTCCACTCGATCAGGCCAACAGCGGAGCTGTTTTTTCTTGAATCAGCGCCTCCGCGAGGGAAATGATCTTCCCTACGTGATGCTTCCAGGAGAAGTCTTTCGAGCGCTCGAGCCCGCGCTCAATCATCTTCTCTCGCAATTCGCGAGACAGGGTTACCCGGCATACCGCTTCCGCCAGCATATCCGGTGAAAAAGCCGGAAAGAAAAGTGCAGCATCGCCGGATACCTCGCGGTGTACAGGCAGGTCGGAGGCAACTACCGGCAATCCCGCCGCCATGGCTTCAACCAGCGGGTGAGCGAAGGTCTCCACGTAAGCGGGGGTGACGTAGAGATCGCACGCCCGGTAAACGTGGTGAAGAAGATGGTACGGTACTGCGCCCAGTTCCACCAGATTCGAGCCTACGCCTAGCTCTTGCACCAGGCGGGCCGCGGCTTCCGGGTTGAACGACCCCGGATTTGCGCCGGGCTCGAGCCGACAGGTCAAGAACAGGCTTACCTGCCGCGGTTCGATGCGCTTGCGTAGCAGGTCGACCGCGCGAATCAGAGTCTCGAAGTTGCGATAGTAGTTATAGTGGCTGACAAACAGCAGGCGCAGTTCATCTCCAGTGCGTTCCAGGTTCCTCTCGAGTTCCGCCGTTAGCGGCTCGGTGTCTCGAAAGAATAGATCCCGATCAAAGCCGTGGTGAATAGCCAGCGCGGAAACTCCGGTCCAGCGCTTGATCTCGTTTGCAAAGGCCTGGCTCGGCGCGACCGTTCGATCGGCGGCCTGCACCGACCACTTTGCAATTTGCCCCTTGAGTTTGGTGTCGAGCCACAATCCATAGTCACCCCGCTGCCTCACATCACGGAAGAAATCTGTGGACGTGTAGAGGGCATTGCCACTCAGAAGAATCTGGGGCACGGGCGATCGAAACAGGGCGATGTTCCCCGCCGACAGCAGGACATCCGCTCCGCTGCGGCGAATCAACTCGGGAACGGACCTTTGAGCGCGCATGAATCTGGCCACAGTGCTCACAGATTCATCAGCGAACTCCATAAAAGACACATTGGACGGGTCTTGGAATTCCTGCCGCAACAGCGGAGAGACCAAGACCGTGGAGCGGAGATCTGTTCTCGCAGCAAGGTGGGGCACAACATTGCGCACGTAAGTGGGACCGCTTCCAGAGCTGGCGGCCGAGGCATCAACAAAGAGCTGAATCATCGCAGAGCGGGAAAAACCCGAGCGGGAGGATCGGACCAACGATTTCGTTTTGTGACGCTCCAGACCGTTTGTTTCATGTATGTAGATTCCGGTCCACCAGGTCGCGCACACTCCAAGTTGCGTCGAGGATTCAAGTAAGCCAGTCCTCTGAACCTATTGTCACCGCAGGGCCATAGACCCGTGAACGAGGGGGCGGTCAATTCTTTCCATTGCGCGCGCTTCCGGCCAGGGCGGACAGGCCATCCAATCGCGCAGGGAGAAGGCAAGGATCCAGAAAATCACGGACATGTAGTAACCCACAGCAAGCATCCAGTCCTCAAAGCCCGCATTCACCAGGCCGCCCAGTATAATCGACGCCGCAACCACAGCGGGTTGGTTCACTTTCCCAGTGCGTCGCAACCATGAGAATACTCTCCAGATTTCGCGGATAATAGCCAGAATCAGAAGTGCGAAAAAGAGAGTACCGATGATCCCAGTAGTCTCCAGCATGGTGAGATAGCTGCTGCCGCGCTCCCGGTTTAAATAACCTTGAGTCGCGAAAGTGAAGCGTGACTCGGTGCTGTTGTCGGCGGCGCCAAATCCCAGCCCAAGCCAGGGGTGCTCCCTAAAAGTGGCCACACTTCTTTCCCAGGGTTTTTGGCGCGAATCCAAGAGATTTCCGGACTCGCCCTTCTTATACATCAACCCCTCGGAGGCACTCTCAAAGCGTTGCGGCGCGACCAGAAACATGTTAAGCAAGATCGCCGCAAACAGGCTCACGCCTACCAGCAGCATTCGATACCGCTTCGCGCCCACCAGCAAGAACATCGAAGTCACGGCTGCCGCGGTCATGGATGCCCGAGAGAGGCTGAGAACCAGGAGCGCGCCGCATACGCATAGGGCGATGAAGTGACGGGGAGATTTCCGGCGGCTAGCGGGAAGTATGAGCCGCCACAGCAATACCGGCCAGCAAATACACCCCATGATCAATCCCAGCGAATTGGGATTGCCCCAAACCTCGAAAGAAGCCAAGTAGCAAATGCCCGTGAAATAAACCATACCTTCCGCTATGAGCACCAGTTTCCGGACAAAAGACTCGGGATTTCTTGACCAGAAAATTCGCGCTCCAATGGAGCCATAGAGAAAGAGAGCGGCCAGACTCAGAGCCTTCAAAAGAGTCAGAAGTGGATTTACCGAAACAATTGCGGACGCGAATGCGGCAACCACCGCAAACATTCCCAGTAGGTGGAGATGATTGAAAGGAATCCTGTTCTTTTTCCGGACGTAGTAACCAAGAGCCAGGAAGGCGCCCGCGCCAAGCACAACCCAGCGAAATACGTTCATGGCGCTGGCCAGGGGAAATGCAGAACCAGCCCAGAGGAAAACAGCGATCATCAACATCCAAAAATGGGTCTCGTACTGAGAAGCAATTAAGCCCACAGCCACGATGACCATGAGAGCAACCAGATTGGACTCGCCAAACAAATAAGGACGCTTCACCGACAAATAGAACAGGAACAGTACGGAGGCCGCCGCGATCAGGGGGAAAATCTTGATGTTCTTGGAGTTTGCAATCATATTGGAAACTCAACCTGCACGCGGGCCGCTGATTCCCGGATGCACCACACTCCCGAGAAACCCTATATTACCCTAGCACTGCGCTCGCCCATTCGCGCGAGGCAAGCCCGAGGCATTCACAATGGCCGCATTCACAGCATCCACGAACCCGGCAGCGCAGGCATGGGGTGAATTCTTCTCTACGCGTTGCGCGCTGTGCGCCCCCATCGCCGCGTTTAGATCAGTTGCACGAGCAATTTTCGCCAGCGCCTCGGAAAGCTTCTCGGGCACCTGCTTGGGAACAACATAGCCATTCCAGCCATCCTCAACCAGATCTGGCACGCATCCGGCAGCGTCGCTAACCACGATGGGGATGCCGCAGGCCATGGCCTCGTTGACCACAAGTCCCCAGGTGTCGGAGTGGGTGGGAAATACAAGTGCCTCTGCCAAAGCGTAATAGACGGGTAGTTGTTCGCGGTGGGCAAATCCGGTGAACCGGACTTTACCCGGATGGATCGCAGCGGCGCGCGCTTCAAGGGCAGATTGCTCGACGCCGTCGCCCACAAAGAGCAGTTCCGAGCTGGCGCGCAGCTCCGGTGCCAGACGCGAATAGGCTTCCATCAAGTCAAACACTCCCTTGGCGAAAATGAGGCGGCTGACGCAAAGAAAATAGCGCTCGGGTAAGCCGAACTGACGGCGCATCTCCGCCGCACGACTTCTCGCCGCTGATGCCTGGTGTGAGAAGAATGGGTTGTCGACCGCGTTCGGCGCGACGAAAATTCTTTCGCGCGGCACGCCGAATGTTTCCACATAGGCAGCGGCCGATTTGCCGGGGACCACAAACCCACTGCACGCTCTGATGAAGCGTCGCTTCAGCATTTCCACGTGTGGCATCCCACGCCGCTGATCCTGCTGATTACTTTCTGACCACAAAAACATGGGTCGCTTGTGCCGTCGGGCCCAACCCAGCACTTGCCAGCTCGCCGGGTACCCGTACCCGCCGCAAACGATAACGTCGGGGTGTGCCCGTTCAAGCGCCGATGCCACACCACGATTCAGCAGAACGTTATATCCTGCCACCCGACTTCGCCAGTGCGGCAAGACTTCGTAGGAAAAGTGGATCTCATCTTTGTAGACCTTCCATCGCCGCATGCTGGAGTCAGTCTCAGCCAGGAAGATCACGTGCAGATCGACATCCGGATGCTCCGCCAGAACGTTAAACACGGGGATGCGATACGGAGAAATGATCTCTGTCGTGATCACCACACGCGGCTTCATACCAGGCACTCCTGGTAGATTGATAACAGTCGCCCTGCCTGGTGTGCCAGGGTGTAGTCTTGCAGGATGGTTTGCCGGCCGTTGCGGCCAAGCTTTTCTCGCAGAGGCTGGTCGGAAAGCAACGCCTGCAGTGCAGCCGTCAGGCTGCTGAGATCTTTCGGCTCAGTCAACCAGCCATTCTCTCGGTGGCGGATGACCTCCTCGATTCCCTGGCCGCGACAGCCAATCGTGGGACGCTGGGCTGACATGGCTTCCAGATACACGCAGCCGAGCCCTTCGTACCAGCTGGGCAATGCGAAGAGCGCACACTCCCTCATGGCGTCGGCCACTTCCGAGCGTGGCCTGCGTCCCAGGAAGTGAACTCGGTCTTCGATGCCCAGCTCCCGCGCCAGTTGCTGCAGTCGAGCGCGCTCCGCACCATCTCCAATGATCTTGCATTGAACCTGGGGATGGTTCGCCGCGACAGCTGCGACCGACCTGAGAAGAAATTCGTGTCCCTTTATCGGGATCAGGTTTCCGACGCTCAGGATCACGACGCTCTCCGATGCAGAGTCGCTCTTCCCATTGAACCCTGGACTAGGCCCTGGACTGAACGCTGGGCTAAAAAGCGATGGATCTACGCCGTTGTATACGACGCTGATGCTGGCAGTGTCGCCCACCCTTTCGCGGACGCGCCGCGCAACTTGCTCGCTGATGCAGATCACCCGGCCCGCGGCGCCGTAGACATCCGCGCAAGCTTCAGCGCAACGGCGTCCAAACCAGCCGGGCACTTGGCGAGAGGAATAGGCGTCAAGCCCGTGCACAGTCACGACAAAAGGAATGCCTAGATCTCTCGCCAGCAGCATCGCCGCTTGTCCACACGGCAGGGCAGCATGCGCATGGATCAGACTGAGTGGTTGCTGTGTGTGGACCTGCTGCACGCGGGATTTCAAAGCTGCATGCAGGAATCGTCCCGCACTGGATAGTCCTGGATTCCCGGGAAGAGAGAAGTATTTCTTCCACGTTACGGGAGGGAACTTCGGATCGCATCCAGGGCGCGGGCGGTGCATTGGATGAACCGCGATGACCGACGAAGTAATTCCCTGCTGCACCAGTTCGCCCACGGACTCGGCAATGAAACAGCCGGAAGCATTATCTTCGGCCGTCGGGTAGAAAGGTGTCAGAGTCAGTATGTGCATCCGAGGTTACAAACTTTGTCTGGCAAACTGGGCGTGGTGCCGCCACCTTTTGCGAAAATTAGCTGGTGGAACATTTAAACCGCGTGTAAGTCCAGCTCAGCACGGGCTTTTCCGCAGCTTTGCATCAGGGAATTCCACTGTTGAGCCACGACCTGCCAATCGAACATTTCGCGGCAGCGCTGATATGCGGCGTTTCCTAATTTTACCGTGTACTCCGGATCGCCCAGCAGCATGCACATCGCATCCCCGAAACCTTCGATGTCTTCAGGATCAATCAAGAGACCGGTGTCTCCCAGGATTTCCGGTATTCCACCTCGTCGCGATCCGATGACCGGAGTCTCACAGGCCATGGCTTCGGCGTTCACCAGGCCAAACGGCTCCTGGAAGATTGACGGCGAGGTGAAGAAGGTCGCTCTCTGAAACCAGGCGGGCAAATCCCGATCATGGTGGAGATACCCGGTGAAATGCACGCTTCCCGGGTGGTTCTTCATTATCGAGCTGGCCAGCGCTTCCACTTCGCGAACGTAAGGCGTGATCATATGATCCCCGAACCCAGTGCTGCCGCCGATCACGAGTTTCGCATCCGGGTGAACTTTCAAAACCCGAGAATAGGCTTGCACCAGTTGCAACACCCCTTTCTCGGGGTGAAGTCTCCCGACGAAGAAAATCGTCTTGGGTTCACGCACCTGTTCACGCGGAAAAAATAAATCGGTGTTCACGCCGTTGGGAACCACTCTCGTCTTCGCGGCCAGCAAGGTAGACTTCGCTGCGAATGTGTCACGCAGGTATTTGCTACAGACGGCAACAAGCTCCAGACGTCCGGCGAGTTCGTCCAGCATACTTGCGGTCCAGTGTCCCAGGTGATCGTTTTGAAGATGCAAGACGATTGTGCCTTCGTAGCCTAAATCACGGAGCACTTTCACCCATTGCGGCCGATTGTGAATGTGTATGACGTCAAATGCTCGAAGCCTGGAGAAGAGGGCTCGCAGCCATAAGTTTTCCTCATACCGGCGAGCGCCCGGAATCTGGGATATAAGGTCGCAGAGCCTCCAGGCGGAACTGGTTGCATGAGGCAGCGGATATAGGTCCTCGGCGGCGGTCGGATAACCAAATACCGTGACATCGAGGTCGTTCCCCAGCCGGCTGTACACCTCGAACGTCCAGCGCGCCAATGCGCCTCCGTAATAGGCGCTGAACTTTTCCCGACTCGAGAGCAGAACCGCGACCGTCACTTTTCGTCGTTTTGAACCGCGTGTCATGGAGTCAGCGATCTTGAATGATATTTCTGACGTCGCCCACACTTCCCTTCCCATCACGCTCGCGCATTCCGAAACCAGTGGACAAACTTCTCAAGACCTTGCTCCAGTGCCGTGGCTGGTCGGTAACCCAGCATCTGCGCGGCCTTGTCTATATTCGCCCACGTGATGGGCACATCACCGGGCTGCAAAGCCCTATGATCGCGAATCGCGACCCGGCCCGTGACACGCTCCAGGGTTTCGATTAACTGGTTCAGCGAGACCGGGTGCGAATTGCCCAGATTAAATATGTCGAATGGCGTCCCTCCTGGCGGGAATTCATAGTCCAGGGCCGCCAGCACTCCGGACACGATGTCATCCACGTAGGTATAGTCCCGCCCTATGGAACCGTCCCCGAATACGGGGATCGGCTGGCCGGACTCCATCAGGGCCGTGAACTTCCTGATCGCCAGGTCGGGGCGCTGGCGCGGTCCATACACCGTGAAGAACCGCAGGCAAACCGTCGAAAGGCCGTACAGATGAGCGTAGGTGTGACAGAGGAATTCTCCCGCAAGTTTGGTGGCCGCGTAGGGAGAAATCGGACGCAAGCAGGGATCGTCTTCCGCGAAAGGAATCCGGTTGGTGACGCCATATACAGAACTCGACGACCCGAAGATGAAACGCTTGACACCGAGTTCCCGGGCTAACTCGAGAAGATTCACGGTACCCGCCACGTTCACACGCTCGTAGAGCTGCGGGTTTTCGATCGATGGCCTCACCCCGGCCCGCGCGGCCAGATGAATAACAGTGTCAGGCCGCGAACTGGCGATGGCTTCTTTAAGTCCGCTGAAGTCGCACAAGTCGAGTTCGCGGAAGCAAAAGCTACCCGCCTTCCGCACCTCTTCCAGATTGGCTCGCTTGGCAGCAGGTGAGTAAAAGTCATCGAGATTGTCGACGACCGTGAGCTGCAAACCACGCCGGAGAAGGGCCTCAGAGATGTGGGAACCGATGAACCCGGCTCCTCCCGTGACCAATAAACGATTCGGAGTTGAGGTCACGCCTGCGAAGCCTTTCGAGCAAAGACCCAGGAATAAGCGCCGCCACCACGGCTTACCTCGAAGGAGCACGTTTCAATGTCCCGGAAGCCGAGGGAACTCAAAGTGTCGCGCACCCAGGCGGCGTCGTAGGTAATGCTCTGCATGAACGGGCTCCACTGGTGCCGCGACAACCGGAACCGGTGATACCAGCCCTTAGTCCGCCGCAGCGTCATGTAGGCCCTGTGTGCCCCCGCAAAAAGGCCGCGTACAGCCGGCTTAAGATTCGCAGGCCACTGGTGCAGCGGCATCTGGATCATGATGGTGCCGCCCGGCTTTAACGCGCGCGCCATTTCGCGGAAGTACGCGGATGCGTGCTCAATCCGGTCAAAGTGCAGGAACACAATTACAGAGAACACCCCAGTCACACTGGCGTCTGGGACGGGAAGCGAGATGCCATCGGTCACGTGCAGATTGACGTTCGGGCCCACATGTTGCCGAGCATAGTTGATCATGCCCTCGGCAACATCAAGGGCATGCACCTCCGCAAAGTCCTGCGCAATGTGTCGCGTTAGCCGTCCCGCGCCGCATCCGATTTCAACGCAGCTCTCGCGCTCGACACCGTAACGTTGCCAGCGTTGCATGAACTCTTCCCAGTCGCCGCCGCCAGTCTGGTAAAAATCGGCGTCTGTCCAGGGAGTGGCTCCGTCACGTTCTCTTCCGGACTCCGGAAGTACGCCGAAAAGTGGGTCTTTCTCGCCCCAAGCCTGCCACTCCTGGTTCGAGGCAGGAAGGCGAGTTGCGACGTTCCCCGTAAGCGGGGTCTTCATCCTGATCCTCCACACCTGAAGACTGAGATTTTAGCGCATCCACCTTGGGCGTGCCGCTCACCGGTTCACCCGATCAAATCTGCAGTCGATTCCTGAGTGCCCGGCCAGCCCAGTAGATAGCAAAATAGACAACGGCACCCAGTGCGACCTGAACCACTACGTGCAGCGGGAAAACAGAGCCGGCCGCCAACAGCGCCGCCGCCATAATACTGGACGCGATCACCGAGAGTCCCAGGGCTCCTCGCAAACTCGGCCGGGGCAGGTCCCGAACAAAATAGTAGTTCATGGACGCCACGACTGCCTGACTGATCACAGTGGTGAAAACGGCAGCAAGCGCGCCGTAGCGGGGAATCAGAAACAGATTCAAGACCACGTTCACGACTGCCCCCGCGACCACGGCAGCCAGATACTTTCTCTCCCGCGCGATCGGGATCAGTTGAGAGCCGAAGTAACTGGCCAGTGAGCCGGCGATGATGGTCAGCGTCAGCCAGCGAAAAAGCGTTGCCGTTCCTGCATATTGTGCGCCCAAAACAAACCGCGTGAGCGGCTCCGCCAGGATGAAGCCTCCCGTGGCGATGGGAAGCGCCAGACCCACGCTAGCCTGCCCCAGCCAACCCAGGTACCGCTGTTCATTCTCATGGTCCCTGCCGGTCGTCTGCGAAAGCAATGGGAAAAAGACCTGACCCAGAATCACGACGAATGACATGGAGATCGTCATCATGCTGTAGCTGGCGACGTAAAGGCCCAATTCATTCTCGCTGCGCATATAACGCAGCATCACCGTATCGATCTGGTCGTAAATCATCGACATCATGCTGGCGAAACCCATGATCAGGCATATGGGAAGAAAACTGCGCCAAACCGCAGGAGAAATGACCGGCCAGGGAATGTGGTATTCGCGACGGGCCGGCAGCCAGATGAGCAAGGTTCCTGCAAGCAACGAGAGAACACCAGCAACTGGCACTACCCACGCATCGGAGGGGCGCCGTATGAATAGAAGGATGAGCCCGCCATAAATCAACTGGCCCAGGGTGCCGCGCAAGGCGACCATCCACATCCGGGAACGCGCCGTGAATACCCATTGCACGTCCACGCTGCTCACCAGGAAGACCAGACCTGAAAGGACGATCAGCAGGCGGGTCATGAAGTCGCGAGGAGCGAATATCAGCGCGAATGCGACGAGCAGCGCATAGGAGAACACACCAAATGCAATTCTTGCCCCGAGCACATGCTGGACGAGAAAACTGACCCGGCTCTCATCCTTCGCCGCTTCCCGGGCGGCGTAGGTAGTAAAGCCGGGAGAGGCCAGCAAGCCGAAGAATCCCGCCACGGCAGTGGCGAAACCTACCTTGCCGTAAGCCGTTGGGCCCAGCGCGCGCACCATCACTGGAAACACAACGAGTGGCATGGCTTTGCTCAGAATATCGAGCGCCAGCAGGGCAGCCGAATTATTGATTACACGCGCCAGCCGCATAGGTTGAAAAGACTTAGCCGTTGGTCAGAGTTGTCCGGCGCGCCGGATCAGAACCATCCACCGAAAAAGCTGGTCGCTGCAGTCGGCGCCGGCCAGATGTTGGGCGAAAAGCTGGCGGGCCGGCGCAGGATCGAGAATTGACTGCAGAGCAGCGGGATACTGCGTAAGAGCATTTTCCATGCTTTCGCGAAGTTCCGCCCGGAGCCAAGCCGCCAGCGGAGGCGTGAACCCTTGCTTCTCGCGCCAGCGAATTTCCGGCGGAACCCATGCCGGAAGCGCTCTACGAAGCAAAGCCTTCCCCTGTCCATGAGAAAACTGGTAGTGCAGAGGCAAGTGAGTGACGAACTGAAATAGACTCGAGTCGAGAAACGGCGCCCGGCATTCGAGAGCACTGTACATGCTGGCTCGATCCACCTTTACTAGAATCTGTTCCGGAAGATATCCAGACCAGGTCGCTTCCATCTCCGAAAGCGGGTAAGGCAGGCGAGCGTGGTGTCGGTCGGCAGTTTCCAGATCTGCCAGGCCGGACAGCGCCTCTTCCCGATGCGGAGGAAGAAACCAGTTCGCTAACGTCTCGTTGTGGCCAGCGCGAAGAAGCTGCCAGTCGTCTTGACGAAGAAAATTAAGCAAACCGCGGCCTCTCTGTCCATCGTGCGAATGCCGAAAGGCTCTCGCCGCCAGGAAATTTACGCCGGGCGAACGGCGTAAGTGGTGCCAGCGGTAATAGGCGAACACCCGCCGGTAGCCGGCAAAACACTCGTCCCCGCCGTCGCCTGAGAGCATCACCTTGCAATCCTGGCGAGCGGCGCGGCAGACCGCGAAGGTGGGAAACATGGAAACGTCCGCAAACGGCTCGTCGTAGTGATCGATGAGATCCTCAAAGAGTGGCAGCAGCTCGCGCGACGAAAAATGAACCTCATGATGATTGGATTCGAGCTGCTTGGCGACCTGCCGGGCAAAGGGAGCCTCGTCGAGCTGCCTGTCATCGAAGGATGCGCAAAACGTGCTGAATCGCGCTGAAGGTAGAAGTTCTCTGACTGCGCAAGCTATGGCCGTGGAGTCGATGCCACCCGAAAGAAACGCGCCGACCGGGACATCACTGCGCAGGCGAATGCGCACCGCCTGTCGCACGCGCTCGCGGATACCTTCCACTGCCTCCTCGATCGACAGGACGCGGACATTTCCATTGCTGTTCATGGACAGCTCTGGAGACCAGAACCGCATGCTGGCGAGGCCGGTGCTGCGTCCGAGACTGATCGCCTGGCCCGCCTGGAGCTTCCGAACCCCTTGCACGTGTGTGCGGGGTGCGGGAACGTATCGCGAGGCCATGAACTGAGCAATCGCAGCAACGTCCAGTCGCCGGTCGACCCCCGGCAGCGCCAGCAGAGCCTTCATCTCCGAAGCAAACGCGAGCCCGCCGCCAGCCAAGCGAGACCAGTAAAGCGGCTTCTCCCCGAAGCGGTCGCGAGCCAGAAACAGCTCTCCCCTCCGCGTATCGAAGAGAGCAAAGGCAAACATTCCCTCCAGATCGGTAAGCAGTTCCTTTCCCTTGTCTTCGAAAATGTGGACCAAGACTTCGCAGTCACTCTGCGTGCGAAACTGGTGCCCAGCCGCGATCAGTTTTTCCCGCAGCTCGATGTAGTTGTAGATTTCTCCGTTGCACACCACCCACACTGACTGATCTTCGTTCGCCAGCGGTTGTGCGCCTCCTTCAAGGTCGATGATGGAAAGGCGGTTGTGGCCCAGGAGGCAGTGATTGTCAAGGAATAGCTGTTGCCGGTGACCATCGGGTCCGCGGTGAGCAAGTAGACTCTGGGCGCGCCCGGCCCAGGCAAGATAGCTCTCGCCTAATGGTTCGTTCGGGTCAAAGATGCCGTAAATTCCACACATTCGGAGGGATCTAGCGCTTTGCGGTCACGGCCTCGAACACTTCCTGCCATTGCAGAGCGATGCGATCCCAGTCAAAGTTCAGGGCATGCAACGCAGCCACCCGCGACATCGAGCGCCTCAAATCCGCGTCCCGCAACAGCAGTTCCAGCTTCTCAGCCAATTCAGCTTCCGATTCTACCAAGAACCCACTCTCTCCATTCAGCACGTAGTCGGGTCGGTACAGATTCATCGCGATACTTGGCAGGCCGCACGCGCCAGCTTGCCCAAGCACCTGAGGATGGCCCTCCAGAATGCTTGGGAACAGGAATAAGTCGGCCCTGCGCATTTCGGCACCGAGTTCCTCGGGCGTTAAATGGCCGACGAATTCGACGTTGCGGCAGTTGAGTTGCTGTGCGAGGGCACGGCAGGATGGCTCCGTCTCTCCTCGTCCGGCCAAACGAAACTGAACCTGAGGATGACAGGCCGCTTGCTGGATGATCAGTTCCACTCGCTTCCGTGCCTGAAAGGATCCGGCGTAGAACACGACGAGCGGGGCTGGCAGCGCCGATTCCGATTCGCGTGGAAAGAAGAACCGGCGGTCGATCCCATTGTGAATCGTCCCCGCCTCAATTCCGAATCGGCTGTACACGGTTTCAGCCACGTATCGGGAGTTGGCAAAAACTGCGTCTGCCTCGCGAATGGAGCGAGCTGTGATCTTGGCAGTCGATTCATTCATGATCATCACTATGTGGGTGACCACGGCGACTTTCAATCGAAGCTTGCGGCGCAGAGAAAAGAAGATGTTATCCACGGGCCCGAACCGCGGATAGAAATAAATGTCGGGTCGCGCCAGCAGCAAACGTGTCAGGAATCGCCCCGTGTTTCCGTGCGGACGCGCGGGAATGAGCAGCGTGTTGGGGCGCGCGGCTATCCGGGGATCAGGTTGCTCTCCCGAGAACATGGCCACACGAAAGCGCTCCGGCGGAAGCCGGGCCACAATTTCTTTCACCGTCAGTTGCTGAGCATTGGTGTAGGCCGCGTCGGCATGGGACGGCGTGAAGATCGTGGTAAATCGCGGCGCTTTGCTCATTCCATTCCCGTTAACCCTTGGCTCGAGGTGCGGCTTCTCTCGGCGTCCGCAATCGGCGCAGTATACGGCGGACCGCTGACTCGAACTTGGGCGACTGTTTCAACGCGCTGGCCGCGCGATACCTTACGACTTCTCGCAAATGGCGGCTCCAGGATTTCGTCATCGTAAAGTCGACCGTCTGGCACGAGCGGTTCGCAAATCGCTCTTTGTAGCCTTCCGCACCGAGTCCCAGGTCAACCATCCTCATTCCGTCAATGTCACAGGCGTCCGTAATAATCCTCGAGAGCAGGCACTGTCCGGGGGAATTCTCTTCCTGACGCCTGTCAAAGGTTGGCTGATACCAAAACCAACTTCCATGAAATTGAAACCCATAATTCCACGCAACGGGCCAGTCTCCGATCATCAACATGCTCAAGGTCACGACCTCAGTGTCAGAAAATCGCCTTACGAGTTCCTCAAGAAAGAACCGGCGTTCGGGCGTGGAGAGAAAGCTAACGCGCTGTGTCGCTCGGAAGCGTGCCGAGTGAGCATTGATGAATTCCGGCAAGGCCGCCTGAATTTGGCCTGGAGACCGCAGATGAGAGAATGTCACCGGACCTTCGCGCTCCATAGCTCGGAGGTAACGGCGAAGCTTTTTCTTGCCCGCCAGCGCACTCTTGATCGCCTGTCGCTCTTCTCCCGAACCCAGTTCCACCTGAACGCACACGCATGCCGGCCGCATGTAAACGTGAAAGCCATGTTTCCCGGCCGCAGCCTGAAGTGCGGCCGAAGTCGCTGAGTCTGCCAGGAGACTCGGCAGCGCCACGAAGCTGGCATTCTTCTTTCCGAGTTCCGCAAAGACAGCATCGACGAACTCGGCGCGCCGGCGCGGCTCAGTCAGAAACTCGCAATAGTCGGCGGTCGTGCCCGCAAGAAAACTTACGTTTTTCTTCGTGGCATCGGTTGCCAGCGCTGCCACCCCGATCAAGTCGTCTCCGTCATAACCTAAGAACAACAACGGAGTAAGAGAAGCTTGATACGCAGCCTGCATCGCCAGCGCCCACTCCCAGGTGTAAAACACTTCCGGTCGCTCCATCTGCAGCACCACGTCGTTCCACTGACGCCGCAGATTCGTATCTTCAGGAATCTTCCTATGCACAACGATGCGCAGACTCAATTTCTCTTTACTCTCTTCAGAAGGGGACAGGCCAGGCTCATGAATTGACGACCAAATCCCAGCTTAGAGGCGTGCCCCGTTCGATGTCGCGGACCGCCCGTTTTCCTAGAACCCCGGCCAAATGGCGGGTGTGCAGTCCGTACCCGGGCCTGATCGAGCGAACGTTAGCGGCGGTAAACGTCTCGCCGCGTTTCACATCCTGCACCACGAACAGCGATCGGCGAAAGACGCGCAAAGATTTTTCCTTCTCGCTCAAGCCGAAATGCACTTCTCCCAGAGCCTTCTCCGCCGTCCGCACCGCTTCCACCATGGCTTTGAATTCGTGCGGCTCCAGAGAGAACCCGCTATCCGGTCCCGGAGTCGCGCGCGATAACGTCAAATGCTTCTCGATGATGCAAGCCCCCAGCGCAATTGCGGTTACGGGGGCAGCGATTCCCATCGTATGGTCGGACAAACCCACTGGCGCCCCGAATCTCCGCGACATTTCCGGAATCGTGCGTAAGTTCATCTCCTCGGCAGGAGCGGGATAAGCGCTGGTGCACTTCAGCAGCGCAATCTGCGTAGAGCCTGCTTCGCGAGCACTCTGCAATGCCTCCTCGATCTCCTCAAGTGACGCCATGCCCGTCGACATAATCAACGGCTTGCCGGTGCGTGCCATGCGCTGGATAAGAGGAATGTCTACCAGTTCGAACGAAGCCACTTTGTGCGCCGGCACGCCCATCTTCTCGAGAAAGTCCACGGCGGTAGCATCAAAGGCGCTCGAAAACAAATCCATCCCCAGGTCGTTCGCGACCTTCTTCAGTGTCGAGTGCCATTCCCAGGGAGTGGAGGCCTCGCCGTACAGATCGTGAAGGTTGCGCCCGTCCCACAGCGTGCCGCCACTGATGCGAAATTCTTCCCGATCACTGGCGATGGTAATGGTATCCGCCGTGTAGGTCTGCAATTTGACAGCATCGGCGCCCGCCTCCTTGGCCGCTTTAACGATACGGACAGCCTGATCGAAGTCCTGATTATGGTTGGCGGAAAGCTCGGCGATGATGTAAGCGGGATGCGCGGGACCGACAACTCGATTGCGCACTACACCGTCAATCGTCAGTTCGAGGCCAGTCGTTTCCATACCCAAACTTTCCCCTGCCCCAGATCTCCGATGGCAGGAAGCCGCAGTGCCAATTCGTTCACCGGGGAGTCATAGTCCGGTTCCTTTCCCTCCTGCGCCGCGAGCCAAGCATTCACCACCCTGCTCAGAAAATAATAAGTAGAACTGTGGAAGATTACCTTTTCCAGCACGACGCCGGGGACGCTGAAGGTCTGCAATTCCGAATCCTTAAGGTAGCGATTGTGCCACGGAGCTTTCACTGGCTGCAGCCCAACCTGTTGCCGGAGCAGGTTGATCTTGTCCAGTCCATCCTGACTATTTTCGAGCATCGCATACACCCCACCCACCCGCAACTGACTGACCAATCCGGTGATTGCTTTCTTCTGAGTTTCCCAGTCCGGCAGATTGATAATCACCCTCTCCGTATAGATGAGGTCGAAGTCTCCGGGTAGACCGTTAAGGTTGGTCACATCACCTTCCTTAAACTGTATGGTGCCGACCAGAGGTACCGTAGCAGCAGTTTCGGCAGCTGCCCTGACCATGTCGGCCGCATAGTCGATGGCCGTGATATCGACTTGAAAGCGGCGCGCGATTTCGATGGCCGCAATTCCGTTACCGCAGCCCGCGTCAAGCACCTTCATGCCGGGCCGCACAAACTCGGAGATTGTCTTTAGCTCTAGTTCCTTCGCGATCAGGTCTTGCGTCCCCGCCCACTTCCCCAAGCCGGCGCGGCTGTTCCAAAAGGCGCGAATACTGTCGGCTTGTTTCACGCTACTCATTCTGTCCTCCATTGTCATTTAGCTCCGCCACCACCCGCTCGGCACCCAGACCATCCACCAACTTCCTCCCTGTTTCTGACATGGTCTTGCGCCTTTCCGGCGACGCCAGCAGGCGGACCAAATGTTCCGAAACCACGCCCAGGCTGGCTTGCGCTCCTTCCCCCAGATTGATCGCGGCTCCGCGGCGGCTCAATTCTTCCGCAGCCGCGCGCTGGTTGTCCGCTAACACGATCAGCAACGCTGGTAAACCCAGGAAGCACATCTCCAAGCTTGTAGTGCCCGCTGCTGAAATGGCGACATCCGAGTTCGACATCAGTTCGGGCATGTTCGTCACGTTGTCGACTAAATTCACATCCCTCTGGGCACCGACGACAAGGGCTCGTAGTTTCGGCAGATGTGGATTGCTTCCGCCGACGACCACTGTCGCATTGACATCGGCCACCGGCAGTATCGCCTGTACGACCCGCTCGGTCACGTTGTCTGGATCGCTGCCTCCCATCGTCACTAACACTTTTCGCGCCGTAGTCTGCGTTTCCCGCTTCCATTTACGCCATTCGGTGAAATCCCGCCGCAGCATCGCAAAACGCGGACCCAACAACAGGCGGGTGGACGCATCTCGACTTGGATAAAGAGCTTCGTTGGCGTGCGCGTTCTGATTCAGCACGAGATCTGCTGAGTAGTGTCCCGCGTGGCCGTTGTCGTCGATGAACAATACTTTCAGTCCAGCCTGTTTCAATGCGGCCTGGTAGTCCGCGCCGAAACAATAGCCATCCACCACCACCCAGCAGGCCTTTTCCCCTCGGGCAAGCACAATACTCTCTTGTGCATCGTCCGCCGAACCCGGCTTAGCCTTCAGCCGCGCCACTTCCATGCTCTCACGCTGCAGGCGTTCCCTTATCGCGGGCCTGGCCTGGGCCATGGCAAAAATCGCGTGACCGCCAGCATCCTGCCAAGCCTGCGCCAGGGCGAAACATCGCATGGCATGTCCCGTGCCCATTGCTACGCTGGCATCTGCCCGCACTAAGAGCGTCCCTTGACCCACAACTTTGCTCCGCCCATCCCCTCCCCGGCTCAATGGACTGCCATCGTGTGCGCATTCCGCCATGTGGTAAGCAGCTCGCGCAACCGTCCCGCGGCAGCGGGTTGCCAACAATTCTCGAGAATGTCTGCTCCAGGCCGATGCTGCTCGAGATACTCCGGAATCTTGCCGATCTCACTCGGATCGTTCAGGCCGATACCGATCCCGAAGCGAATGAATTGTTCCACATATCCGTACGGCCAGGACTCCAACCACTTGCACAGAAAACACGGAATCCCCCGGATGGCGCATTCAATCGCTACCGTGGAAAGTATGGTGATGCCAAACCATGCCTTGGCCAGAAGATCGTCAGTGAGCGGGCCACTAATGATAGAAGTGGAGATCTTCTGCTCGGCCGAGAGTACTCGATCGAGAATGCTGGCACGTTCGCGTTCGCTTTCCGCTGGATGCAGCTTCACGATCAATGTGCGTCCTGTGGCCGTCGCAAGGTCTGCGAGTGGAGGCAGAACGTCCCGGTAAAACTCCTCCGGGCGCCCACCCCCGACATCGACAACTTCCGAGATAAAAAGAATATACGGCCGGAACGTCGGACCGTTGGACTTCGTCAGTTCCTTCCCATTCGCCGGCAACCCCGGAGCGGCAATCTCAACCTTCTCGCGAGGCACTCCACACATCCGCACCAGATAATCCTGCTCCATCTTCCCTTTCGCCCAGATGAGATCGGCATAACTGCGCTTGAATACGTAACGACCGTTCAACGCGCCATGATGACAGGCAATATTTGGCAGGCGTCGCGCTTGCGCCAAGAGTAGAGGAATCCGTGTGTACGGATTACTGTCGTCCGCACAGAGCACGGCCTGAACTGGTTCGGTATCGAGAACATTTCGCCAGGCATCTCGAAGCTCGAGGCCATGGCGAAACTGCCGCGGAAAACCGTCCAGTTGTCCCAACCGGCTCAGGATCTCGAATTCCGTCACTCCTACCAGTTCGTTCAGCAGAGATCGCCATCGGCTCTGCATATCCGCATTCTCGATGCTGCGGTTTTGCACTGAGGTGTACGATGACACCCACGCGACCGCTACATTCGGGGGCGGATCCTGAATCCAGCCACTTCGGCGGGTCGCGACCAGCAGAAAATCTTCCTCGGGAAAGGTGTTTGCATAGGCAATCCCGGTTCGCGACACATTTATGTACGCCGTGGGGAGTAAGACTACCGGCCGTACGGAAGGCGTGCGTTTTCGGGTCAGGCGCCCACGAAATTGATGCCCTAGATCGTACCTATCCCAGAAAACGTCAGACGCTTGAGATGCGGAAAGTTTATTGAAAGCACGAACGTAATGGCGCAAGCCGCCCTTTCGGGCGCTCCGTCGCAAGGGAAACACCTTTATCGGCTTGACCAACAAAGACTGCAGAAGGTTGGCGTAAAGACCGGGGCGTGAGACATGCACTTCATCGGCCGAGCTAGCGGTCTGAGCAAAGCGTTGCAGCAGGAGCAGCGTCTCCAATTGTCCGTGCAGGAGAATCGACATGATTTCCCACCAGTCCAGCCCATGTTCGTCAACCAGCCTGCCGCATCCCATACCCAGCAGGTCGCGGATATACCGGAAATCAGCGAACCCCTTGCCCAGAGAATTGAGAGTTGTCACCGGACAGTGGAATCGACCCGACCAACGCGCGTAGCTATTCACACCTCCCAAGCCAAGGTCGACGATTCGGTCCCAAGGCGAACTCGCCCAAGAACCTGTCTCGGGATCGTCCTCGGGATGTATGAGCAGAATCTTCATTTGCCCGGATGAGAGCGAGGAAACGCAAGTGCAGAGTGGTTCCCTATGCCTTCAAGATGGTCTCACAGAGTTTCAGGTCGAACTCGATAGCGACGTGTACGGACCGTTCCACTGGAGTTTCGATTACGCCCATCCGTTCGCCAAAGAAGTTCCCCGTCGCTGCCAGCGTGCTCAGCCTGGCAACCTTAATCGATCCGTTCGGCCGGTAAACTCGCGGCAAGAGCGGACGCTCTTTCAGATATTGCGTTCCAAAAAACATTCTCCAATACATTTCTTCCCCCGGCACAACCGCCCAATGAAAATCATGCGGATCCACCGGCGTGACGCTGACCACGAAGTCGAACGGACCCTTGGAAAACTTATCGACCGCACCGCGGATGTCCTGGGCGCTGCGCAGCGGAGAACTTGGCTGCAGACACAATAGCGACTCAATCTGTCCATTTTCGGCGAGTCGCGACGCGACATATTGGCAGGGGATGTGCGACGCGACTAGATCCCCGCAGAGTTCTCCGGGCACAAGCTCCGGAACGTTGGCGCCGAACTGCGTTGCAACCCGCGCAATTTCAGCATCCTCAGTGCAAACGTAAACCTGATCGAATAGCCGCGTCTCCAGAGCAGCCTCAATCGAGTAAGCAATCAAGGGCTTGCCCGCCAGCTCCCGCACATTCTTGCGGGGCAGGCGCTTGCTGCCTCCACGCGCCGGGATGGTACAAATCATTTGGTCGCGCAAGACTGTCTCCGGGCGAAGTAGCTTTCCTTCATCGGCTCCAACGGAGAGCTGCCATCACGTGCGGTCAGCCCCAGCACCAGCAGTTCCGCGAGCCGCAGGTCTCCCTCGTCGTCGATGTCCACACCCCGGTTCGCATCGATCTCCGTCAAGTGATACGGCGATCCATAGAACGTGTTCTGCGCCAGCAGCTCCGCGCACCTCGCCCACCACACCGCCCCCGTCGGACAAAAACTCCGCGCCAGTTCCTGGCTCCGCACCAGAAACTCAGCACCAAACCTCCAGCGCCCATGGCCTTTCTCGTCTTCCACCAAAGCCCATTCGGGATAGACGCAACGATAGGTCACAACGGAGATCTGAAACGAACGGTCGGCCTCGCGAAACAATCGCCCGTGCTCGATGATGTCGCCGCGGGTGACCAGAGGACAGTTAGGCAGGACCTGGCAAAGAATCTCGGGGCAGGACCCTGTCGCAGCCAGCCGTCTCAGAAAGTGCGTGACGGCGTCAATAGACTTGGCCGTGTCCGTTGCCAGTTCTGGCGGGCGCTCGATGAACTCCGCACCATACCACTCCGCCACACGCCCGATCTCGGCGTCGTCGGAGGACACTATCACCTTCTCAAACAATCCGCTGTTCACCGCCGCCGAAATCCCGTAGGCCATCATCGGATGACCAAAAAACGAAAGCAGGTTCTTCCCCGGAAGACGTTTCGATCCGCCCCGAGCAGGAATCACCGCTACAGGTTTGCGGTTCTCAGGCAAGAGTCACCCACGTCCTTTCTTCGGCCGATCGGCGCGCAGCCAGAGCCACGCGTAACGTAAGGGTCGCATCTTCCAATCCGAACCTTGGACGCGCACCCGTCTTCACGCATTCGAGAAAGTGCGCCATCTCATTCACGTACATGCCGTTCGCTTCGCTGTCGAACTTCTGGGTTTCAACTTGCCCGCCAGGTCGTTCAATCTGCACCGCGTTGCTGGTGAAATTCCAGCACAACTTGCCTTCTGGCCCCACCAGAGTACAACTGCGGGAATAGGATCGCTGGATGAAGTCGACGTGCACATCGGCGCGCGTTCCGTCCGGAAAGCCAAGAAGAATGGTGGCGCAGTCCTCCACATTCACGTCCAACTGGCTCACTCGACCCGCCATGCACGCCACTTCCCGCGGCGCGCCGAACAGCCAGGTAACATAATCAATCTCATGCGACCCGTCGAGCAAAATACCGCCTCCCAGTTCACGGCGCGCTGTATAGCTCTTCCGGTAGTCCTGCCAGGGACGCCAATCGGGCAAGTAGCTTCCTGATTCGACGCGTGCCCAAAGGATCTTCCCCACGGCGGCTGAATCGACCAGTTCCTTCAACCTCTCTATCGGTGGATGGAAGCGCAGGTTATAGCCTACTTGAACCACGACCCCGCATTTTGCCGCTTGCTCTCGGAGTTCCTCCACGCCATCCAGACGATTAGAAAGAGGTTTTTCGACGAACAGATGCGCAGACGCGCGCAGCGCCTGCATCGCCTGTGCAACGTGGTGCACGGGCGGAGTGCAAATCAGGACCGCCTTTGGCCGAAACTCTTGCAGCCCGGCCTCCAGCGTAGGGAAGCATTCCACCTGGAATTCCGACGAAACGTACGCCAACCGCTCGGGGTGAGGGTCGCAGGCTGCCAACCGGGTTACACCCAACTTCTTCAGATTTCCGATGTGACGGCGCCCAATAGAACCCGCGCCCGCGACCAGTATCGAACATTGCTCAAAGGGGACCGCCGCCGAGTTCATAGCGCAAACGCCTGCACGACCTTCTTCACCGCTGCTATGACATCTTCTACATCCTGGTCGCTCATGGCGTGAAACATCGGAAGGCTGATGAGACGTTCGTAGGCATCCTCCGCGACGGGATACTCGCCTCCTCGATATCCGAAACGCTCGCGATAGTAAGGGTGAAGATGCGCGGGAATATAGTGAACGTTGACCCCGATGTTCTCCGCCCGCAGCGCCCGGAAAACCTGCGTTCGGCCCGTGCTCAACCTTTCGAGATTGAGCCGGATGGGATAGAGATGCCACGCTGGATTCACATCAGCCCGTACCGCCGGCGCGATCATCCCGGAAAGATCGCGAAACGCGGCCGCATAGCGAGCCGCAATCTCTCGCCTTCGCAGAAGATTTGCCTCCAGCTTTTTCAGTTGTGACAGCCCCAGGGCGCAGGCGATATCAGTAAGCCGATAGTTAAAACCGAGCAATACCATTTCGTAGTGCCATTGTCCTTCGCTCTGCCGCTGCCTGGCATCACTCGAGATGCCGTGATTACGAAACCGGCGCAGCGCTTCGGCGCAATCCGGAAGGTCCGTGGTCACCATTCCACCTTCTCCCGTCGCTACGTGCTTCACCGGGTGAAAGCTAAAGACGGTCATGTCGGCAATGCTGCCTGTTCGTCGTTGTCGATACTCGGCGCCCAGCGCGTGACACGCGTCCTCGATCACAACCACGCCTTGGCGCGCCGCAAGTTCCATGATTGCATCCAAGTCCGCCGGATGACCTGCGTAATCCACGGGCAGCATAGCCCGGGTGCGTGGCGTGATTCGCGCCACGATTTTCTCCGGATCCAGATTGAGCGTATCGGGACAGACGTCCGCAAAAACCGGCATCGCTCCCTGGTACAGCACGCAGTTCGCCGTGGCCGCAAACGTCATGGGAGTAGTGATAGCTTCATCGCCCGGTTTCAGACCTGCAGCAAAAGCAGCACCATGTAGAGCCGCCGTCCCCGAACTAAAGCTCACTGCATGCTTGGCCCCCACCAGGGCCGCAAACGCTTCCTCGAATTCCCCCACTTTCGGCCCGGTAGTAAGCCAACTGGAACGCAGTACATCCCCGACGGCTTGGATGTCTTCTTCGGAAATGGACTGGCGGCCGTAGGGGAGGAGCGTCTTGCGAACCGGATTCCCCCCGTCGATGGCGAGCACTTCCTGGCTGGTGGGCGAAACGTGCATGTAATCTTTGCCTCAACTCTTATGGCGCGAAGACTCAACTAGGCGGGAACCGGCGATTTTGCGTGCGAGACCAACTCCTGGAGTTCATCGTTCGTAAGCCAACTCGAGTTGGTATCGCTCGCGTAGCGAAAGCCCTCGGGCAATGCACGGCCATTCACCCAATTCTCTCCGCTCCACCACGGGTGAGACGGCCGAATCACGTACATACCCTCGACCTCGACGGTGTTCCGAGCTTCATCTTCAGAGACCAGCACTTCGTGCAACTTCTCCCCAGGGCGGATGCCGATGACCTCGATCTCGCAACCCGGTGCAATGGTTTCGGCCAGGTCGGCCATTCGCATGCTGGGAATCTTTGGAACAAAGATCTCGCCGCCGTGCATCTCCTCGAGGCATCGAATGACGAATCTGACGCCACGATCGAGCGTAATCCAGAAACGGGTCATCCGTGGATCGGTGATCGTGATCCTGCCGGTTTTCCGCTGCTCCAGAAACACTGGTATAACGCTGCCCCGGCTGCCCACGACGTTGCCGTAACGCGCACAGGCAAAACGAGTATCTTGAGAACCGGCGTAGGCATTGGCCTGCACGAATACCTTCTCGGCACAAAGCTTCGTTGCACCGTATAGGTTGATGGGATTCACAGCCTTGTCGGTGCTCAGCGCCAGCACGCGCCGCACGCCCTGATTGATAGCCGCATCAATCACGTTGCGGCCGCCCATGATGTTGGTCTGGATCGCTTCGAATGGGTTGTACTCGCAGGCTGGAACCTGCTTCAGCGCCGCCGCATGCACCACCACCGTCACGCCCGCGAAAGCCCGCTCCAGTCGTCCCGCATCCCGCACGTCTCCAATGAAGTAGCGCAGGCTGGGATGATCCATCCCCGACGCTCGCATGTCGTGCTGCTTGAGCTCGTCCCGGCTGAAGATCACCAACCGCTTGGGGTGATATTCCCTCAGCATGATCTCCACAAACTTCTTCCCGAAAGACCCGGTTCCGCCCGTGACCAGAACCACCTGCTCTGACCAGTTCATCCCATTTGCCTCACTTCAAACCAAACCGCCCGCGCCGAAGCGTTGCTCCGAGGTCCATCCTACAGCCTCGCCCCGCATCTGGGGAAGCGGAGCCTCCTGGAACGCGTTCAGGGTGTGAGCACATCGTCGAGATCTAATTCCATACGTGGGAGCTTTCGACAATTGGACTCAGTTATCGGTCTTCGGGATTTACACTCGCGTGCAGTGTGTGACTTTTACGTCGTTGCGCTAGTCCGCTTGCCAGATTGGTCAATGGTTTCTCGCCCAGCAATGCTAGAATATCGACGAAACTGGAAAACAAAAGCGTGGAAGCTCCGGGGCAGTGAGCCAGCCATCGAATCGCCGGCTTCTTCCCTGGGATATTTGTGTGCCTGACTAGCCTGTTTGGGCCGGAAGGGTTTTGGAAACTTGTTGAGGAGAACTCATGGATTCCGGACCGCTGGTGCAGGCCAATAACCCAAGCGTTCGCGAAATGCAGCCGGCGGGCGTGGACTTTGGGAGATCGGCCGGTCCCCGCATGTACCCCGAACTTCCTTCTCAGGAGTCGGCACTCGGTGACCATCTGCGCGTTCTACTGAAGCGCAAATGGACGGTGCTCATCTGCCTGTTTACTATCGTTTCGGTAGTCGCCATAGCCAGCCTCAAGATGTCGCCGGTGTATGAGGCGAGTGGCAGCATTGCGATCAACAAGCCGGATCCCGGACTCAATTTCAACAATTCCCCGACCTTTAACCTCGACTACTACGATCCAACTGAAATCGAAACCGAAGTAAAGATTCTGCAGAGCGATCTTCTGGCCCTGCAGGTAGTCAAGGATCTGGGCCTCGACCGTCGGCCGGAATTCGGCGGAAAAACCCCGCCTTCACCCGCCTCGCTCGATCTTGCCCCCGATTCTCTCCAGGCCGACCCCGCCCGAACTACCGGCCTGCTCGCTAGTTTCCGAGGCAATCTTAAGGTCACACTCGCTCCTAACACTCACATCGTCGAAGTGCACTTTCGCAGTCCTGATAAGGAATTGGCCGCTAACGTGGTCAATAAACTGATGGAGGACTACACGGAGAACAACTTCAAGTCGCGCTTCGACTCCACCATGCAAGCCTCCGACTGGCTTTCCAAGCAGCTCGTGGACTTGCAGATGAAGGTCGAAACCTCCCAGGAAAAACTTGTGCGCTACCAGAAAGAGCATGAAATTCTGGGCATCGACGAGAAGCAGAACATCACGACCGCGAAGCTTGATGAATTAAATAAGGCGCTGACCGCCGCTGAGTCCGAGCGCATGGACAAGGAATCCGTGTACCGCCTGGTTCAATCCGGCGATGCCGACACCATCGCGTCCGCGGCCACTGTCCCGGAAACCGCCGGAAGCGGCAACCAGTCCCCGTCGGCGCTGCTCGAGAGTCTCCGTGCGAAGCAAGCCGACGCCAAAATTCAGGTGGCTGAACTGAGCACCCAGTTTGGACCCTCGTATCCCAAGGTGGCACAGCTCAACGGCCAGATCAAGGAAATCGACGCTCAGATTCTTTTGGAGACCAGAAAGGTCGCGAGCAAGGTCCGCGGACAATATATGGCTGCGTTGCAGCGCGAGAACATGCTGCACGACGCTCTCGAAAAGCAGAAGCAGGAGGAGAACAAACTCAACGAAAGCGCAATCGAGTACAGCATTTTGAAGCGGGACCTCGAGAGCTACCGCACGCTCTATGAAGGACTGATGGAGAAGATGAAGGAGTCCGCGGTTTCGGCCGGACTGAAATCGAACAACTTCCGCATTGTTGACGTTGCCCGTGTCCCCAGCGCGCCGGTTGAGCCGAACATTCCCCGGAATCTCGAGTTCGCCTTCGTCTTGGGTTTGACTTCTGGCGTGGGACTTGCCTTTCTGCTGGAAGGTATGGATAACACCGTGCGCACCACCGAACAAGCGCAAATGATTTCCGGCCTGCCCCCGCTAGGCATGATTCCCATGGGGTCGAGGACGCCGCGCGAAGCTACAAACACGAAGCGCCTGGTGATCGCCACCTCCAAGGAGGCGGTGGAGTTAGTCACCCAGACCAGACCTAATTCGCAGATGGCGGAATCTTATCGCGCCCTGCGTACCTCTCTGCTGCTCTCGAACCTGGGAGCGCCGCCCAAGGTGATCATCGTCACCAGCGCGCTCCCCCAGGAAGGAAAGTCAACCACCAGCATCAGCTGCGCGAACGTGCTGGCCCAGAAAGGCACCCGAGTCCTGCTGATCGATGCCGACCTGAGACGGCCGAGCATTCATAAAACGCTGGGGATGGGTCCGCGAAGTGGCCTTAGCAGTGTCCTGACGGGCAGCGCCACCTTGGAGCAAGTGATCACACGGTCTCCCTCTCTGCCCAATGTGTTTGTGCTTCCCGCAGGAACGCCCCCACCGAATCCAGCTGAACTGCTGGCTTCTACCCAGATGCGCGACCTCTTGGAGCAACTGCGCGGACAGTACGATCACATCGTGATCGATACTCCCCCCACGCTCTCGGTTACTGATGCCGTGGTGCTGTCGCCTCGGGCCGATGCCATCGTATTGGTCATCCGTTCTGGACAAACTACCAAGCAGGCGCTCCGCCGCTCCCGCGACCTCCTGATGCAGGTGAATGCCAAGGTTTCAGGCGTCTTGCTGAATGCCGTCGATCTCAGTTCGCCCGACTACTATTACTATTACGAATACCAGGGCAAATACTCCCGGTACTATCGCGAAGGTGAATCGCACGACGATGACGACGATGGTGACGCCGAAGATACGGTTGAGGCGTCTCCCAATAGCGCTTAGAGACGAACGCCGGGGTTCGTGGCTGCGCTTCCAATGGACAACATGGAAATACTCCTCAATTCAACTTGGCGGAGAACCCTCGTAATTGGCGGGTCGGCAGCGCTGTGCCTGATCTACGTCCTGGTGGCGGGGCTGCTGTTTGTCGCGTCCGTGTTTGGTGAAAGACCGGAACTGGCGAGTCTGCAGTGGGCCGAACATCTCGACGCCAGAACCTGGTGGCGAGCGGCCAGAGATGCAGACTACAGCAATCATGTGGGACGCTACTACGCGCTGGTTGCCCAAGACCAAGCTGCTGCTATCGAACCCTATCGCACAGCCGCACAACTCAACCCGTATTCGGCCCGCTACTGGTTCGATCTGGCCTCGGCTTACCAGGTGCTGGGAGACACCTCGAATCAAAGCTGGGCGCTCGAACACGCGATCGAGGCCGATCCAACCACGCCTGACGTAGCCTGGGAGGCCGCCAATTTCTACCTGGTGCAAGGCGACAAAGAGAAGGCTCTGCGCGAATTCCGCGTGGTCTTACAGAATGAGCCTGCTCTGGCGCCCCTCGCGATTCAATTCTGCTGGCGCATCAACCCGGACGTGGACTCGCTTTTGCGAGACGTCGTTCCAGCTCGGTCTGAGGCCTACATTGCGTTTCTGGCCCTGTTAATGACTCCTAAGAAGGTTGATCTCAGCGACACCACGGCACCGTCCAACCCCAGCGGCAATAGGTGGGTGTACACCTTGGCAGGTGCGGACACGCATGCCGAATCGAACGCCTGGGTTGGCAGCCTGGTTACGCTTTCCGGCTACACGAGTATTGCCGCCGGAAACAACGTCACGGCCGCGATCACGGCAAGCACCCCGACCACAATTGAGATCGCTAATCCCGCTGGCACCAAGGCCAACGCAGGCACGCCTGTATTAATGATTTCGAGGGTAGTTGCGGACTCACCTGTTCCCGCAACCAACAGCGCGAAACGGGAAACGGAGGCAACCGCCAAGGTCTGGGCCGCCCTGATGGCTACGCCCCAAATTTTCGAACAACCTTCCGTTTACGCATACGTAAAGTACCTGCTCGACCATAAAGATGTGGACCAGGCGCGTTTAGTTTGGCGGCAAGCGGCCCAGCGCTTTGGACTCTCCTCCTACCTGCCAACCCGTGATAACTTAATTGTTAATGGCGATTTCAACCTTGATGTTCTGAACGGCGGCTTCGACTGGCAGTACGAGAAGCAGCAAAGCGTTACCCTGAACCTGGATTCCACCGATTTTCACAGTGGACATCGTTCCTTGCTCATTACCTTTGATGGACCGGGGGTAGGCGACGCAGGGATTCGTCAGTTCATCGCGGTTCAGCCTGACACTCGCTACGAATTCTCCGCATACTACAAGATCGGAGAAATGGAGGGCGCCGGTGCCCCGCATCTTACAATTCAGGATGACTACACTCAGGCAATCGTGTATGACAGCGACGAACTGAAAGAGGCCGGGTTCTGGAAGTCGGCGACGGGAGAATTCACCACCGGAGCCGATACCACTCTTCTCGTCCTGCACGTCCGCCGCCTGCCGGCGGGCAGTCCCATCCGTGGTAAGCTCTGGGTCGACGATTTCCGCCTCGTGGCCAAGCGGCAGTAGCCCCTCGAATCCGGCGGATTCAATCTCATGAGCGTGACTACCAATCCCGATAGCCATCGCCGCCAACGCGTCGAGCAAGCCGACACTATCTTGCTATACGGGATATTTGGGCTGCTACTGTTTGGGCCTCTCGCCTTCGGCGCGACCGAACCCTGGTCGATCTTTCTGATGGAAGCTGGCTCTGCCACTCTGTTCCTGCTGTGGATCGCAAAGCAGGTTCTGGAAGGCGAGTTGAAGATCAGGTGGAATCCCTTGTTTCTTCCCATGGGAGCGTTTGGCCTGCTCATTCTTTCACAACTCGTCTTCGGACGGAGCGCCTATCCGCACGACTCGATTGTGATGGCGCTGAAGTACTTCGCCTACGCCTTGCTCTGCTTTCTCGCCGGACAAACTTTGCTTCGCGGTGCTCAGGCACGCAGCCTTGCAAAGATGTTTTCCTGGTATGGGGCCGCACTGGCTACCTTTGCGCTAATCTATGGCGTTTCCTCGAATGGCAAGCTGTACTGGTGGCGGCTGCCTCGCAACGGAGGCTGGGTCTACGGTCCCTATGTAAACCACAACCATTATGCCGGCCTGATGGAGATGCTGGTTCCCATTCCCCTGGTGTTGGCGTTGAGCCGGCTGGCCTCCAACAAAACCCGCGCAGCGGCCGCTGCGGCCGCTGCCGTAATGGTGGGCACCATTTTCCTTTCGGGATCACGCGGCGGCATGCTCGCGATTGTTACGGAGCTCGTCATTCTGGTGGTTTTCCTGGTCAAGCAGAAACGCGGCCTGCCTACCACCCTCGGCATCGGCCTCTTCTTGACAATTGTCGTAGCACTGCTCCTCTGGATCGGCGGGGGCGAACTCGGCCGCCGCATGGGGACCGTGGGCTTGTCGCACTCCGAGATCTCCAGCGACACTCGCTTCAACATCGACCGCGATGGTCTTCGGATGTTTCTTAAAAAGCCTGTCCTCGGCTGGGGCCTGGGAACATTTCCTGTCGTGTATCCTCAATTCCGCAGCTTCTATACCAATTTCTTCATCAACGAGGCGCACAACGACTATCTGCAACTGCTCGTGGAAATGGGTTTGCTCGGATTTGGAACCATGGTCTGGTTCCTGCTGACGCTCTACACGCGGGCCCTCAAGAAAATCCGCAATTGGACCGGGGAGATAAGTGGCGCGACAACTTTGGCCTGTGTGCTAGGGTTAAGCGGGATGCTGGTTCACAGCGTAGTCGATTTCAATCTGCAGATTCCCGCCAACGCCGCCTTGTTCTATGTTCTCTGTACCATCGCAGCCGCAGAACCCTTCGCGCAACCCGCTCGCAAGCGCCGCGTGGTACGAAGTAAACCGCTCGGAGAAGCTCTCGACTCACCGGAAGTCTTACAGCAGCCCGCCACTAATTTCTGATAGTCACCCCAACAAGCGTCGAGCCGTCCCGCACCACCGGGACGGCTCGAATTCTACACTCCAAGGTGATAACCCAGGTGCGCTAAGGAGCCGCGGGACTAACTGGGGAGGTGCTCTGTAAGAGCACCCAGATTGTGACTCCAACGATCGCTGCTCCCCCAATGCCCACGGCTACGGGAGAGTTCAGCAGCCCGCCACCCGCCGCGGGAGCAGCTCCCGAAACCTGCTTCTTATTGTTTTTCTTGCTGCCAGTTTGGTTGGATTGGTCGGACTGATCGGATTGCTCGTCCACTGTCTTGTCCTGCCCCTGCGCCAGCAGCGTAACCGAACCGTTGGCGTCGGTGACGTTGAGGTCTCCCTTGCGGGCGGCGATCCGCACTGTACCGTCGACGTCAGTCACGTTGAATTCGGTCCACGCATTTGATGCTGGCATCACACGCACAGCCCCAGCCGTAGTGGCCAGCCCTTTGGAAGTGGAGACACTCACACCTCCATGTTCCACTTTCAAGGAAGCGCCTTCGAATTCCACCAGAGAATCTCCCAGGATCGTGACGCTGGAACCGGGAGCGTGAATATTGGCTGCTGAGTCAGAACGGGTTTGCACCAGGTCACCAGAAAAGATCGCCGAGGAGTTAGGCACATGGCTCCCGTTCAACCAGGCAGCGCCGTCGGCGTAGAGCATAGCCGCGCCGGAATCGGCGGCCATCAACGAACCAGGCACAACCAGCAGAAGCACGCAACTTGCCAACTTGCGGAAAGCAGCCATGCCCATCCCACACTCCGTTATTAACTAATTTGGTGACTGTTAGGCATCGTACCCTCCAAGGTTCTTGCCAGTCAAATGTTTTTGTGTGTGGAAGTAGCTGACCGGTGGAAATCTCTACCGCCGCTTTGCCGCAACCGGAGCCTTAGCGCCACTCATCAACCATCTTCCACCAGATCAGTCGTAGCCATTCATCCACAAAGGTTTTTGCCCATTGGCGATGAGTCCACCATTTGACGCCAAATTGCGCTTCGTCCCGGGCAGCCGCCACCGAGTACGTGTCCCGGCACTTCGCGCCGGAAAACGCTTAGCGCACGCCGGGTGTGGAAATCAGAGGTCACGAGCAGCACACTTTCGTCGCTTTCGCCTCCCAGGCACTGCTTCGCGTCCTTCGACTCGTCCTTGGTCGACAGCCCCTCGATAGGACAAATGCCGACCGAGCTGGCCTGTGGCAAATCCCGAATGTACCGCTGTGCCAACTCAATATCGGTGAATTCGTAAATCTTCGCCTTCGTCGGCACATCCAGGACGATCCGCCGCCCATATCCTTGGGCCAGAAGTTGCAACGCACGTTCCGGACGCCGGTCCGTTTCACCCGCCAGTACCAGAATCACGTCGGAACGGAGTGGCGCGTCCACTACAAGAAAACTGCCGGCTTTGACAGCCAAGCCGATCGATAATCCGCCTAATAATACGAAGACAAGAAACCACTCGCGATTCCTCGCGACGTGTGTTTTCATATTTTCCCAAGTCCGGAAGATGAGCTTAATTTCTCGGCGCTTCGCCACGCTCCGTCGTCATGTCGTCCCTCAACTGCGTGCTAGAATCGAAATTGAAATTCACGCCTAGGTAAAGACCGCCACCCGCAACGATGACGATCCACTCCGCCGCAAACCCGGCCGCCGACCGACCAGCTTTTGATCAGCTCAAAAACAAGATTCAGCAGCGCCAGGCGCGGATCGGCATCATCGGTCTCGGCTACGTGGGACTGCCGCTGGCCCTGCTGTTCAGCGAACAGAAGTTTTCCGTCACCGGCTTCGACATCGATCAACGCAAGGTCGACACCCTCGCTCAGGGCGAGTCCTACATCTACCGCATCAGCGCCGAAGAGATCCGCAAAGCTAAGGCGCAGGGCTTTTCGGCCACGTCCGAGTACGCCCGGCTGGTTCAGATGGATGCTGTCATCATCTGTGTTCCCACTCCTCTCGACCAATATCACGAACCCGACCTCAGCTTCATCACCAATACCACACACGCCATTGCCCCTCATCTGCAGCCTAGCCAGTTGGTAATTCTCGAGAGTACAACTTACCCCGGCACCACGGAAGAAGTCATGCTGCCAATCCTGGAGAAAGAGAACAAGTTGGGGCTGAAGGCTGCCCGCAGCGCTCCCTCAGACGTCTCCCCGGACAAACCCGGCGCGGAAAAGGAATTCTTTGCGGCCTTCTCCCCTGAGCGCGAGGATCCTGGCAACACTACTATCGCTCGCCGCGACATCCCCAAAGTGGTCGGGGGATTGAACGCACAAGCCTCAGAGCTGGCCGGCGCCCTGTACGGATCCATCTTCCATCGCACCGTTCCCGTCTCCTCGCCCGCCGCAGCCGAGATGACCAAGCTGCTGGAAAATATCTACCGCTGCGTCAACATCGCCCTGGTCAATGAGCTGAAGATGCTCTGCTTGCGCATGGGACTGGATATCTGGGAAGTCATCGACGCGGCTTCGACCAAACCTTTCGGCTTTCACCCTTTCTATCCTGGACCGGGCCTGGGCGGTCATTGCATTCCGGTCGATCCCTTCTACTTATCATGGAAGGCCAAGCAGTATGACTTCCGCACCCGCTTCATTGAGCTGGCAGGAGAAATCAACACCAACATGCCCTATCACGTGCTCGCCTCGATCGGCGGGGCGCTGAACCAGCACAAGAAATCGGTGAACGGCGCGCGCGTCCTCATCCTGGGCGTGGCCTACAAAAAAGACATCGACGATCTGCGCGAGTCTCCCGGCCTCACGATCATCGAACTCTTGCAAAAGGAGGGCGCTCAGGTCAGCTATCACGATCCCTACTTTCCTTTCATCGGGAAGGGGCGCAAGTACGATTTGCAGATGAAGCGGACGCAACTGGAAAAACTCGGCCAGTATGATTGCATCGTGATCGTCACCGATCACTCGGCCTATGATTACAAAAGGATCGTCAGCGAAGCCCAGTTGGTCGTCGACACGCGCAATGCCACCAAAGGGATCGATAGTCCCAAAGTTGTCCGCTGCTGACCCCTAGGCGCCAAGGTAGTGGATGCTGAAGTAGAGGATGCCATGAAGTAGATGCTCGGAAGTAAAAGACTCGCTTCAGGTGTAATTTTTTGCTCTTTATTGCCCCGACCACGCAGGCGGCCAGCGCAGCCGGCATAAGTAACTGAAGGATCAATAGGATAGACTTCCCAGATTGACAGTGAAGTGGCCTTTGCCGTGCACTTTTCATTCTGGGCGACAAGCCCTGAGGTAGTAAACTATGAATGCTTCGCCCCCCTGCGGTCCCAGCGACGTCACGCTGCACCGGGGTGAGAAACTTTCAGCCCCGAACAGGGGTTTGAATGACGGACGACCAAAAGCGGCTATGAGTTCTTCTGTTTCCCAAGACACTCTCTTCTCAATGCTACCGAGGACGAGGACGCCTTGGACCGAATTCGTTTTCAGCACCGGAATGCAGGCTGCCGTGGTGGCCCTTCTAGTGTGGGTGCGCCTGCTGTATCCCACAGTCGTCACTGCTCCGGAGCACACATTCCGTTCGGTTGAACTGGTGAGCACTCCAGTTCCGGTCAATCATCAGCCGCAGCCGGTGCGCCAATTACAGCCCGCAGTCATCGCTCGGCTGGATCCGCCGGCCGACGCCTTGCGGCTCCCCGCGCCCCAGCCGAAAACTCCAGTAAAAGTGGAAGACGATCCGGCTCCTGCGGTCAGCGTCGCCGTCAAGAAATTGGACCCGCTACCGCCAGCTCCTGCACCAGTGATTCCGAAGCAGGCGGTGAGAACAAATGTGTTTTCCACCGGTAGTTCGGCTGCTCCCACGATTGCGCGCGCTCCCGCGCAGGTGCAGACCGGAGGCTTTGGCGACCCAAATGGGATTCCTGCCAAAGCAAATCAGGGCAAGGCGGTCAATGTCGCGGCGCTCGGATCCTTCGATCTCCCCTCCGGAGCAGCTTATGGCAACGGAACCGGCGGCTCCAAGGGTGTTCCGGGCGTAGTCGTAAGTTCTGGATTTGGCAACGGCACAGCCACCCCAGACACTCGCGCTCGAGCGACTGGGACGGTTCAGGCCAGCGGCTTCGCCAGCGCCGATGTGCCCGCGCCGCCCACCGTACACTCTCAAGCCGCAGAAACCGCGGCCAAGATATTGCCCGCGGAAATCCTCTCCAAGCCAACTCCCGTCTATACTCAAGAGGCTCGGAGTCTGCGCATTCAGGGTGAGGTCCTCCTGGAAGTGGTTCTCGAGGCCTCCGGCAAACTCCATGTCGTGCGCGTGGTCCACGGATTGGGTCACGGCCTCGACGACAATGCCGTCAAAGCCGCCGAGCAGATTCAATTCAAGCCGGCAGTGAAGGATGGGCAGCCGACCGATTCCACGGTCGTTGTCCATATTATTTTTCAATTGGCGTAACTTGCTCCCAGAAGGGTTTTATGCGTACTTTCCAGGTAGGTTTGCTTTCGTTCTTTCTGTTGTGGGTCTGGTCTTTGCCCGCGGTCTCGCAAGACCCCCCGCAAGATCCAACGTCTTCCGCACCGCCGGCCGCGACGACCGACGCGGCCCCGGCGGGCCAGACCGCCGGAGGAGCGATGTCGGCTCCGCCCCCAGCCTCGTTCAATGAGGTCTTGGATCGTGTAGTCGAGCGCGAGCACCTCTTCCTGGCACAAATGCGTCACATGCATCCAATGGTCGAGACTTACCTGCAGGATCTGAAGACCGACAAGGATGGTAATACCGCCCCCTTCAAGGACCAGTATTTCCTGGGGCGCCTCGACATGAGTGACGGCCCCGAGGACACTTCATTCGTGGGCCAGCCCGGGTTCGGCCAACGCATGGTGAAGCGGCTGACTGGTCTTTACTCCATGCATTTCCTGCCGCTGGGCTTTGCCCAGATGGTGATCCTCGATACTGATTTCCAAAAGAAGTACTACAAATTCACTTTTGTACGCCGTGAGTTTCTAGGAGAAGTACGCTGCCTGGTGATCGATGTCGAACCCAGGGAAGACTCGGGCATGGCCCGCTTCATGGGCAGAATCTGGGTCGAAGATCAGGATTACAACGTGGTTCGCTTCAACGGCACATATTCTCCCCACTCCAAGACAAGCACTTACCTGCACTTCGACAGTTGGCGGTTGAACCTTCGTCCCGGCACTTGGTTGCCCGCCTATGTCTACAGCGAGGAGTCCGATCTCAAGTCCGGCATCGCCAAGACTTTGCACTTCCGCGGTCAGACTCGTCTCTGGGGATATGACCTGAAGGCCCTGAACAAGAATTCGGAGTTCACCCAGATTCTGGTTGACTCTCCTCAGGACTCAGTAAAGGATCAGAGCGACGCTGCCGCCGACGCCTCTCCCGTGGTCGCCGAGCGCATGTGGGAACGTCAGGCTGAGGATAATGCGGTCGAGCGCCTTCAGAGGATCGGCCTTCTCGCGCCTCCCAGCGAGGTCGACAAGATCCTTCTAACCGTGGTCAACAATCTCTTGGTGACCAATAACATCGATCTGCAGGGCGACGTCCGTTGCCGTGTCCTGCTCACCTCGCCTCTGGAATCATTCACCATCGGGCACACTATCGTAATCAGTCGCGGCTTGCTCGATGTGCTGCCCGACGAAGCCTCGCTTGCCATGGTCTTGGCTCACGAACTCGCTCACATCGTGCTGGGGCATAAGCTTGACACTAAGCTGGCATTCAACGACCGCATGTTCTTCCCCGATCAAGACTCCTTCCAGCGCCTGGACTTCAAACGCCGGCCCGGGGACGAAGAAGCGGCCGATACCAAGGCTCTTGAACTGCTGAAGAACTCTCCCTACAAGGACAAACTGGGCAGTGCGGGGCTGTTCCTCAAATCCCTGCAGGAACATGCACCCGAACTACCTAACTTGATTCGACCGCATCTGGGCAACAGCTTCGCCGAGAGCAAAGGCAAAGATCTCCGCATGTCCGTACTGCTGGCGAACGCGCCGCAGTTGGATCCGAAACGCACCGATCAGATTGCCGCGCTTCCCCTCGGGGGACGCATCAAGCTCGATCCTTGGAGCGATCAGGTGGAACTGGCCAAGGCCAAGCCCGTGGCTCTGGCCTCCGCTCGGGAAAATATCCCGTTCGAGATCACGCCGTTCTTCCCTTATCTCACCCGGCTCTCCGCTGCGGGCAGCGAGAAGGTCGCGCTTACCACGCCTTCGAAGTAAGTGCGTGAGTGCAAACTTTTTGCCTGAGCAACAAATGAGTGTCGCGAAGGCATTGGTTCCCGATTGAGACGCAACCACGTTCTGTGCGTTCTGAAAACTTCGATGGAAAAGCAAAGGGCGCGCCCGGCGGCGCGCCCTTGCAGAACCTCGATATCAATCACCCGCTACGCGATTATTGGATCGCGCTGCCGACGCTGGAGAATACGTTGTTGGCGTTCGAGCCGATGAGCCGGACTGTGCCGACCACGATTACCAGAATCACCGCCAGCATTACCGCGTACTCTGCGATATCCTGACCACTCTCATCGTTCCAAAGCGTTTGTAGAATTTTGGCCACGGGCTCCGTCTCCTTAAGAATCTGTCTCAACCGCACCCCTCTTGTCCCCAATTGGGGGAACAGACCTCTAAAGCTTGCGCCGGATCAGTTTTCGCCCCGAGGCTGATTGTGAATACATGATAAACGCCGGGGTCGCGCCCGCCAATAGCCCACAAGTGCCATCCCAGGTACGTCGGCTTAGGCCTCTAAGTCCTTATCAGCCAATGCTTTTCAGCGGCAGCGACTGGTTTACCGCAAACAGAGCCAACTCCAGCCGCGTTGACACCCCCAGCTTGTCAAAAATATTGCTCAGATGGTGCTTCACCGTGTCTTCGCTGATCTTGAAGTATTCCGCAATTTCTTTGTTCGAGTATCCCGCCACCACCGCCGCCACAATCTCCAACTCCCGCGGGGTCAGGCCAAACTTCTTTTGCCGCGCCTCGTCGCTGGAAGATTGCACCAGCGTCCGCAGATACTGCACCAGGTTCGAAACACTCTCCCGTCCCACCCAGTACTCGCCCGACATCACCGTGTGGATCGCTTTCAGCAGCAGTTGCGTGGCAGAATCCTTTAATACCACGCCTCGCGCCCCCAACTGCAGAGCCTCCACGATCTGGCTCTTTTCCGCAGCTGCTGTGAGCAGGATCACTCGCACCGGAGTCGAACTTGTCCCGGCGCTTAAGTCCCGCAAGGCTTCCAATCCCGGGTGCCTGGGCATCGCAAGATCCAGCAAAAGAATGTCAGGCTTTATCTGCCGCGCCAGTCTCACGGCTTCCGCGCCGTCCGAGGCCTCACCCATCACCTTCAAATCCGGTTCTGCTTCTAAGAGCCGTCGCAGACCATCCCGGAAAATTGGATGGTCGTCGGCGATCACGATACGAACAGGCTGTGACTTCTTAAAGTTCATAAGACGCTTCTCCACCCCTCGGAACTCTGACTTCCAGGCGTGTCCCCAGACCGGGATTTGATTCTACCGTGAGTGCTCCCGCAATTAAACGCACACGTTCCTTGATTACCACCGGCCCCTTGCCGGTCTGCTCAAGTTCGTCCTGCGTGAGGCGGCCCGAAAACGGGAACCCTTTACCGTCGTCTTCTAGCGTCAAGCTCCACTGGTCAGGACTCGAACTCAGGCGCACCAGCGCGTGCCGTGCCTGACTGTGCTTGCGCACGTTCACCAGTCCCTCCTGCACAATTCGCAGCAGCTCCCGGCAGACTTTGTCCGGCATCTCCAGTTTCGCGATATCGGTCACGAAACGCGCGGAAATCCCAGTCTCCCGCTCAAACCGTTCCACCGCATCAGTCACCAGATTGAGGAATCTTCGGGCGTCTACGTCGATCGACTTCATCTGCTGCATGAGTTCCCGCAGCTTCAGAACTTCCTCCCGCAGCAAGCCTTGGATCCGGCCCAGTTCACCACCCACAACGGCCGGCGAGGTCTCTGCCTGACGTCGAAGAACATCCACCTGCATCTCTACTGCGATCAGCGACTGCACCGCACCATCGTGCAGCTCTCGCGCAAATCGCGCGCGCTCCGCCGCCCCCGCGCGGCGCCTCAACCGATGCAGCAGATAGACGTTATAAACTGCGGGGCCGACTTGGTGGAACAAATCGAGCAAAAACCGCAGCTCCTCTTGCGTCTCCCCCCGCCATATCGGATCAAACACCAGCACGCGTCCGCGCCACTCACCTCCGAAGACAAAGGAAATCGCAATCACAGACCGGAAGGATTGGATCTCCTTCAGTCGAACCAGCGGCTCGGTGGAAGGTGAAGGCAGTTGGTTGCCCTCGCGATCCAGTGCGATCACGGACCAGCGCTCTCCCTCGCTGGTTGCGTAAAACGCTTCTCCCGGAAAATCTTCTAGATAAGTTTTCGCATCCCGCGGCCTGGAATCGAGCCAAACGAAATCCAAAGGGCCCTCGTCTCCATTGCTCAGCTCGCCCAAAAAAGTTCTGCGGCTGTGAATTTCTTGCGATGCAACCAGCACACGCGCCGCGGCGTACATGCTCACGATTTCCCGGCCGATCTGTTGCAGCGTTCCCGTCAGCCCTGCTTCCACCCGCACCTTCGCGAGCATGCTGGTCACCACCGCTTTTTCCGCTCGCAGGTGCTTCTGCTGTTCCGCCAGATAACCTAGCAATAATCCCATCACCAGCAAGTAGACCGACAGCATAAACAAGCGCTTCGGCTCAAACTCGGTGAAATTAACTTGCAGGCCCGAGAGAACATGCCACGGCAAGTTTCCCGCGCGATTTGCCCAAAGGTGGAGCACCACAAAGCTTTCCACCCACAACAACACCACTTCCGCAGCCGCCGTGCCTAACGTTTCCCACAAGCCCCAGCGGTAGGCTGAAGCCACCAGCACGAAAAAGAAGAACAGAAAAAATGGGCTGCGGGGCCCTTCGGCAAACACCGAGATGAAGGCTGGCCAAACTATATCCGCAGTATGAACAAAGACGCGAAACGCGGCTGTCGACTCCTTTTTCCGCCGCAGTAGCGTCATCACCAAAACTCCATGGATGAGATAAAGCCCCAGCAGACCGTAAGCCACTGGCGCTTGTCCCAACTGGGTAGGATCCATGTAAATTGCAGCTAGGGCAGAGATCGCGAGAAACACTCGTGCCGTAGCCAGCCAGCGCTCGATTCGCCGAACCTCGCTGGGATCAGCTGGAGCTGGCGGCCTTCCGATAAAGCGGCGATTGCCTTCAGCTTGCAAGCCGGGTCAACCTCCGCCGCAGAGCGGATTGGTGCATCATAGGAATGTCCGCATATTATTGATAAGAAAGACTGGGAGCAAGCAAAACTTTCCGCGGTCCCCTTCACTTCTTTCGAACTCGCAACGCTTGTGCGCTATTGTCCCGGTTACTTGCGTAACCCGAGCCTCGTCGAATCCCAGTCTAGAATGGCACCGAGGATCACTTTTCTGCGCACCTATTCCAAACTGTGGACTGCCGCAGTCGCGGCCTGTCTGGCTATTTTGGTCCTGGCTGCGCTGATTCTGCCTCAATCCTTTCGTCTCACCGCTCTCAGCGACGTTGTTCAGTGCATCTTACTGTTTTCCGGCACGGTTTCCCTTATCCCTCATGCCGTGCGATCACGTGGGCGGATGCGCCTGTTCTGGACGCTCATCGCTAGCGGCGTGGGCCTGTGGTTTGCCTACCAGTTCGTCTGGATCTACTACGAAGTCTGGCTCCGCACCGATGTCCCCGACCTCTGCGCGGGCGATGTGATCCTTTTCCTGCACATCGTGCCACTGATGGCCGCTCTCGCTCTCCGCCCTCATGCTCCGCAGGACGAGTATGCCGCGCGTCTGCGCCGTCTGGATTTTGCCCTCATGGTGGTTTGGTGGATCTATCTTTACGTCCTCATCGTCATCCCCTGGCAGTACGTCGTCCCCAACATTCCGGCATACAACAATGATCTGAATTCGCTCTATCTCATCGAGAAACTGGCGTTTCTAGGCACATTAATCCTGGCCTGGATGGGGAGCAAGGGAGGGTGGAAAATTTTCTATGCCAGTCTATTCGGCGCCAGCTTTGCCTATGCCGCGAGTTCACACATCGCCAATTGGGCCATCGGTCGGCACGTTTATTACAGCGGTAGCCTCTATGACATTCCCTTGGCCGTTTCCATGGCCTGGATCACGATGATCGGTCTGTGGACCCGCGAGCGCGAACCGGAAACCGGCGTCCGCTCCACTTCCACGTCCCATGGCGTATGGCTCGCCCGGCTGGGCATGATCGCGGCTTTCTCGCTCCCGGTGTTTGCCGCGTGGGCTTTGATCGATGTCACAGTTCCCCCGCGCATCCGTTCGTTCCGCGTCGTCCTTACTCTGGCCGCGGCGATGCTCATGGGTGCCATGGTTTTTGTGCGGCAGCGTTTGCTCGACTGGGAATTGCTGCGCCTGCTGACTCACTCGCGTGAATCCTTCACCAACCTCAAACGCTTGCAGGCTCAGATCACGGAGTCCGAAAAGCTTGCTTCGATCGGCCAACTGCTGGGCGGCGCCGCTCATGAACTCAACAATCCCATCACCGCCATGCTGGGTTATTCCGATCTGTTGCTCGGTACTCCTCTCACTCCTGAGCAAAACGAACTGGCCGGAAGAATCGGGCAGCATGCCCGGCGCACCAGGTCGCTGGTGGCCAGTTTGCTGAGCTTCGCCAAACAAGGCCCCGCTGCAATGGCCCCGGTGGATCTCAACACTTTGCTGCGCACCGCCGTCAAACTCTCGCAACCTCAGTGGCAAGCTCTCAAAATCGAGGTCCGCACCGAGTATTTGCAAGAACTGCTGCTCGTCCACGGAGATTCCAACCAGTTGCTCCACGTCTGCGTTCAAATCATCAATGACGCCCTGCATGCGGTGGGCCAGCACGGCAGCCGAATTCTGACCATCACCGCGGAGTGCGCGAACGACACCGCTATCATCCATATTTCCGACGCCAGCCTCGCCGCCAGGCACCAAACTCTCGGAAACGCCGCGCCCGATCTCAATTCCCCGGAGACTCTCTCCGGCCTCGGCTTGAGCGCGTGTCAGGGCATCCTGTTGCAACATCACGGCCGGATTCTCTGGCGGCAGGACTGCAATGTCGGCACCACCATCCGCGTCGAGATCCCTGTTATCCTTCCGGCGTCCGAGAAGGAGCAATCGTCTGATCCTGGGCTTCCCATACTGTGGCGACCTCAACCGTACGCTTGAGTTGCCCGCAAGCCGCATAGATATCCCGCCCTCTTGGGCGCCTCACAAACGCAGGAATTCCCGCTTCCCGCAGAGTCTTTTGAAATGCCGCCACCCGTTCCTCGCCGGGAGTCGTAAAGTCAATTCTCGGCCCCGCGTTCAGCGCAATCAGATTCACTTTGCAGCGCAGCCCACGCAGCAACTCGGCCACTTCCCGCGCATTCTCCGGCGTGTCGTTCACTCCGCCAAGCAGCACATACTCGAAGGTGATCCACTCCCGCGTGCGCAGCGGAAAATCCCGTGCGGCAGCCATCAGCATTTCCAAAGTCCACTTCCTATTCACCGGCATCAGCCGAGTGCGCAGCGCATCGTTCGAAGCATTCAGCGAAATCGCCAGCTTCGGCCGGATTTTCTCTTCCCCAAAGTCCCGGATCCGCGGCACAATCCCCGCCGTCGATACCGTCATCCGCCGCTCCGCAATCCCCACACACTCCACCAGCAACCGCGACGCCTTCACAAAATTCTCGTAGTTCAGAAACGGCTCGCCCATGCCCATGAACACAAGATTGATCCGATCCTCAGGCGGCGAAACGCCTTGATCCTTGAGCACCGCACAAACCTGCCCTACGATCTCGCCCGCAGTCAGGTTCCGCTTCACCCCCAGCATCGCAGTCAAACAGAACTGGCAATCCACAGCGCACCCCACCTGGCTGGAGACGCAAATTGTCGACCTACTTTGATGCGGCTGCATAGGCTTTTGGGCGGCGCAGCGTTTCAACGCTGCGATAGCGTCATCCTTTTCGGAACGGGCTTCAGCCCCTGAGGTACTTTCACTGATACTCTCAGCCTCCGCACCAGCCTCACTCCCATCCCCAGCTTCCCCGCCATCTCCCTCCGGCATCCACACCGTCTCCACACTCTGCCCATCCGCAAACCCAATCAAATACCGCACCGTCCCATCCACAGAAACAAATTTCTTCTCAATCCGCGCGGCCCCAACAATCACTCCACTCCGCTCCAGCCGCTCCCGGAACTCCCGCGGCAACGTGGAAATCTCCTCCAGCGTCTCCACCCGCTGCCGATAAACTGCATCCATGATCTGCTTGGCGCGATAGCCAGGCTCACCCGCGCCGCTCAAGAGCCCGGCGAGTTCCTGACGGTCCATACCGAGCAAAGAAGATGTCATCTCCATCAACGAGTGCCTACCCCTCTAGTGAATCGCGAAATCAGGAGTCCCAAACAGGCGCCAACCAAGCCACTCAACACCGTCCTCATACGATGGCCATTCCTATCGCCCACCACAAGTCCCGTCTCTCCAAACTCATGATCAGTCCTTCTCACCTTCATTGCGTGGGAGGCTGGAGACCCTCATTGAACGCCCGCAACTAACTGATTCTAAATAACAAACCGTCTTATTCTCCCACAACCCATCCCACCCCGCCAGATGTGTAAGAATAGTAGAGCACCTTCTAAGGAAGTTCCACCCGCATCGACATGGTAAAAGAAGTCCGCAATATTCGCCGTCAGGTCTTACCCCACGGCCTAACTGTAATCACCGAGCAGATGGAGCACATCCGCTCCGCCTCCATCGGCATTTGGCTCGAAACCGGTTCCCGCGACGAGACTCCGCAATCAAACGGCATCTCCCACTTCATCGAGCACATGGTCTTCAAAGGCACCAAGCACCGCACTGCCGAGGAGATCGCCCGCCAGGTCGATTCCATCGGCGGCAACATGGACGCCTTCACTTCCAAAGAATGCATCTGTTTCAACGTCAAAGTCCTCGACGAGCACGTCCCGGTAGCGCTCGATATTCTCACCGATCTGGTCCTGCATCCCACATTCACCACCGAGGACATCGCCCGCGAGCGCGGCGTAATCCTCGAAGAAATCAAAATGGACGAGGACAATCCCGACTACCTCGTCCACGAAATCTTCACCCAGAATTTCTGGAAAGATCACCCGCTGGGAAAGCCTATCCTCGGCACGAAAGAAACGGTGAAGAAATTCGAGCGCCAGACCGTGCTCGATACTTACTCTCACCGCTTTGCTCCCGGCAACATCATCGTAGCCGCCGCCGGCCATCTCGACCACAACCAGTTCGTCGATCTGGTAGTCAAGCACTTCGAACATCTGAAACCCGCGAAAAACGGCTTCCACTCGCCTGAACCCAAAATCGTTCCGCGCATCGTGCTGCGTAACAAGAAAGCGCTCGAACAAGTACAGATCTGCATCGGCGTTCCGGCGTATCCGATCGCCCATCAGAAGCGCCACGCGGGCTACATTCTCAATACCCTGCTCGGCGGAGGCATGAGTTCCCGCCTCTTCCAGAATATCCGCGAACGCCAGGGCCTCGCCTACTCCATCTACAGCGATCTCAATCCCTATCGCGACACCGGGTGCATGGCCGTCTACGCCGGCACCTCACTCGCGTCCGCAACCAAGGTAGTAAAGGCAGTGGTCAGCGAATTTCACAGCCTGAAAACTCAACCTGTGCCGGAAGAAGAACTCCGCCGCTCCAAAGACCAGCTGAAGGGCAGCCTGATGCTTTCGCTTGAATCAAGCACAGCCCGCATGTCGAACCTTGCCCGACAGGAGATGTATTTCGACCACTTCCAGGACCTCGACGAATTGATCGAAAAGATCGAAGCTGTAACCGCCGACGATCTGCAAAGCCTGTCGCAGGAGTTTTTCAAAACCGAATCGGTCGCAGTAACCGCGCTAGGCAACCTCAGTGGACTAAAGATCTCCCGCGATCAACTAACCTGCTGATCGCAATAAAAATGCACGAGAACGCAGAGCCCTAACTCTGGGGTGCCCCACTTCTCGCTTCCTTTGCGAGAAGTGGGAACCACTGCCGCCTAACGCATTCTCAGCTTGCAAAGAGTATGTCCTCCAACCTTCAATTGATCCAGCGCAACCCGTGGAGGTCACGGTTACCCTTAAGATCCATAGCTTTACTGGGATTCGCGACACTGCCTGAAGGTTCAACTCCCCGTCCGGCGGCAGAATCACGCCCCGCCCAAATCCACTTTTTCGGCACCTTTTGCTAGCCTTTGTAGCGTTTTCGAGGCATACTAGAAGCGTTAGCCCTCCCCGGGCGCCGCCCCAGTTTCCACCATGCCAGATCTCAACACCCTCGCAACGAAGGTGAATCGCGCCCTCTTGGCACAGTCTCGAAGGCGTGCGCCCCAAGACCCAACTCAGCGCAGATTTATGGTGGGTTCGCTCTGTCTGCTTCTGCTGGCTTTGGGCATCGTCCTCTGGCACGATCGTGACTTCTGGTTCCCGGACGAGCCAGACGCTGAATCCGACCAGCCTGTGGAAAGCTACCCCGCCGCCACGATCACTCCCGTGCAGCCGCCCGCATCAGTCGCCAAGCGAGCTAAGGCGGCAACCACGAAGCACCATGTCGCTTCCGCAGTTGCGACTCCAGCCCCATCCACTCCGCCTCCTGCCATGGCTTCGACCACGACGCGGACGGTATTGCCCCCGCTGGAGATAGAGGTTGTCGCCGGCGATTCGCATCGCACCATCCGGCCTGGCAGTAGTTCCGTGCGCGTGGATTTGCAACCCGGCACGCCCCCGCAACTGGTAAACGAAGCTCCGCTCGGCGGCGATACTGAGATCGCCGCAAAAGTAACCACCGATGCCCCCGGGCACGTGCAAATGTCCGCCGACGCCGCCGACATCGTGACTCGCCCGGTAAGGCCCAACTATCCAATGCTGGCGCGGCAGATGAAAGTACAAGGATCAGTAATTCTGCAGGCGCTTATTGGCAGGGATGGGATCATCCAGAATCTGCGCGTGGTTAGCGGCCCCCACATCCTCGCTTCCGCAGCGCAGGACGCCGTCCGGCAATGGCATTTTAAGCCGCACCTTGAAGGCAGCGAAGCCGTTGAAACCGAGGCCAAGATCACCGTCAACTTCACCATTTCAACCAACTGAGATTCGGATCCTGGGTCGCGAGTCGCTAGCCTCAAGAATCTGTGAACTAACACCTGAGACCGCCAGGCAAAGGATCCAGTCGGTGGAACAATGCCCAAAAATAACGAGCGCCTCAAATCTCTTTCGAGATCGAGGCGCCCGGGCAGCCCTCCCCCAGAACTGCTCACCTGCGAAATTAAACTTGTCGCACGATCTTGCAAATGGCACTCTCGTGCTACTCGTCTGTCGCTAAAGTGCTATCCCGCATCCCAAGCCTAACCCTCTGCAAACCCAGCTTTTTCGCAGCATTTCAGCCCAATACCTATTCCCCGCCACGCCGCACTCCTGAAGTAAGCCCGCCTTTTGCCGATGGATAAACCAGCATCATTCTTGCCGACCATGTCAGCCTTTTTCGATCCCGAGACTTATCGCGACATACTCGACGGCCTGCAAATCGGCGTGAGAGTGCTCGACCTACAGAAGAAAATTGTCTTCTGGAGCGACGACGCAGAACAGATCACCGGGTACGCCCGCATCGATGTCCTCGGACATTCCTGCACCGACAACATTCTTCAGCATTGCAACCAGATCAGTTGTGAAATGTGCGCCGGCAAATGCCCCATGGCGACAGCCCTGAACGATGCCAGGCCCGTCGAGGCGATGAGCTTCATTCACCACAAGTCCGGACAGCGCACTCCAGTACATACCTGGGCAATCCCGCTGCGCGATAAACATGGCTCCTGCATCGGCCTCATCCAGACCTTTGAAGGTGAGTTCGTCGTAGGCGGTCCAGACCCGCACAACCGCAGCTTGAAAGAGCGAGGCCGCCTGGACGACCTGACCGGATTGCCCAATCAGGCGATGATGCAGTCCCACCTGCGGGAAATGCTGGGCACACTCGCCGAGCTTCACATTCCCTTTGCCATCGTTTGCGTCGAACTCCATGACCTGAGCCAATTCCGCGCCCGCTATGGGCAAGAAGCGGCGACTTCCATGCTGCTGGTGCTCGCTCGAACCCTGAGCAATACTGCCTGGCCCGCGGATTTCGTAGGCCGGTGGAGTGTATCTCAATTTCTCGTGATCTTGAGTGGCTGCCCCCAGGACGCGCTGCAAGCCGTGAGCCAGCGCATCCTCAACCTGGTGTCCAGCGCCACCATTCAGTGGTGGGGAGAGGAATTGTCGATCGGGATCTTACTCGGGTGCACCGCCGCGATGCCCGGCGATACCGTCGAATCGCTTCTGCAGCGGGCGCAACCCGCTCTCACCGGAAATCAACTCTCGCTCCCGGTCCGCGCTATCGCGATGCGCGGGGCCGATCCTTCCGGGAAGAGCTGACCTATGTTTGCCATCATCGGCATCGTGGTTGTCTTTGGCGCGGTGGCGGCGGGCTATCTCATGGAGCACGGTAACATCCGCGTCCTCCTGCAGCCCTCTGAACTGATCATGATCGGCGGTGCCGCCATCGGCACCATCCTCATCGCCAACCCTCTTCACATTCTCACCCAGATCGCCGGGGGGATCCTCGGCGTCTTCACCGGCTCCCAATACAGCAAGCAGACTTACATTGACTCTCTGAAGATGATGTATGAACTCCTCAACAAAGCCCGCAAAGATGGCCTGATGGCGCTCGAAAACGACGTGGAGGAACCGGAGAAGAGTCCGGTCTTTTCCAAAGGTCCGGCAATCCTCAAGAATCGCCACGTCCGCGATTTTGTGTGTGATTCGCTGCGCATGGCCATCACCGGCGTGGATGCTTTCGATCTCGACCAGATGCTCGACCTCGATCTCGAGGTCCACCATCACGACGCTACCCAGCCTACCGTCGCGCTCACCAGCATGGCAGACTCCTTGCCCGGTCTGGGGATTGTGGCTGCAGTCCTCGGCGTAGTAATTACCATGGGCTCACTGGGTGGCCCCCCGGAAGAAATCGGCAAAAAGGTCGCGGCCGCACTTGTGGGCACTTTCCTTGGCATCCTTCTGTGCTACGGGTTGGTCGGCCCCATCGCCGCCAACATGACGAAAGCTGCCGATGACGAGCATGCATATCTCTACGTGTTGCGCGTTCTGATTGTCTCTTTCCTGAAGGGCACCGCTCCCATCATGGCTGTAGAAGTCGCTCGCCGCGCGGTTCCGGGTCATGTGCGTCCATCATTCAAGGAAGTGGAAACAGCCTGCCGCAACAAAGGGGCGGCCGAAGACCCAGTCGCCACACCCCAAGCAGCAGCCGCACCCGGTTAAGATCCATCTCGAACCACTCTTATGGACAAACCTCGTCCCATCATCATCTTCAAGAAAAAGCCAAGCCACGGTGGCCATCACGGCGGCGCCTGGAAGGTCGCCTACGCCGATTTCGTCACCGCCATGATGGCTCTGTTCATCGTCTTGTGGCTGCTCAACACCAGCAAGCAAGTGCAGGAGGCCGTAGGTGGCTACTTCAGAGATCCCAACGGCAGTTCCAGGAAAATTGGATCGAACACCTTAGGCGCTGGCGAGAACTTTCTTCTGACCAAAGACGACATGCCTAAGCTGAAAGACCAGTTGCAGCGCGCGATCCGCCAGATGAACGACTTCGACAAAATCAAGAACCAGATCGAGATCACCGTCACCAGCGAGGGCTTGCGCATCGAACTCCTGGAATCCGCCTCCGGAACCTTCTTCAAAAGTGGCAGCCCGCAACTCAATGCCGACGGCCGCGAGTTACTGATCACGTTGGCGGTTGAACTCGGCAAGCTGCCCAACAAAATCTCCATCGAAGGCCACACTGATTCCAAGCCGTACGCCACCTCGGGAAACTACGGCAACTGGGAACTTTCGGCCGACCGCGCCAACGCCGCCCGCCGCCTCATGCAAGCCAACGGGCTCGGATCAGGCCAGGTCACTCAGGTCCGTGGATTCGCCGACCAGCGTCTTCGCAAACTCGACAATCCACTCGATGCTTCCAACCGCCGCGTCTCCCTCATCGTGCAATATGTCGTGGAAAACAACGACGAACAAGACGCGAAACCCACCGCCCCACTCAACGACAAGAAGTCCGAACAAAAAAACTTAACGCCACCCACAAACAGTCCTGCCAAGAAAGAATGATCTAAAGCCAGCGAGCCTTGGCCTGGTGTTCCCTGTGGCAAAGATTCTCTCCGCCACCTGCGACAAGCCACCAAAATCTCCAGCCCAGACTGTATAATCCCGGTTCGATCTTACTCAGGAGTCCTCCTAATGAAGAACGTAGTCCGCCTGTCCTGCCTTCTATTACTAATGTCTTCCGCAGCCCCCGTATGGTCCCAGGAAAAGGTCGATCTGGAAACCATGGGCCGCATCCGCTACGAAGGCTTCCACAACTCCAAGGTCATGGAGTTCGCTACCGGACTGATGGACTCGATCGGCGAGCGCCTCACTGGCTCTCCCAACATGAAGCGCGCCAATGAGTGGACTCGTGACCAACTCACCGCCATCGGCCTCTCCAATGCCCACCTTGAACCTTGGGGGCCGTTCGGTCGCGGCTGGGCCAACCAATACACCAACGTGCGCATGACTTCACCCGACGTCGTCACGCTTCTCGCTTATCCGAAAGCTTGGACCCCGGGCACCAACGGAGTAGTTCAAGCAAAGTGCATTCGCGTCATCCTCAATGACAAAAAGGATTTCGACAAGTACCGGGGCAAGCTAGGCGGAATGATCGTCATCCTCGGTGCCGACATTGACGCCCAGCCGATCAGCGAACCGCAATTCCGCCGCGACACCGACGAAGATCTCGCCAAGCTCTTTGAGTACAACGCTGCCATCGAACACAACTTCGCCTACGCCGACCTGCTCAAGCGGCTGCAATTTATCAAAGATCAAAACCAGTTCTTTGCCGACGAAAAAGTTCTCGCCGTCATCGACCACAGTCGCCAGACCTCAGGCGGCGGCACCGTCTTCGTGCAATCCGGCGGCCCCTACAGAACCGGCGAAACCGTGACGGTGCCGCAGCTCACCATGGCTCTCGAGCATTGGACACGAATCGCCCGCCTCCTCACTCAGAAAAAAGATGTCTCGCTCGAACTCAACGTCCAAAACACCTTCTACGACGACGATCCCATGCAGTACGACACCATCGCCGAAATTCCCGGAACCGACAAGAAAGATGAAGTCGTAATGCTAGGCGCGCACCTCGATTCCTGGCACGCCGGCACCGGAGCCACCGACAACGGTGCTGGCACCATCGTCATGATGGAAGCAGTCCGCATTCTCAAGGCACTCGATATTCATCCGCGCCGCACCATCCGCATCGGCCTCTGGAGCGGCGAAGAAGAAGGCCTTCTCGGCTCGCAATTCTACGTCGAGCACCACTTTGGCACGCGTCCTCCCATCGACGAACCACTCCTGAAAGGCATGCCCACGGTCCAACGCCGCGAAGCTGGGGACGTTACCGTCAAGCCCGAGCAAGCCAAAGTTTCCGCATATTTCAATGTGGACAACGGCACCGGCAAGATTCGCGGGATCTACTTGCAGGAGAACGAAGCCGTAGCTCCCATCTTCGAAGCCTGGATGAAACCCTTCAAAGACCTCGGCATGACCACGCTCACCATGCGCAACACCGGCGGCACCGACCATCTCTCCTTCGACGCCGTCGGCATCCCCGGCTTCCAGTTCATTCAGGATCCCCTCGAGTACGAAACCCGTACCCATCATTCCAACATGGACGTCTACGATCGCCTGCAACCCGATGATTTGAAGCAAATCAGCGTAATCGTAGCCGGCTTCGTCTACGACGCAGCTATGCGCGACCAGATGCTGCCCAGGAAACCAATCGAGAAACCGCTGCCGAGAGAACCAGAGAAGAAAGAGAACTAAACACGATCATGCGGCGGGAAACTAACTGCGGTTATGTAGGGACGGCGGCCTCAGCCGTCCCGCCGAGCGCAGCGAGGCGTTCCCGCACCAGCGCTAAACGTCCGCCGACCCGTTACTTCACAAACGTCAGCCCATGCGGCACCGCATATTTGAAAACATAAGCGTAGAGCATCACAATAATTCCAACGATCGAACACAGCGCCACCGAGTGCCAGGCCACAAACCGGAAAATAACTCCCTCATTCCCCACCTGCTCGGTCGCTGCAGTGGCAATCGTGATCGACTGCGCGTCCACCATTTTCCCCATCACTCCTCCCGCGCTGTTGGCTGCGCACATCAGCACGGGGTCAATGCCCAGTTGTTGAGAAGTAATTCGCTGCAGGCTTCCAAACAGCACGTTCGATGATGTATCGCTTCCAGTAAGCGCAACCCCCAGCCATCCCAGGAAGGTCCCGAAGAATGGATACAACCATCCGGTACGCGTGAACGCCAGGCCCAGCACGGCGTCCAGACCCGAGTAGCGCGTCACATAACCCAACCCCAGCATGAATGAAATCGCAATCATCGCCAGCCGCATGCGCACCAGCGTTTTCCAGAAAATCTTCATCAGTGCCATCGGGCCCAGCCCCAGCAGAAATCCGGAAACAATCGCGGCGAAGAAGCATCCCGTCCCCGTAGCTGAGAGCCAGTTGAAATCGTATCGCGCAGCCTCCGGAGTCGGCTTGGTAACAATCGGTGCAGCTCGCGAAATGGCATTGTGTAACAGAGGCACATCCCATCCCGGCGGACCCGGCCGAACTTTCCCGTTCGCCAGCACCACCTTGAATGCCGGCGTGGTGGTCTGATTCATCGCCAGTTTTATCTTCGGCAGTCCCCACAGCAGCACAAACAGTGACAGGATCGCGAACGGCATCCAGGCCTTCAACACCTGTCCAGCAGTGTAGACGCGCGCCTTTACATATCCATCAAACTTCTCCGCCGCCCATTCGCCGCCAATCTGGTCAGTAACTCCCGCCGTCGGTGGCGGAACCGCGACCGGCTTATCGTCATAATCGAATCGCCAGATCTTCTTCGGCTTCCAGAATCGCAGGAAAATCAAAGCCGCGACAATCGAAACCACGCCTCCCATAATGTCCACTAGGTTGCTGTCCACATAATTCGACCAGAAGAACTGGGTAAGTGCGAACGAGACTCCAATAACCAGAATCGCCGGCAACACTTCGAAAGTTTCTCTCCAGCCGACCATGGTACGCACCAGCCAGAAAGGAACGATCACTGCAGTAAAAGGAAGAATCCGCCCGATCATCGCGTTGATATCGGATTCCGGCAGGCCCGCCACCGCCGCCAGGCTGTGAATCGGCGTGCCGATCGCGCCCCAAGCCACCGGTGCCGTATTGGCAATCAAGTTCAACGCCGCCGCGTGAAACGGCTTGAACCCAAGCCCAATCATGAAGGCCCCGGCAATCGCCACCGGCGCCCCAAAACCCGCCGCTCCCTCAATGAACGCCCCAAAGCAAAATGCCACCAGCAAAACCTGCAGCCGACGGTCAGCGGTAATCCCAGCAATCGATTCTTTCATGACTTCAAATTGCCCGGTCTCCACAGAAATGTCGTAGAGGTAAACCGCGGCCAGAACGATCCACGCGATTTTCAACACCCCGAAGGCCACGCCATATCCGAAACTCATTGCGGCCAGCGACGCAGGCATCTTGAAAAAAATGATTGCAACCAACACGGCCGTCGCGGCTCCAGCAACGGCACACCAGTGCGGCTTGACCTTCAACCCAGCCAGTAGCCCGAAAAGAACAATGATAGGAAGCCCCGCCACCAGCGTGGAAAGCCACCAATGCCCTAGCGGATCATAGATCTGAGTCCACTGCATAACCACCCCCTCGCGAACAGGAGTCAGCCAAGTAACAGGAGCTGAAATATGACCGGATTGTCATCCTGAGAGCGCGTTCTTTGCGCTAACGAAGGACCTGGGCGAGCCGTGCGAAGCGTCGCGTTCTTTGCGACGCATTTACTCGCGCGTTTGGCTTGCTTCCTTATCGAGGTCCCCTGCCACCCTCCACAACCGCAACTCAACTCACTTCCCACCCCTTCGGAACATTCACATAAGACCGACCCAACGCCGAAACTGACTCGCAGCCCAGCAGCCTTAAAGTCCGTTCCAGATCCGTCCGCAGAATCTCAATTGCGCGGTCCACTCCGGCCTCACCCGCGGCGGCCAGACCATACGCATAGGCACGCCCGCAAAGCACCGCCTTCGCCCCCATGCAGATCGCTTTTGCGATGTCGGCGCCGCGCCGAATCCCTCCATCCATCAATACTTCGATCCGCCCCTTCACTGCTTCCACCACTTCCGGCAGCGCCCGCAAAGAAGCCTGAACTCCATCCAGCTGTCGTCCGCCATGATTCGAAACCGAAATCGCCGCCGCGCCTTCATCCATGGCATGCTGCGCATCGTCGCCGGTCAACACTCCCTTCACAACGATCGGTCCCCGCCAAATCTCCCGAATCCAGCGGAAATCGTTCCAGGCCACCGCCGACTCCGCCAGCGCAGCATTGATGTCAACCAGCCGCATCTGCCCCTTGCCCGGCACCACAACATTCGGAAGTCCAGGCAAACCGCCGTCATTCAAATAACTGAAGAGCCAGCCCGGACGCGAGAGAATCTGCGGAAGAAACGGAACTTTATCCAGGGGTCCGCCGCTGATGAGTTCCTTCAACCCGTTGCGATGGTCACGCTCACGAATTCCCGACACCGGAGTGTCAATCGTAACCACCAGCGCGGAGAATCCCGCCACCCGCGCTCTTTCAATCGAGGCCTCAGCCGCCCCGCGCCCACCCATCAGATAGAGTTGGTAGAAGACGGGTCCGGCCGAAGCCGCCTTCACATCTTCCAGCTTGTGCCCCGAGATAGTCGAGAGGATATAGCCAGTACCTGCTCGGCCGGCAGCTCGCGCGGCCGCTACTTCGCCCCCCGGATGCATGAGCCGGCTGTACCCCACAGGGGCAAGCAAAAATGGCAGCGCCAGATCGAAGCCCATCACCCGAGTGCGCAAATCGCACTGCGCAACCGCAACTGCATGCCGCGGACGGAAGGTCACGTCGTTAAACACGCGGCAATTCTCCCGCAGCGTGACTTCGCCCTCGGCCCCGCCGTCGAGGTAATCAAATACAGATTGCGGCAGCCTCCGGCGCGCGATCGGCCGGAAGTCCTCGATACACACAACCCGCGGCGACGCCACAGTTCGGGAGGCTCTCGTCATCAGCAATTCCAATGTCTGCAATGTCTGCGTCTGGAATCTTGAAGCAGGCCGATATCGTACCACCGCAGGAAACCGCTTAGGAATGGAAATTTCCCGAACACCGCTGGCGCTCGATTACTCGCATCCCGCCTTCGCAACTCGTCACCGTCATGCGCCGGGTTCGCGAACAAACATTATCGTCGGGCGCCCGTTGTACGTCGTGCGAGCGAGTTCCCGATACCCGCATTTCACTGCGACCCGAATCGAAGCAACATTCTCCGGAGCGATAATGCAAGCCGTCCGCGCCCCAGTCCGTCCCGGAGAAGAAAAGTGCACGTCGCCCCAGACCACCGCTGCCCGGACAGCTTCGGTGGCATAGCCCTTGCCGTGTGCTTGCGCGGCGAAGACCCACCCGATTTCCGGTACGCCTTTGAGCGTCGGTTCCAGGTCCCTTTTGTAGTCTGCAAATCCGGCCTCTCCGACAAAATGGCCCGTCGCCTTTTCCTCAACCACCCAATAACCAAAACCCAGCAGCGCCCAATGGCCAACGTAACGCAGCAGCCTCGTCCAGCACTCTTCTTCTGTAAGCGGCTTGCCACCGATATGTTGAGTCACCTTGGGATCGGCCCACATCGCAGAGCAATGGACAAAATCACTGAGGCCATGACCTCGCAGTCGTAGACGCTCTGTCTCGAGCATCGGTACATCTACCTGTTGAAAGAAAAAGGATTCAAGCATCGAACCAGTCTATTATCTCCTTCAGATGAACCAGAAGCGCGGCCGTTCAGTCTCTTACTCAGCAGCAACCGCATCGGATTGCGCCTGCATCCCACGCCCACGCCGGTACCATATCCACAAATATGCAATCGGCCCCGAAGCCAGATTCACCAATCCCCATTTCCGTGTAGGTGCATCGCTGTATTTCATCGCCCACGCGAAAAGCAGCGTCGGAGCCAACACAATCAGCATTGCCCCCGCCGCGCCGCCCGCCACCCGAAAGCTCCTCGCCGCATCCGGATACTTTCTCCGCAGTTGCCAGAACGACAGCACCGTCTGGATCGATGTCGCCATGCGCGTCCACGCATACACCCCAATCAACTGCGGCACAGTAAAGACTGCCAGCGCAGCACAAAACGCCGTCGACAACAGAATCGATCGCACCGGCGTGCCATACCGCGCACTCACCTTCGCCAGTGCAGGATGAAAGTAGCCATCCTCCGCCATCGCCAGCGGAATGCGCGTCACCGAAAGCACCGTGCTGTCCAGCAGTACGAAAGCACAGACCACAGCCGCCACAAAAATCGCCGTCCCCAGCGCATTCCCTCCAATCAACCGCGCCGCCGTCACCAGATATCCAGTCTGCCACTCCTGCCAGTTCCCCAAAGCAGCCAGACCCGCCGCCATCGTTACCACATAAATAGCCACCGCCAAGGGGACCACAATCGCCAGTCCGATCGGGAAATTCCGCGTCGGGTTCTCCACCTCCTCAATCACCGTGGAAACTTGTTCGTAACCCGCATACGACCAAAGCGCAATCGCCAGTCCAACCCCGAAAGCTCCTTGCCACGGTTTGTCCGTAGGGAAAAACGGATGAAACGGATTGAAGTGCGCCTGATGAAATCCCATCACGATAAACACCACCACTGGAACCGACATAACCAGCAGCAACATCAAAGTAAGTTTGCCCACCAGATGAATGCCACGAATGTTCAGGTAAGCCACCAGCAGCAGAAATGCAAATGCCACGCCCCAATGCTCCACGCGGGAATGCATGGGGAACCAGTACTCGAGATAATCGGCCATTCCCACGCCGTAAGAGGCGCTCATCAGAAAGGTCCCAGTCCAGTTCCACCATCCGCACTGAAATCCCCAAAAATCTCCCAGCGCGGCCCGAGTCCATCGGTAGAAGCCGCCCTCGACCGGCATCAGCGTGGTCATCTCAGCCGTAGCCAGCGCGATCGGAACGGAGAACAGCAGCGGCACAACCAGAAGAAACGTCAACCCCAGCCCCGGTCCTGAGGTCGAGATCATCGATTCAAGCTCAAACGGCCCGCCCGCGCAGTAGGCGAACAGCACCGCAACAAACGGCGCCAGGCCAATGCGGCGCAGGTTCTTGGTCGGCACATAAAACGAAGTCGGAACCGATGGATGCACACCAGAAGTCACCGGGTCTGAACGCATCGCTCCTCAATTCCGTCAGGGAAAGTCGCCTGAGGCCTTGAAGACTATGAGAGCCAGAACCGCAAGTCAACTCCGCCGGATCGCTCTGCCGACTCCCGCAACCCACCGAACCGGTACACGCCTCCGCCTACTTCACTTGGTCCTTAAACTGGTGCACGTCCCCCACAAAAAACTCCTCGTACTTGCGCTTGCCGGAGGCAGCAGATTCTTCTCCATTGATCTTGCCCCAGATAACCTCTGCCGGTCCGGAGTCCGGAAGTGCGCGCACGCCCTGCGCAGAATAGTAATAGTAATGATCCTTTGCCCAACCATATTGCTCAGCCGAAGACGTTCGAAGTGTTCCGTCCGAGGGAATCTTCAGAACATACTGGCCGCCCTCCATCGGCAACGGCGGCGCGCCTTGCACTTCAAACTCAATTCGTATCCAGCCCGTGTAGCCCTCGGGAATCAAGAAGCGCGATGAACGCCCAGTCGAAGTCCGAGCACCCGCTCCCAGCCACAATGCAAGACCGGTTAACAAAACGAGGGTAAGGGCGCCAACCAAGATCCGCGCGGCTCGGCTTGCGGTGTCTGGAAAAATCCAACTCCACTTTCCGTCGCCGTGTTGCCTGAAACTGACAATTGCAGAATACGCAGTGGCGAACAGCAAAAGAGCGATGGCTACGTAGGGCAGTTTCATCGGTGTCAGAACGGGTGCTCCTAGTTCGCGCCAAATCTGCGTGGCGAGTTAAACCCTCGTTCGCGCGCAACGGCGGACTCTGCCCCGGCCAGCGATGCTCCGGGATCCGCGGGGGCCGGAACCATCTGGTCGCGAAACACAGAACTTCGTATGTCGGCTTTCGTCCTGATGGATTTCGCGATGGCTGGACCGTAAAAAGACCAAATCGTCAGGGAAGCGAGCAGCGCAAGTCTTGCGGCCACGCGCGGTTTGAAAAGGCTTACATACGCGGCAATCAAAAGACACAACGATCCCAACAGAGACACTAATTCCAATGGATTGAAGGGAACTCCATACGCCGCCAGGGCAAGCAACGTGTAAACGTTGAGCCCAGTGATCAGTCCGGTAGCAAAATACAGGAAAAAGGGAAGCATGTAGAAAATCATACCGCTAGGCGGACCGCGATCACTATCGAGACTCGCGATTCAGTGAGCTTCATGCGCGTACTACGTCTCTCAGATTCCCCTCGTTTGGTATTGCAAGACTGCCAAGGCGAGTCGATAGTCATACCCCGCCTCCGCATTACTTATCTCGGCTTGGGTTTGTTGAAGTTGCGCTTGGCTCAACTCCACGATCGAGCCTAGGCCCAGGTTGTAACGCGACTGTGCCAGGCTCAGGGCAAGCGTGGCTTGCTCCACGAGTTGCTGCGTTACCGCAAGCCGCTCGTACGCCGTGTTGGCGTTCAACCAACTCGTGCGCACGTCGCGGGAAATTCGGTCACGGAGATCACGTAATCTCTCGTCGGTAGCCTGCGCTCTCAACTGGGATTCGCGCGACCTTGCAGTGTAGAGGAAGCCATTGAAGACCGGGATGTCCACGTTGACGCCCACTGCGCCATACCAGTTGGACGTGATAAGAGGATTTCGTATCGGCGTGTCGCCTACCGCCGCAAGAGCACGAATATCCGGGAGAAGCAAGTCTCGTTCTGCGATGTGGAACTTTTTCGCCGATTCTGACTGAAACTCCAGCGCCAGAATTTCCGGCCGCATCGCAAAAGCTGTGGAAATGAGATCATCCACATCGCTTTGCGGAGGCGTGATCGGCGTCGAATCTTCTGCGAGCTGAAAGTTCTGCAGGTTTGAAAACCCAAGTACCGCCGAAAGCGACGCCAAGGCTGCATTCTCATTGTTTTGCGCGTCCAGCAGCAGCAGCTTGGCTTGCGCCAGATTCACGTTGGCAAAGCTCAGGTCGAGCTCGGACTTGAGCTTGCTCTTGAACAAGGCATCGATCTGGTCGGCCACAGTTTGCCGCTCTTTTACCGTTTGCTGCGCAACCGTCAAGACGGCATGGGTCTGCAGAGTGTTGTAGAAAGCTTGATCCACCGCCAACAGGATTTGCTCTTTGGTGGCCGCTGCATTCTGGTTCTCCGCCTTGGCCGCTAGATTGGCGCTCGATATCAAGTTCGTAGTGCGTCCGAAATCGGTGAGTAGCTGGCTCACGAAAGCCCCCCCGGCAGCGCGCTCGTAAACACTCGGATTGTTGAGCACGCCAGCTGTGATGCGCGCGCCGGTATTGGCATCCGCCGCGGTTAGAGCCACGGTTGCGGTCGGCCATAGGTTCGATCGGACTTCTCGCGTCACTTGCTGCGATGCCAGAGCAGTCAGTCGCGCCACCGATATTTGGGGGTTGTTCTTTAGGGCCAGCGCTTGCGCATCTTTCAGCGACAATACCGTTGGCGCTCCAGCACGGCTCTGCGAAGGCCCGCCTTGCACCTCACCATTCGGTGCACTCGGAACGACTGGCGTCGCCGTCTGTTGCGGCATGGGAGCCGGCGGCAAGCTCGAGAATGCCTCCGTGCCGGACGTTCCTTGGGCAAATGTGAATGCCGGCAACGACAGTGCCAAACAAATTGATAGTAGTCTGTTCATTACTGCGTTCCAGTCGTTGGGTTCGTGGCTTCTTTCGCCCCGCGCTTGCCATAGACGATCACATAGGCCGCGGGCACGATAAAAATAGTGAGCACGACCGAAGAAGTTAGGCCTCCTATGATCGCCTTCGCCATCGGGGCATACTGTTCCGCACCCGTACCCAACTTTAGCGCCATCGGAATCATTCCGATAATGGTTGCCAGAGAGGTCATCAAAATAGGCCGCAGCCGTACCCGGCACGCGGTGATCACTGCATCTACCGATAACATTCCCTGCTTTTCCAGATTGTGAGCGAAGTCAACGATCAAAATACTGTTCGAGTCGGCAATGCCGACCAGCATCAAGACTCCCATCAGCGACATCACGTTCAACGTGCTTCCGGTGAGCGGCAGGATGATCAGCACTCCCACAAATCCCATCGGGATCGCGAGCATGATAAGGAAGGGATCGACGAACGACTTGAACTGCGCCGTCAGAATAAGGAAGAGCAGGAGAAACGAAATCAGAAAACCGAGGGCGAAGCTCTTGAATGACGCCTCCATGCCTTGCACCATCCCGCGCAGATTGACGCGAACGTTGCCGGGAATCTTGTCCTTATCTTTAGCAAGAATGTCGCGCACAGCGTCGGTCACCTGTTTAAGATCTTCCGCCTTCGGAGTTACGTAAATATCGACCGCACGCTGAATCTGATAATGGTCCACTTCGGTTGGCGTGAGAATCTGTTGTACGTTCACCACGTTCTTCAGCACCGTCGTCGGCCTGCCCCCTCCGAGACATGCCCACGAAGAATGGCCCGTTCCGGGCTGCGGTGGGCCCGAAGGGCCGCAGGCCATGCCTGTCCCATTCCCCGGATCGCGAAGAGGAATCTGACCAAGGTCGAGCATATTGTGGATCGATGCATCACCCTTTTCGAAATACTGCACGGTCAGGTAGTAGTCGTTGCCGCTCTTGCGATCGACCCAGTAATTGGGGGCGATCATATAGTTGGAATTGAGCGCGGTAATAACATTATCGACCACATCTTTCTGCGTCAGTCCCAACTCGCCGGCGTGCACGCGGTCTACGTCGAGCCTCAACGTCGGGTAATTCATATCCTGCGGAACATAGACCTGCCCAACGCCATGCAACTCACGAAATCGAGTAGCCAGACCCTGCGCGATGCCATAGATCTGGTCCAGATCGGGGCTGCTCACCTGCACATCGATGGGCGCGGGCATTCCCGTGTTCAGAATCGCGTCCACCATCGAGCCACTGGAAAAGAATGTCCGGATGTCCGGGAACTGGCTAGTCATGGCCTTCTGCACCCGGTCCATATACTCAAAACTGCTGAGCCGGTGGGGTTCGTTTAACGCTACCTGGACGGTCGCGGTGTAGGGCCCGGAATTCGTGGTATAGAGCGAGGAGAAATCGGGAACGACGCCGATGTTGGATACCACCAGCTTGAGATCTTTCGCTTCCACCTCATGCCGGATCAGGTCTTCGACTTTCGCGACGTATTGATCCGTCATCTCAATGCGAGTCCCGGTCGGCACCTTCAGATTGATGGTGAACTGTCCCGCGTCAGTCTTCGGGAAGAATGCCAACCCCAGCAGCGGGTAGATCGCCAGGCTCGCCAGAAAAACACCGCCCAGCAGCGCTACCGTCAGCGCAGGACGCTGCACTGCTCGTCGCACCCAGTATTCGTAATAGTCGAGGATCTTGTTGAACATCCGGTTGAAGCGGGCATTGAAGCGATCCATCCACGATGCGCTTACAGCCGCCGTGGGTTCAATGTCATATTCGTCCTCCGTCTTTCCGTGTGGGGCGGCGTGAGGCACCGCTTTGAGGAAGCGCGAGCAGAACAAAGGAATCACCGTCATTGCGACTACAAACGAAGCCAGCAGCGACAGACAGAAAGCCAAAGCCAGCGCCGAAAACAAGAACTTGGCAACACCGTAAAGAAAAACCACGGGAAAGAAATCCACCACATCGACGAGGGTGGCGGCCAACACGGCGAGGCTCACTTCCGATCCGCCAACCTCGGCGGCAATCATGGGTGCGGCTCCCATTTCCAGATGGCGATAAATGTTTTCCAGCGAAATCACCGAATTATCGATCACACGCGAGAACGCCAGCGCCATCCCGCCCAGGATCATAGTGTTGATCGTTCCGCCCATCATAGCCAGGACGACAAACGCCGCGAGCGCAGACAAGGGTATGGAGAGAAGCACAGCCGATGTGGCCCGGAAGCTGCCGAGAAAAACCAGAATCATCAGACTGGTAAGAATCAGCCCCAAGAAACCCTCGTGCAATACTGTGTCGATTGCCTCCTTCACGTACACCGATTGGTCGAAGACAATGCTGGTCTTCATTTGCCGGGGAATGTCGTAGAGATGCTTGATGAGTTGCCGGACGCCATCCACCACCGCGATCGTGTTGGTATCCCCGCCCTGCTTCATGATCGGAATATAGGCGGATCGCTGCCCGTCAATGCGAACTACGTTGTATTGAATCTGATGTGAGTCCTCCGCTTTTCCCACATCATCCACCGTCACCCAGGAATTCCCTTTGACTTTGAGGGGAACCTCCCCCAGTTGCTTCATGTTGTCAACCAGGCTGTTGGAGTACACGAAGTAATCGTAGGGACCCATCTTCACGTCGCCGGCGGGCAAGATCAGATTGGAATCGTTGACCGCTCCGACCACGTCCATCACACTCAATTGCCGGGAAGCTAGTTTGTAGGGATCGACGTATACCATGATCTGGCGGTAGATTCCCCCGAAAACGCCCGGAATCTCTGCGCCGGGCACCACCGCAATCTGGTTGCGGATCTGAAACTGGGCGTAGTCGTGGAGCTGAGTCTCGTTAAGTCCCTCGCCTTTCACCGTAACCAGCGCGACGGGCAAGCTGGAAGCGTCGAATTTCAGAACCACCGGCGGCAGCGTCCCCGGCGGCAAACGCTTCAAGTCGGCTAAAGCCAGGTTCGACAGTTCGCTGACGTCGGCATCGGCACTGGTTCCGGGCTGGAAGTAGACGCGAATAATGCTCACGCCCAACAGCGACCGCGATTCCATGTGGTCGACGCCTGCAGCCAGCGTGAAGAAACGCTCCAGCGGATCGGTGATGTCGGTTTCAATATCCTCCGGAGGCATGCCCGAGTAAAACGTAGCCACCACAACCTCGGGCAGGTTAATCGGCGGGAACAAGTCGACCGGCATCCGCGACAGGCTCGTCACCCCGATCACCAGGAGCGTCAGGCAGATCACTATGATGAAGTACGGATTGCGAATCGAGAATCCCGGCATAAAAGTGTCCAGTTACATTTTCCGCGTCAGGCAACACCCACTGCGGCGTTCATTGCGCGTTTTCCTCGTGGTACTCCATCAGCGCTACCGGCTTAGCATGAACTTTTTGACCTGCCTTCAGTGCGCTGCGATCGCTCACCACGACCTGCTCTCCTTCGTTCAAACCGGAAATAACCTCCGCATCGTTCGCAGTTTGCAATCCAAGTTGCACCGCTCGATCCTCCAGTTCCCCGTTCCGGTTCACGACAAAGACGGTTATCTTGCCGCCTTCGTGATTCAACACCTGGACTGGCACACTCGGAACATCATCTTTTCGGTCAAGCACAAGCTCTGCATCGGCGTAGAGACCCGGCAGCAGGACTCGCTGCGGATTCATAACGTCCACCTCCGTGTGCATGGTGCGCGTGTCTTCTCTTACATCCACGGAAAAGCGTGCCACCTTCCCCGGGAAGGTGCGATTGAGTGAAGGCACACGAACATCCACATGATCGCCAACTCGGATGTATCGAACGTAAGATTCTGGAACCGGAATCACCAGCCGGAAAAGATCGTCCTCAGACAGACGCACGATCGGCATGGCTTGCGTGCTCGAACCTGTTCCCGCCTGCACTAGCGTTCCAAGGTTCGCGTAGCGCTCTGTTACCACCCCAGCAAAGGGAGCTGTAATCTTCGAATAGTCAAACAAGCTCTGATCGCGGACCAGCTTCGCCTTCGCCACCGAGAGCTGACTCTGGGCCGCTTCCAATGCCGCCTGGCCTGCGTCTACCTGAGCGGATGCCGCCAGATCTTTCCCCTGCGCGTCATCCACTTCCTGCTGCGCCACAATACCAGGCTGGCTCTGAAAGACTCCGTTGAGACGCGTGTATTGCAGGTGAAGAGCGTTGTACTGCGCCTGGTATCGATACAACTCATGCTGGGCGCGGCTCACTTGGTTCATCGCATTCTTGATCTCTGCCTGGTCTTCCTGAAGCTGCGCTTCTAACTCTGGAATCTCCAGAGTCGCCATCACCTGACCGGCCTTTACATGAGTCCCATAATCAACCGATAGATTCTTCACGTAGCCCGATTCCTTCGCATAAACATCAATTTCCTGAAAAGGCACCAGTTCTGAGGACAAAGTGATATCTCGGCCCAGAGATTTTTTCACCACATTCGTCACGCCGACTGTGATTGTCGGCCCTTCTCGTGTGTTTCCATTTCCCGAGCACGACGAGACGACAATCTCCGCCACGGCCAAAGCGGCAGCCAAAGCACGGGAGCGTAGTCTCCTTGATCTCCCAGCACGCCTCTCATCGGATCTGTTGCGAGTCATCCGTTTCCCTTAACCAGCTCCCTGGCCGGTTCTTACCTCAGAGTTTTCATAACGTCACCCAGTTTTGCGACCGAGAAATCCCGTGATCGGCAAAAGTCGATTACTTCTTGTTCCGCACGCTGGAATTCTTCCGCAGCACGCCGCACATGGGCTGCAATTTTCGGCGGAATCGTCAAGACACCATGACGATTTCCGTGCAGCAAGTCTCCCGGCCGCACTTCCATTCCCCCCACGCTAACTGTGGCCCCAATGTCAAAAATATGGGCGTAGGCGTGGGAGACGGCCACGCCGCCGGCAAACAACGCAATACCCATCTTCTGCACCGCAGGCAGTTCACGCACGGCACCGTTGGTCAGGTAACCGGCGCAGCCCAGCGCCTTCAGGATCGCGGCATGAACGTCCCCGATGAAGGCCCCGCGTCCCGGTGGATCATCGATGTCCTCCAATACGAGAATGCGGGGTGCAGGAACTTCGAGAATGCTGTTCCAGAAATCGGCACGGCCATGGAACGAACCGACGATAGGCGGTTCACCGCTGCGGAGGCGCGCCGTGGCTGCATAACCCACCATGGGCGGCGCGTCCGGGAACATGCATCGCACGCGGGCATCGGCAAATCCCGTGTTCCGTAGCCTGACGTGAAATGATTCGATCGCGTTTGCGACCATGCACGTATCGAACTGGCGAAGAGCCTCAAGCTCTTCTTCGGTCAATAAGGGTGCAATGGGCATGCCTGCTTCCTTTCGAGACTGAACTTGCATCTTCGGATGCAAGTTCGTCCGCTCAAGTTTCAGCAATCCCGCAACCATCGACGGAGCCCACTATCGGACCACTGCCTGTTTGTATTTTGGTTTCGACTCCCCGTGCGTTACCCGCTTCTCCCATCTGGCAGATGTAAACTCCAATCAGCCAGAACGGCTCATCAAGTACGCATAGCTCGCCGTGGAAGTATCTACGAAAGAAGCTTAGACGATGGAGGAGGCCGGTTAAAGAGGCTCTCTTCAAAAAGGACTCTCTGTGTGGCAGGTTCTGCAGGCGCGATTCGGAGGTATGAACTGGGAGATCGCGAAACATCGAAACAGATCAGCGGAGGCACCCAGTTGGCTGCATCCTTGGCAAGACGCTGCCGGTTCGCCTCCGGCGTTGCTTGCCCTTGCACGGTTTTCACCGTGGGTGCCGAAACATCCCAAGGGGAGCAATAGCGCGTCGCTACGCTCACAGTCAGCGCATATACCGCAGCTAAGGCGACCACGGCATACCAACTCATGCGCCGTCGATCTTCGAAATGTTTTAGCGGCGACATCTCAACAGTTTGCGATCCCCTTGTTTGTAGCATATAAAATTCAGTCGTTGCAAACCGGCCGACGTCACCACAGTAACCCGAGCATGACATTTTGTTGGATAGCATCGCCTGAACCTTGGTTGCCTTCTCGATCGCGAGACCGGGACGTAATGGCTGATTTCCCTTCACTTTATCAAGAAAGTGTAGCCGGACCTCACTCAATCTGCGGCTCCGCTTGCGCCCTGCGGAAGGATCATGACTATTCTCGAGTTTAGCCTGCTTGTCTGGGTCGGGTCAGTCGCGGCAGGCTTCTTGGGCGCGCTGACTGGGTTGGGTGGTGGTGTGGTTCTCGTGCCTATGCTCACTCTGCTTCTTGGCGTCGACATACGATACGCAATTGGAGCCTCGTTGGTGTCCGTAATTGCCACTTCCTCGGGAGCCGCGGCAGCCTATGTGAAAGAGGGCCTTTCCAATATCAGGATCGGAATGTTTCTCGAGGTCGCCACAACTTTGGGGGCGCTGGCTGGTGCAACCGTAGCCGCACGCATCTCCTCCGGCACAATCTCCATCGTTTTCGGGTTAGTGCTGATCGGCTCGGCGTATCTCTCTCGCAGGCCCCGTCCAAAAAATGAACGAGACGTCCCGCCCGACCCGCTCGCCACCAGGCTGCGCTTGAACGGGAGCTTTCCCGATGCAGATGGTATTCGGAACTATAACGTCCAGCATGTGCCGCTGGGATGGACTTTGATGTTTGGCGCGGGAACCCTGTCGGGTTTGCTGGGCATCGGTTCGGGAGCGATGAAAGTTCTCGCCATGGACCAGGCCATGAAGATCCCTTTCAAAGTTTCGACTACCACCAGCAACTTCATGATTGGCGTCACTGCAGCGGCCAGCGCCGGGGTTTATCTGGCCCGTGGCTATATTGATCCCGGCCTCGCCATGCCCGTAATGCTCGGTGTTCTTACCGGATCGTTGTTGGGCACGCGGGTTCTCGTCAAGGCCGATACGAAGTGGTTGCGCCGCGTCTTCAGCCTGGTGATCGTCGTCCTGGGAATCGAGATGCTCTACCGCGGGCTTTCAGGGAGAATTTAATATGGCCAGTGAGCGAGGTTGGAACGATAGACGGATGGATGTGGTTATTAGCAACCTCTTGCGTTTCGGTGTGCTGCTTTCTGCGTTTGTAGTACTGTTCGGTGCCGTTCTCTATCTTGTAGGGCATGATCACTCCCACACTGATTACCGCGTGTTTCGTGACGAACCTTTAGACCTTCGCAGCGTCGGCGGCATCCTCCGTCGCGCCCTCGCGTTAGATGGCAGGGGCATTATCCAGCTAGGACTGCTCTTACTCATCGCGACCCCAGTTGCGCGGGTCGCCTTCTCAATCTTTGGATTTGCAGAGGAGCACGACCGCATGTACGTGGTCGTGGCATCGATCGTGCTCCTGATTCTAGCTTACAGCCTTATCGGGTCCGCTTGGTTGTAGGGACAATGAAGGATTTGAGCAAGCAGGAGCGAACCGCCATCGAAGCCGTCGCCAGACGGTTCTCGACAACGTGGGAAGAAGGTAGAAATCTTCCCGCCGCCTATATCATGGTCGCCGGGAAGCGGGTTGCCGTCGACATCACAACCCTAAAACGGCGCGGTACTGCCCAAGCTAACGCCACCAAGCCTCAATTAAGGTTCGATAAGGTTGTGGCCAGGCTCATTGCGCGTCTGCAAGCCAACCTTGGCAAATCCGTACCTGACGGCACGAAAGTGTTGCTCACCATCACCGCTCCCATCCGCTTGCCATCGAAAACCGCCGCCTCGCTGGAAGACAAAATACAAACTCTCCTCGCGCGCCGATCGCCTTTTCGAGATGAGAAGGACAACATTCACGGCAATCATGTCCATATTCGACTCTTGAGAGACGAATCTGAGCGACCGCCAAAATTGATTGGGTTCGTACACAATGCCGGTTCAGACCCGCTTCCACTTCTGAACATGACACGTGAATGGCTTGACCTGATCAGCGCGCAGGCTGGCACGCGGGCGCCGAGGCTTGCCAGTGATCGATGGCTCGTCGTGATAACCGCCAGAGGGATTTCATGTTTGCAGGCATATCGCTATATCTATTCTCAACTGCCCCTGGCGACCGATTTCAAAAGGATTCTCATGGTGTTTGCTGATGGACATATCGAGGTGTTGGATGAGCCCACGCCATTTCGCCCACTCTAAGGAGCAGATGTCACCGCCGCTGTGGTCGGATTAAGATCGAACTCAGGATGAGGTGTGCCCATCATCCACTTATCGAACCAACCCACAATATATTCAAGACGTTCGATGCGATGCCAAGGCTCGCCCGAGCGCGAAAGTTCATGTGTCTCGCGTGGAAAGACAACCATAGCCGTTGGGCGTTTCATGTATTTGAGCGCCCGGAACAACTGTTCGCCGCCCGAGTCTTGCGGGGTGCGGAAATCGGATTCTCCCAGCACGAACAGCACCGGAGTATGAATGTCCTTCACAAACGTGATCGCCGACCGGTTGTTGTAGTCCTGCGGGTCTTCGAAAGGCGGCGCTTTGAACCAGCTGGGCTGGAACAGCACGAAATCGGCCGTGTACCACCATGAGGCCCAGTTGGAAATGTCTCGTTGCGACACTGCGGCGGCAAAGCGATCCGTATGCGTGATGGTCCAGTCTGTCAGCACACCTCCTCCGCTGCCGCCAGTCACACCGAGTTTCTTCTGGTCGATGTAACCGCGCTTGAGAAGTTCGTCGACGCCGGCCATCAGATCGCGATAGTCGTCGCCGGGGTAGTGATATTGAATGATATTGCCGAACTCCTGGCCATAGCTCGTCGAGCCGCGCGGGTTGGGGTAGAAGACGACGTAGCCTTTGGCGGCCATCCATTGAAACTCATGATCGAACACCCAGCCATAGGCAGCGTGCGGGCCGCCGTGGATGTCGAGAATAAGCGGGTATTTTTTCAGCGGATCGAAGTCAGGCGGTTTCTGTATCCACCCCTGAATGTTCTTGCCATCGAAGCTTTTGTAATTGATTTCCTCCGGCGCCGTCAGATTGAGGCGCGACCAGAGTTTGCTATTGAAGTCAGTGATACGGGTTTGCGTTCCGTCGCTGGCAATCGCGAACAGATCACCGATCATCACTGGGGAGGAGATGAGGGCGACCATTGTGCTGGAATCCGCATTCACCGAAAAATCGAGCACTGCCTCATCGCCCCGTGTGACTTCGCTCACAGCCCCGGTTTTTGTGTCGACGCGAACGATGGGCGACCGTCCTTGCTTCTCCACAGTGTCGAACAGCCAACGACCATCAGGCGACCAGCAGAGCGTGCGTCCTCGCCCGCCGCGTGGCGGGGCATTGTCACCGCCTACCGACCCGCCCATGTCGAAGTCGTAGGCGCTGGTAAGGTTTTGCGGTTTGGAGCCAGGGGCCACTTCCATGATCCACAGATCGGGCTGCGAGTAAGACCGAACCGGCTGCGCCACTGCACCGTGGAAGGCCAACTGGCGGCCATCTGGGCTCAAGACGAGATCGCCGATACCCATCGGAATGGTGGCCAGTTTCTCAGAGCTACCACCCCCTGAAGGCACCGAGTAAATATCCGTGCTCGGCAGTTCGTAATAGGGCTCGTCGATGTGCCGTGTGACAAAGTAAATTCGTAAACCATCGTGGCTCCAGACGAGTTGCCCCTCATCGAAATTCCCGTTGGTAAGCTGCACCGGCTTGGGGAGTTCGTCAGCTGCCGCCGGCATCCCGACCACCCAAATATGGGCGTGACGCTTGGGATCGAGATAGCCCTCATCGTTACTGCGATAGACGGCTCGATTGATCACGTGCACGTCGGACTCATGTTCGCCTTCGGCCTGACTATCACCGGGTTTCACATTCTTCTTGAGCTTGGCCTTCTGGATGTCATCTTGCGTGGTCGAGCTCACGAAGGCGATCTGGTTGCCGTCCGGAGACCAGACCGGGTTCGACGCCCCTTTGGGGAGATCGGTGATCGTCGAAGCTTCCCCTCCAGCGAGCGACAGCATTGCCAGTTGACTAGGCTTCGGTTTGCCGCTTTCGTCTTTGTCACCGCCACGAACGAATATGATGTGCCTGCCGTCGGGCGACCAGCGCGGCTGTGCATCGTGCTTGCCGTTTGTCATCCGCACCGGGCTTTCCTTGCCATTGGTGGCCGCGATCCAGATCGAGCTCTCGTAGCCGGTGCGCTTCTCGTCGACAGTCACCCGGGTGAATGCGACGCGAACGCCATCCGGTGACAGCTGGGGATTGGCCACCCAGACGAAGTCAAAGAGATCTTTTTCGGTGAGGGAACGCTTTTGCGAGCCAACCGTCTGCGTGGCCTCCTGCGCTGCCAGTGACGCAACAAGCACGATAATCACAACGGAAAGGTGGGTCTTCATGCGCATCCTTGATGCCGCTGAGTAGCGGTGACGCGCCGAGTGTGCCTTTTTTTGTGCCGGCTGTCAACCCACGGGGCCGTCTCACGATGTGAACGCCTTCTTGCTCATTGGCGTTCGCGGCGCACCAGAACTGCAGCAGCAGAGTAGACTCTTGCCAACATGTTCACTACGGCAAAATTGGGTAAGTAGAAGGTGGAGCGACGATGAAGACGGAATTGCTGCGATTCGACAGCGCTGTCGAGCGCGATCCAGCGATCGACGCGTGGATGAAAGCGCATGCCGGTGGATTGGGCGCTATCGCCCATCAGTGGTTTGAAGTGATGCGAAGATCCGGAGACGAAGTCCTGGAGCTTTTGCATGACGGCTGTCCGGTTGCATGTTTGGGAGATGCGCCCTTCGGCTACGTCAATGTCTTCACTTCTCACGTAAATGTGGGGTTCTTTCACGGCGCGGCGCTGCCGGATCCGGCGCGCTTGCTGCAAGGCACTGGCAAGTTCATGCGCCATGTGGAGTTGAGGCCGGGAACGGCCACCAACGCCGCAGAACTGAGAAGACTCATCGCTGCGGCGTACGCGGACATTAGGGCGCGCGTCGAACACGGTTAGCTCAGAGAAACACCTTGCGAGACCGACGCAGATGTGAACGGCCACGCTAGTCTAGTAATGATATGGCTCGTAGTGCACGCTGATCCTGGTTGCCTTTCTGTTTCTCGCCGTCTAACTTTGCATGTACGGCCTAAGGGCAGCAAGCCTTTCCCAACTATTATTTCTTATGAACACGGAATGCAACCACATCGCTGATCAACTGTTCTCAACTCTCAATGGAGAAGCATGGTACGGAGACTCTATGCAAAGGATTCTCGATGGCGTCACATGCGAACAAGCTCTTTCGCATCCGATTCCATCCGCGCATTCCATCTGGGAACTGGTTCTTCATGTGGACGCCTGGTGTAAGTTTGCCTACGGGGCCGTGCAAGGAATCTCAATGCCCGCGTGGCCCGATATGTCCCAGGCACAGGATTTCCCGTCTGTTATCGACCGGGACCAAGAGGCCTGGCAACAAGCGCTACAGTCGTTGTTTGCGAACCACCTGATACTGGTGGAAGCGATCAAGGGATTCGGCGACTCGCGCCTCGAAGCGACGGTGCCAGGCCGACCGTACAGGTTTTACCGACTCTTCCAAAGCATGACGCAGCACGCTGTGTACCACGCCGGGCAAATTGCACTATTGAAGAAAGCTCTGCGATGACGCGGAAGTAGGCCACTGATGCTGTGAGAAGCATCTGCCTGTATTCAATTGGCACGAACGATAGCTTCAGACATTTGTCTAATGGCAGCAACCCTTGCTGTACCCGATTAAGAAAGGTTCGCCCGTCTACGGAGCCTCACGGGTTAAGAAAGACAGAAACGTAAAATGCCGAAACCTATGCATTCCTCGAAGGATGTACGCAGGGACGCAATGCCTTTCTGCCGGAGCGCTACGGCATCCGGCCAAATACCCTGCATGTGCTATTTGACATCGTGACCGTCGCCATACTGACTGACTTGGCCGTTCTAACAACCTAGCCCAGCTGGCCGACCGTCTGAATCGAATGTCTCCTGTGGGTAGGGTTAATGCGGCCCGTTCAGCTGATCAGCGCCCAGTTTCTTGATCTGTTCAGCCGCAACTTGAAACCCGGTGTTCGCCGCTGGAACGCCCGCGTACACGGCGGTTTGCAAAAGCACTTCTTTCAAATCGCACAATTCGAGATCACTGGCCAAACCCGCTCGCAGGTGCAGGGCAAACTCTTCCCATCTTCCAAGCGATGCTGTTATCGCCAGCACCAGTAGTCGTCGGGTGCGCCGGTCCAGTTGAGGACGAGACCAGATCGTTCCCCAGGCATAACGCGTTATCAACTCTTGAAACTCGCTCGTGAATTCCGTCGTTGCTGCAATTGCTTTATCGACATGAGCATCGCCCAGCACAGCCCGACGCACCTCGAATCCCGCTTCGAGAGTATCCGCCTTGGCATTCGGTTGCGGCCGTACGAACTCAAGCAGGGCAGTCGTAAACGAATGCGGCTGCTCAAGATTAGAAAGATGCGCCGCCGCGAGATGGAGCGCTTTCGCTCCCGGAATCCCTCGCGCCAGGATCTCGCTATGCCCGGTCCACGGTGTAGCGACGTCGCGCTCGCCAGAGATCACCAGAGTTGGACTCTTGATCTTCCTCAGGAGATCGAGGTGATTCATGTCGCGGAGGGCCGCGCAACATCCCAGATACCCAACCGGGTCGGTGCCCAGGAACACAGAGCGGATCGAAGCGACTTGGGGATTTTGCTTTGCCAGCGTGTCCGGTGAAAAGAACCGTTGCATCGCCAGGTCGACCACTGCCGACATTCCGCCTTTCACAACTGCCGCAATTCTTGTGTCCCAATTGGCGCGGACGAACTGAGGCGACGTGTTGGCCAGCACAAGATGTGTAACGCGCTCCGGCGCGTGCGCCGCAACCCACTGTCCGATCGCCCCACCCAGCGACAGCCCGCAAAAGGCGAATTGCGAAATCTCCAGCGTGTCGGCTAGGGCGAGAATATCCTTGCCCAACATTTCAACTGAATATTCACCGGCTGTCGCATCCGATGCTCCGTGGCCCCGCGTGTCGTACCGCAGAATCTGGAAGTCCGGGAGCAAATCATCTATTTGAAGCTCCCACATCGCGTGGTCTGTACTGATTGAGTGCGACAGAATTAGAACGGGGCGTCCCGGATTTCCCTGCAGTCGATAGAACATCCGCGTTTTGTGAATGGTTGCGAACGGCAATTCATTGCTCCTTGTCGTCGTCTTCGCGATCGCATTCCGATGCCAGAGCTTTCCGGAAAGCCTCTGCCGATCCCAGATACTGCTCTGGCGTTTCCAACTCCGTGAGTTCGCCACGACCCAGATGGGTCGTCACCTCAGGAGTCTCAGCAAGAACGGCGGCGAGACGCCGGTGCTCTTGCACACTCTTCCGAACTGCCACCCCAAGCACCTTATGAGCGACATCTCGTCCTAGCTTTGCTCCCAGCAGCATCATGGCGCGTTCCGCGAAAATCGCCCCGTTCGTGTTCTCGATATTGAGCCGCATCTTCTGCGCGTCGACTGAGAGCCCTTCGGCCACTTCAGCCATCGAAGCAATTGCCACGCCAGTTGACTGCACTACGGCAGCAATGATTGGCCACTCCGCTTGCCAGCCCCCGACTCCACGCTCGTGCTCTTGCAACATGGCCGAGAGAAACGATGCAACCAGCCCCGGTACCCGCTGTGCCGCCGCAAGCGTGAGCGAACAGGCCGTGGGGTTGCGCTTGTTCGGCATGGTTGAGGATCCGCCGCGGCCTTCCCCTCCCGGTTCCCATGCCTCTCCCACCTCGTTCTGCATAAGCAGACTGATATCGCGCGCCATTTTGCCCAGAGATCCAGTCAGCACTCCGCAAGCGCAGATAAGCGTCGCAAGTTGATCGCGCTGCGTGTGCCAGGGCGTTGGGGGAGAGTCTCCAAGTCCAAGTTCCGCACTCAGAGCTTCAGCCACGGAAATTCCGCGGTCGCCAAGCGACGCCAACGTGCCGCTAGCCCCGCCAAACTGCAAAACTACCGCAACTCGAAATGCTGTTTGCAAACGCCGCCTGCCGCGGTAAACCGAGGCCAACCATCCAGCTGCTTTGAGCCCGAAGGTCACCGGCGGAGCAGGCTGTAGCAGAGTCCGCCCGAGCATGACGCTCTGCTTGTGCCGCTCAGACAAGTCCGCCAGCGCTTTCTCCAAGCGCAGCATGTCGGCAATCAGAATCGGTTCTGCGCGCTTCAGCAGTAGCGACATCGCGGTGTCGGCGACATCCTGGCTCGTCGCTCCCCAGTGAACGAATCGCGCCGCCTCCGCGTCGGTCTTGCGTACCTGGTCGGTCAACATTTTCACGAAAGGGATCGCGGGCGTTCCAGCGCGAAATGTGGCGTCAGCAAGAACGGAGATATTAAAATTGCCAGGCACCGCAGCTGCCGCTATCGCGTCCGCCGCCTCCTTTGGGATGAGTCCGTGCCGCGCTTCCGCGCGCGCCAATGCGACTTCGAATTCCAACATCGCCTGAAGGACTGATTCATCGGACAACAGCTCAGCCAGGGCCGGCGTGGTCGCCAGGCTCTCAATCAAGCGTCCGCTCATGTTCGGCTCCGCACCGCGAGTCGCTTCGATTCCGGCGGTCTGTTCAGTGTGGAACGATTACACATCGAAAAATACCGTCTCGCTCTCTCCCCGAAGGTGCACATCGAACATCCAATAACTCTTCCGAGCAGGATCTGCCTTGGCCAACAACGTCGTGCGCCGATTTTCCGGTACCAAGGTCAATACAGGGTCTGCCGCGTTCGCTCGCTCCCCTGCGAAGTAAACTCGTGTCGACAATCTCTTGAGAATGCCTCGGCCGAGAATCGACACATTAATGTGCGGCGCCTGAACCGTTTTACCCGGACCCCGCACGCATCCTGGCCTGATCGTCTCAAATGTGCACGAGCCGTCTTCCGCCGTTGCCAATCGTCCAAAGCCGCGAAAGCCTGCGCCGTCCGTACTGCCGGCCTGATTCGCGTAGTTCCCTTCGGGGTCCGCCTGCCACACCTCGATCATAGCGTCGGGAACAGGCACTCCCTCTCCATCCAGCACACGAAAAGTGAGCCACACCTTTTCACCTTTCGCTCCGTCGCCAAAGATACGCGAAATACTCCCTGCATCCGTCAGGCCAAGATGCAGGTACGGACCAACAGTTTGCGAAGGTGTCGGTATCAAATCCATCGTTATCTTCTTCTACGTTTCAAACGGCGTTGATTCTCGCCCGCGCAGCACGATGTCGAAACGATAGCCCAAAGCCCATTCCGGCTTCGTCGTTTCCAGATCAAATTTCGAAACCAAACGCTGACGTGCCCTTCCGTCAGGAATCGACTGCAGAATCGGATCGTAACCAAACAGTGGATCGCCGGGGAAATACATCTGGGTAATCAGCCGCGTTACAAAGGCCGGGCCAAACAAAGAAAAGTGGATATGTGCCGGACGCCATGCATTTTCGTGATTGAGCCAAGGATAAGCCCCCGGCTTGATCGTCACAAAGCTATACAATCCGTTCTCGTCGGTCAAAGTTCTTCCCGTCCCGGTGAAGTTCGGATCGAGCGGAGCAGGATGGTCGTCGTTCACGTGCGCATATCGTCCCGCCGCATTCGCCTGCCAAATCTCGATCAAGCTATTCGGCACCGCGTGGCCATCCCCATCCAGCACTCGCCCGCGCACAATAATGCGTTCTCCCAACGGTTCTCCCGCATGCTGGCCAGTGAGGTCTTGATCATGTGGACGAACATCCGAATGGCCAAAGACTGGCCCAGTCACCTCTGAAAGAGTCTGCGGCAAAAAGATTAGCGGTTGAGATGGCGCGCGCAGCCTCGTGGCGCGATAAGCAGGATAGAAAGACTCCGGCTGTGTCCCCGGCTCGTGCCGCCGAAAGGGAGCGACCGGCTCTCCCGGATGTTTTCCTTTGGCCGGAATCAGCGAAGAGGACATGTTTATCTCACCCTGCCGTTTCAGTGTTCTTAGCAGCGTTAGAACGGCTTCCGCTACAGATTGTACGTCGACTCAGCTCATCGGCAATCCAACATAGTTTTCCGCGAAACTTTGTGCCGCCGCCCGAGAGCTTGTCAGGTAATCCAGGTCGGCCAATTGCCTGTGCTCCTCGAACTTGTCGTTCCCAGGACTCCGGTGCAGCATGGAAGTCATCCAGAGAGAAAACCGCTGTACCAGCCATACTCTTCTTAAACAGGTGTCTGAGTAACTGTCGAGCCGTTGGTGGTTTCCGGAAGAATAGAATTCTGCGAACGCAGCGGCCAGAATCCGAACATCGGCAACAGCAAGATTCAAGCCTTTCGCGCCGGTCGGAGGGACGATGTGCGCCGCATCCCCGGCCAGATAGAGCTTGCCGTGCTGCATCGGCTCCGCCACGAAACTGCGCATGCCGGTAACGCCTTTCTGCAAGATGGCGCCTTCCGTTAGCCTGCGCCCGTCGCGGGTAGTGAGGCGCGTCTGTAATTCTTCCCAGATCCTTGCGTCCGGCCACTGCGCTAAGTCTTCATCTGGAGCGCACTGGAGATACAGACGCGTAATCTCCGGAGTCCGCATACTGTGCAACGCAAACCCGCGATCATGGTAGCAATAGATCAGCTCCTCGGAGGAAGGTGGCGCAGCCGCCAGAATGCCGAGCCAGGCAAACGGAAACACCCGTTCATAGATGGTTAAAGCATTTTCTATGCTCGGGCGACACACTCCATGAAACCCGTCGCAACCCGCAATAAAATCGCAGAGGATTTCAGCAGGTTCACCTTGATAGTGAAATCGTATCTTCGGTGTTGTCGAATCGTAGTCGTGAATGGTAACTCCCTCAATCTCAAAAAACATCTCACCCTCTGCTCCAAGCCGTGCCGCGATCAGGTCTTTCACAACTTCCTGCTGGGCATAGATCGTGATACCGCGCCCCGTCAAGTCTTTGAAGTCGATGCGATGCCCCTGCTCTCTGAAACGAATCTCCACTCCGTCATGAATCAAGCCTTCCCGCTTCATTCGTTCGCCCAAACCCATTTCCACCAGAAGGTCGACCGTGCCTTGCTCCAGCACACCCGCCCGCACCCGCTGCTCACAGTGCTCTCGACTACGGGCCTCGATGACAACCGAATGAATTCCCTGTCGGTGCAGCAGGTGCGACAAGACCAGTCCGGCAGGTCCAGCTCCCACAATCCCAACTTGCGTGCGGATTCTCATTGCTTCTTCCGCCGCGATTTCCGACGAGCTCGACGGCGATTGTTTTCCGCAGAAAACATCTCAACCACCTCACGCGGCACAGGCTTGCCCTCGATTCGTTCTGGGTCTTTTTCTGACACCGCTGCCCAAACTCTGATCTCAAAACATTCCACAGCGAGAACCTTCTTGTTGAACAACCTATGGCGGACGCTAAAACTGCTGCGTCGCCACTCGGTTATCTCAGATTCGACGATGACTGTGTCCGAAAATCGCGACGGCGCCTTGAACGAGGCGCGCAAGTCAACCATTGGAATACCCACGATCTGATAGGTTTTCAGCATCTGCCGCTTCGACAGGCCAGCCTTCTTGAACAACGCCGTCGTGCACGCGTCGAAATAGGCCAGGTAGCGCGGGTAGTGGACGATCTGCGCGGGATCGCAATCACCCCACTCAATATGAATCGCCTTCCGGTTAGTTAAGTTCACCTTGCCCAACAATACCCCCTTTTCGTGGCGCCCCGTGACCTTGATCGGCAACCTCAAGAACATGGAAGTAGCAATGATAATGGTTGCGGCACCCGGGATTGAACCGTGCCCGGCAAGCCGGGCAGCGGGAATCACTTTGCATGTACTGAAGAATAGTTATCGCTGCACCGCAAGCACCGCAAAGTACGGCTCGCTCATTCCATTCGTTTTCCGGCCACACCGTGATCGGGTGACCGGCGAGCGCCACGTGGCAGTCTTTGCAAGCATAGTAAAGACCGCAGCATTTCATCTTGATGGCAACAATGTCGGTCGGCCCGTGGTAATGCTCGCAACGGGTTTGTGAATCGAGATTTACGCCGTGCACGTGTGGAAAAGTGGGAACCATCGTGTCTGTCAGGGCCGACAACGAAATTCAGTCGGTCGTCAACCGTTCTTCGTAGAATTCACCGATCTCCTGCGCCGCTCAGATCTATATTCTTCACATTATTTACTCACGCTTACGGTTTCGCATTCGCTGCCGGAGGTGTCTTGCGTCCTGCATCCAGATGATCGAAGTTGAGCGCGGCATTCAGCACAAGCATGAAACTTCCCTGCGTTTCCTGCCGCCACATTGGATTATTGGCAAAGAGCACGATATGTCCGTGGCCCAGCGGAACGTCGATGACAGCGGGAACACCGGCCAGTTCTGACCCTCCCGCCAGCATGCCGCTGATCCACAAATTCTTTTCATCCGCGAATCGCAATATCACCCGCGGATAAAGTGACACTGGCGGTAGCTCGCTGCTGTAAAACACGCGGTTTTGCGGGTCGACATAAAGCTCCTTTTCCCCGGGTGTGCGATCTGGCTGTGTCTCTGGCGCAGCCCACAGCCGCCCCTGCGGAATGTCAGGATCTGTGGTCGAACCACGGCCGCTCGGCCGCGTAGTTTCGTCTCCTCCGTTATCACCGGATAAGGAAACTTTGAAGACCGGAGCCTGATTGAAATACACGCCGAGCGATTCGTCATAACCGTAAGTGATCGGGCTCTTCGGATCTTCAACGTTCGCGCGCACAATCGCCCCCCTCACCTGCAGCGATTTCGTTTGTGCAATGGTCACCGAATCCGCCAGCCCGAGGTCTACCGGCAAATGAGTGCTCGACCCAACCGGAATAAACAATCCTCCGTCCTCCACAAATCGTTTGAGGTTCGCGACGCCTTCAAATCCTAGTCCGCCGCGAATGTCCGGTGATTCGTCGATTCCTCCCCAATTCGGCGTCACATCGGATTTTTGCCAGGGAATCGGCCCCGCATCGGTGCCGTCAGGCAATATACGTTTGGGAAAACCAGCGAGAAGTTCACGCAGGTCAGAGAACGTAGGCGGAAAAAGAATCACGTCATACTTGTCGCGCAGGTTCGGCGTTGTCCGCACCACCGTATCGGAAATGTAGGAATACGGCACACCCGTTTCTTCAAGGCTCAGGCGAAACCACCCTTCATTTTGCGTGCTGGTCCATGTGTGCAGGAGTGCAATGCGTGGAACTTTCAGCTCGTGGCGGGCCACTTTCGGTTCCTCAGCAACACTCACGACCTTAACGCCAAGATCATGCGCGGCTGATTGCAATTGTGACTCAGTATCGAGTGAATTGCCGCCCATGGGTATGATGAAAGAACCCGGACTGAATTTTTCATCTCCGGCGTCGAACGAATCTTCAGCCACAGAGATTTTTGTGTCTTTCAGTCGGTAGCGCAGCGCCGCGAGATTCGGTTCCGCATTCGCCTCAATGATGTAGCACTTCGCCGCCACAGTTTTGCCTTTTGCAGCATGGGGAGCCGCGATTCCACCGAAGCTATTCCGTGCGGGCTCATCGACCAGCGTCATCGATACTTTCAGAATGGTTTCATCCGTAACACGCAAAGTCTTGACGTTACGCAACGCGCCCAGAGTCCATCCCGTGTCATCGTAGGGGCGCGGGTCAGAGGTCGAATAGTATTGCGTGTCGAGCAGCATATCGACCATGCGGCTATAAGGCTGATCCATGCGGATGATGTAGCTGCCTGCCGGAATCTTCACCGGCTTCGCTTCTTCCTTCTTCGCAGAGGCTTCTTCTGTCTTGGCCGAGGCATCCTTCGCCGGCACATCTTTACGCGCATCCTTATCAGCAGCAGTGTTCGGTTTCTCGTCAGCTTTGCCGTCAGCCTTCGCTTCTGCTTTTGACCCGCTTTCCTTCGCCGGCGCCGCTGGCTTCACTTCAAAGTCGTGATCTAGCTTGTGTACTTCAGCGCCCTGCCGCTGTAGCAGATTAGCGAGCTGCGCGGCAAGCGCCGGACGCCGGCCGTCGTTCAGAATTGCCCACGCCGCCGGGCCTTCGGTCGTCGCTTTTGCCACCGAGCGTTTGCTCTTGAGATAGAAATTGCCGAGAAAATCCTGCGGATGTTGCGCCATGTAGTCGAGCGCAAGAATCAATCCGCTCTGCTGCATGTTAATGTTGTTGCGCAGCGACCACTTCACCTTCGGCAGCGGTGGATTCGGCCGGTACCATTCACGCGACGTAGCCGAAGCCTTCAGCGTGCGCTCTTCTGTCTGCGGATACAGATTGCCAAAGGTTTCATAGAAGCGTCCGATCGAGTTGTGCCCGTTTGCCACATAAAACATGTAATTTGGCGCCCAACCGTCATAGAAGCCGTGCGTCCACACCCCGACCACGCCTTTGGCGGTGAGCTGTTCGATCTCGTTGTAAGCCATCTTCTGCCATTCGCTCTCCACGATCGGGTCGAGCCATGCATTGTAGGGTCCCGTTCCCGTGGAAATATACAAATAAGGAACGGACTCGTGCAGATCGTGCAGCACCTGCGGATGCCAATCGAGAAAATCCTTCATCATGACCTGCGACAGCTTCAATCCCATCCCGATCGAATCGCGATTATTGTCGTGCTGCACATAGTGGCCCCAATAAACCAGGTCAGGCTGCGGCTTGTCGGGATACGCTTTGCGATAGTTCGCCCAATCGACCATGCGATCATGGCCATCAACCTCGACAATGGGTGTAATCAGAAAAACCGCATTCTTCCGAATGTTCTGAATCATCGGCGTGTCTTCCACCGCCAGCCGGTAAGCCAGTTCCATCAGCATTTCGGGCGAACCGGATTCCGGTGAGTGAATCGATCCCGAAGCCCAGTAAAACGGCTTGCCCGTCGAGACAAGCTGCTGCGCCTCCGCATCGCTAATCTTGCGCGGATCGGCAAGCTTCGCCGTGATTTCTTTAAGATGATCCAGTTGCGCGATGTTGGCCTCATCGCTCACTGCCACCAGTAGAAAGTCCCGGCCTTCTTCAGATTTTCCAACCCGAAAAACCTTCACTCTTGGCGAGGCTTTCGCCAGCTCATCGTAGTAGCCGTAAATATCTTTCGAATAGGTAAGAACATCCGGTGCACCGACAATGTGGCCGAGAATCTTCTCCGGCGTGGGAACAGTCGATGAGGCAGGAAGATGGTCGACTAGATTCGTGCTGAAGAATGATTCGGTCGTGTACTCACGAATCTTTTTCGTGTATCCCTCATCATTCGAGGACGCGGTCGTGCCCGTCGTCGACTGCGCGCTCGCAGAAACTGCAGTGAGACTGAAAAGACTTACCGCGCTCAAAATGCAGAGCGATGCCCACCAGGCCCCCGGGAAAACCGTACACTGCCGTCCACGCCGATTCATGAATAAGTCCCCCACTTTCCCCAACAAACGCATCGATCTTGCGCTCAGAATCCTCCGCAGGTTCGCGATGAGGCACCATGATACACGGGCGTGAAGCAAGTTTGGCAGCCCAAACCGCCAGCGAAGAAATGCCTCCTACATGAACAGCACCTCAGGATGGCCGACCAACTGGGAGTTATACCGTCCTTCCGCGGTCGACCTTATAAAGTTGTTCCGGCTTCGAGATGCTCCCGACATTCGTTGACTGGCGGATGCCGCGTTCGTAAGATGAATCGATCCGAATGCTGGGGATCTACGAGGGATTGGCCAAATCATCTCGCACTACCGCGTCGTTGAGACCGAACCCCGCTTCAATTAAGGAAGTGACATGAAACGTTTCGCATGTCTCGCCGCCCTGCTACTTAACTCGGTGATTGTCCTCGCGCAGCAGTTCTCCTCGGTCCCCGGACAAGGCCGCTCCATGGTGGTCACGAAGTTCGGCATCGTCTCAACCCCGCAGTTTCTCGCCTCCCAGGCCGGAGCTCACATCCTGGAAGAAGGGGGTAACGCCATCGATGCCGCCATCGCGGCCAACGCCGTCATGGGCGTTGTTCAGCCTTACGTCAATGGAATAGGCGGCGATCTCTTCGTGCTCTACTACGAGTCCAAAACCGGCAAAGTCTATGGACTAAACTCTAGCGGCTGGACGCCCAAGGCATTGACTATCGATTACCTCAAATCCAAAGGCGTCACCGAAATGAACCCGATCGGCGTTGAGACCATCGACGTTCCTGGGGCCGTCGCCGGATGGGACGCCATGCGCACCCGCTTTGGAGCTCTGCCCTTTAGCCAAATTCTCGCCCCGGCAATCTACTACGCACAGAGCGGGTTTCCGCTCGCCGAGCGCAATGCCCGCTACTGGATCGCCAAAAGTCTTCTGAACCAGCCCGGCCATAAAGAGACCTTCGACATCTGGCCCAGTCCTCCAAAGCCTGGTGACCTGTTCAAGAACCCCGCTCTAGCCAACTCGCTTCGCCAGATCGCCGAGCATGGCCGCGATGCTTTCTACAACGGCGCCATGACTGAAACGATGGTCGAGTTCCTCGATGCCCACGGTGGGACTCACACCGTCGAGGACTTCCGTGACTTCCAGCCCGAGTGGGTTGAGCCCGTCTCCACCACTTACCGTGGATGGACGGTCTATGAACTGCCCCCCAACGGCCAAGGGATTGCCGCGCTCTCCATGCTCAATATCATGGAGCACTTCCCCATGTCCCAGTATGGCCATAACTCCATCGATGGCCTCCACGTAATGATTGAGGCCAAGAAGCTCGCTTACGCCGACATGTACAAGTACGTCGGTGATCCGCGCTTCACGCCGATCCCAGTCAGTGAGCTTATCTCCAAGAGTCTCGCCGACAAGCGGGCGAAGCTTATCGACATGAAGAAGGCGTCCTGCCAAGTAGTTCCCTCGGACATCTCGGCCGAACTGGACAAGCACGGCAATTCCACCATCTATCTCTCAACCATCGACAAGGACGGCAACATTGTCTCGCTCATCCAGAGCAACTATGCCGGCTATGGCGCCGGGTTGGTCGGCCCAGGACTCGGCTTCTCTTTCCAGAACCGCGGAGATCTCTTTCGGCTCGCTCCCGGCTTGCCTAACTCACTTGCCGGACATAAGCGTCCTCTCCACACCATCATCCCGGCCTTCATGGAGAAAGGCGAGATCCATATCGGCTTCGGCATCATGGGCGGCTGGAACCAGGCTCAGGCCCACGCACAGTTCGTCGCCAACGTGGTTGACTATGGCATGAACGTCCAGGCCGCACTCGAACAACCCCGCTTCACCAAAGAAACCTTTGAGGGCTGTGACGTCCGGATGGAGGAGACCATCCCTGCCGAGATTCGCGCCGGCCTTACACAACGGGGTCACCAGATCCAACTGCTCGAACCCTTCTCCTTTTCGGTAGGCCAGGGGGCAGCTGTCGTCCGCGACAGCAGCCGCGAGGTCAACTTTGCTGCAGGAGACCCGCGTTCCGACGGCGCAGCGATCCCCCAGGAGCCAGGCACGCAGTAGCGCAGGAACGGTCGATCAAAAGGGCTCATCCTCATTTGCTCGATTGCAGCGCATGCAGAGCCGCGTGGGTCTGTGCAACCGGCGGCGGAATGTCGCCCTTCAACATCAGCCAAAGAATGCGGTTGTAGACCTGATCGTCCACTCGATCTGGTGCGCTGAGATCGAGCCCCTCCGACATGCGTGCGGCAGCGGTATTCGGTGGATTCTTTTCATTCAAGTCTTGCGTGGGGACGATCGGATCATAAGGCGTGAGATCGGCCGTTGGTGCGAAGACGTCTGCTAGGGACCGACTGAAGTAATCGAACTTCGAGAGCCGCCCCATTCTGAGGATGTCCTCAATCGCGGCGACCACATCTGTCGTGTTGACGAAGCGATGCACCGTGCCGGGCCGGTTGTAGGCTGAGATGGTGAAGAAGGGTGCCCGATGTGAATCGGTGTGATCAGGGCCGGCCTGCGCGTCGTCCTCAACGACGAAGATCACCGTGTCCTTCCAATACGGGCTGTGCGAGAGCGCCTGTACGATCCGTCCAAGCGCAAGATCATTGTCGGCCATGCAGGCGCGCGGCGTGCACTTGCCCGGGCGGCCGGCGGTCAGGTGGTCCATCGGCAGCCACATGACTTCAAGCTGTGGCATATTGCCGTCGCGCACGAAGCGCTGGAGTTCGGCGATCCACACATCAGCGCGCTTCTGGTCCTGCGTCACCAGATCCATCGGGACGTATTCAGTGTTCACGTCGGCGCCCAGGTCGTGTTGCGTCACCGCCCAGCCGGGATTCCCCTTGACCATTTCTCCATAATCGCGGAAGGTGATGCCGTCTCGGGTGGCAAGCGTCCACAGGAAGCCACGCTCCGGCTCATCGCTCTCTTCGCCATCCATGTCGGCCCGCTTGCCGGCGTAACCGGAGGGCACAGTCTTCTCACCATAGTTCGTGACATAAGCGGCCGTGGACCAGATGTGCCCTTGCGAACTCACCTCGGCATTCACGAAGAAGCGATCGAACAGGCCGAAGCGCCGCGCCAGTGCGTGGTGGTTCGGAGTGATGGTGATGTCGGGGAAATAGACGAGGCTCGCGTCTCCATCGCCTTCCTTTATGTCTCCCAGGACTTGATCGTAGGTGCGATTCTCTTTGATGATGTAGACGACGTGGCGAAACGGCGGATAGCGCCGCGCCGCGAACCGTTGTTGCCAGTTATTGGCGGCGACGACGCGTTCGGTGAATGTAGCAAGTTGAGTCTCTGTCATCGCGGACGGGAGCACTCGCAGGCTGCCGTTCAACTGTCCGAGCGCATACGCGGTTGGTTTCTCATTCGGCCAGTTTGTGAGTGGGACCGGGCCGTCGCGGTTGGCGTGGGTTCCGTGGCCTTTGCCGGAAAGGACCAGCAGTTCTCCATTGTCTTCGGCCACCGCCGTGGGATACCAGTCGGTGGGAAGGCGACCGAGCAACTTACCGGTCACCAAATCGAAAACGGCGACGGCATTGTTGTCAGCCTCCGCTACAAGCAGATGTTTGCCATCGGAGGTAAGTGCGACGGCGTTGGGTGTACTGCCCTCGGGCGGCGCTCCGGGTGCGGCATCGTGCAGATAGCTCGCAACCCTGCGCAACTTCGTGTCGACGACAGCCACGCGGTCGCTGCCCGCGAGCGTGACGTACAGCTTGGTTCCTTTCGCCGCTAGTGCCGAAGGATGCCGGCCGACGTCGATCCGGCCGAAATAGGCGAGGCTCCCGTCCGCCAGAATGCGGAACTGCGACACCGTGCTGCCGCCCCACGCCGAGACGAACAGTTGCCCGTTCGCCGTGAGCGCGACGCCATACGGATAATGATCGGTAGAGAACCGTTGTGCGATCTCACCGGTTGTTGCGTTCACCACCGCGAGCCGATCGCCGACGTCCTCGGCAACATAAACGAATTTTCCATTGGGCGAGAATGCCAGCCCCGCCGGATAGCTTGTGCCCGTGCCGTCTTCGGTTTTTGCCTTCGCCAACTCGAACTTCTTCTCGAGGCTGGCAGCGCCGTCCTTCCACGCGTAGACGAAGAGCATGTCGGTGTTGCCGCCGGAGACGCAGAGGCGATGGCCGTCGGGTGAGAAGGCGGCGCCGTAGAAAGCGCCATCCTGAAGCAGCGTCTGGGTGACTTTTCGCGTCTTCAGATCGATGACCTGAACGCCCTGCTCGCGCCAGCCGCTGAGCACGACCACGGCCTTGTCCTTTTCAGGTGTGAGTACGACATTGATCGGCAAACTGCCCAGGTCAATGGCTTCGCCGGCAGGATCGAGGCGCACACCAGTAGGTAGCGGCGAAGTGAAATGTGGCTTCGTTTGGGCAGAGACCGACGTGCAGAGAAATGCTGAGAGCGAGAGAGCGAGTCGAGAGATACGAAGCGAGAGCATAACCGGCGTCCTCACAGACTGGGCACTAACTAATGACAGATTGCGGATGTTCCGCCGTCCATCAGGGTGGACCTTAACACATCGTACTGAATCGGTCGATTGTCTAATGCCATTGTTTCTCTCTGCGGACGTGGCATTGAGCTTCGGGGCCTAGGTCGGCACCTGATGTTGGCCACAAAAGCATCGGGGCATTCGCTGTCAGTCGCTCCGGATGCTGAAGGTCTGGTCAATGGTGTGCCCGACAAAATTGACGCGTTATTGACACTGACAGACCTATCACTGCAGTTTGATAAACCGTTCTGCAATTTGGTATTTCTGCCGTCCCAATCTCAATCATTTAGCAATTCGTCCGGCAGATCCCTGACTGGCACGATTCGTGCACACTCGCCAGGGGATAGTTTGACGAATCGCTCCGCAGGAAAAAGGAGTGTCCATGCCATACCGCAGCGTCAATCCAGCAACGGGAGAAGTACTCAAGACCTATCCTGAGCATACCGATGAGCAAATGTGGAATGCGTTGACCACCGCGGACAAGGCATTTCGAGCGTGGGCGGCGCGGCCGTTCAGTGAGCGTTCGAAGATTATAGGCAGATCCGCTCAGATCCTTGTCGAACAGAAGGAAACACTCGCTCGCCTCGCCACCCTGGAAATGGGAAAGAGAATCGCTGAAAGCCGGGGAGAAGTAGATCTGAGCGCTGCCATCATGCAGTACTTCGCGGATAAGGCCGAAGGCTTCCTCACGCCGAAAAAGCTAAACTCCGCCATGGGTGAAGCACGCCTCGAATATTCACCCTTTGGCGTCCTTCTCAGTGTCCAGCCCTGGAACTACCCCTATTATCAGCTGGCTCGTTTCGCCGGCCCCCACCTGATGTCCGGCAACGTCATACTTCTCAAGCACGCGCCTGGCGTTCCCCAGTGCGCATTGGCCTATGAACAGGTTCTTCGCGAGGCCGGCGTGCCCGAAGGTGTCTACACCAATCTATTCCTCAGCAATGATCAAGCTGGGGCTTTGATCGACGACCCGCGGGTGAAGGGTATCGCTCTCACCGGTTCCGAGCGCGCGGGAGAGGCAATCGCGTCAAGAGCTGGAAAAAACCTGAAGAAGTCAACGATGGAGCTCGGCGGCAGCGATGCATTCATTGTCCTGGACGATGCTGATCTCGACCATACAGTAGCGATGGCGATCCTGGGCCGGTTTGGAAACAACGGGCAGACATGCATCGGCGCAAAAAGATTCATCGTGGTCAAACCGATGCTCGACAAATTCCTTCCGCGGTTCATCGCCGCAGCCAAGAAGCTGAAGCTGGGGGATCCGCTCGACGAGACGGTAACCTTGGGGCCGCTCTCTTCCGATGCCGCGCTGCAGCTCATTCTGCGTCAGATTCAGGAGGCGACGAGTCACGGTGCGCAAGTAGCCCTTGGCGGTGGCCGAGCGGGCAAGGTCGGAGCCTTCCTGGAGCCGACGATTTTGACGAACATAACCTCCGACAACCCCGCCTATAGGCAGGAGTTCTTTGGGCCTGCCGCTCTTATCTTTTCAGCCAAAGATGAAGATGAGGCTATTGCGATCGCCAACGATTCGCCGTTTGGCCTCGGCGGATCCGTGTACAGCTCAAATATCGAAAGAGCCAAGCAGGTGGCGAGTCGTATGGAAACGGGCATGGTGTTCATCAACTATCCCGATGTGAGCTATCCGGACCTGCCTTTCGGAGGAGTCAAGCGCTCCGGGTATGGCAAGGAGCTTTCTAACCTTGGCTTGGAAGAGTTTGTGAACAGAAAGCTGATCCTGGTTCCAAACGGGCACTCATAAGTCTGCAGAGAAGTCCTTGGGAGGTAACGCGAATGCCGTTGTATACCGCTATCACCGAAGACGGATTTGTATCCGACGAGAAGAAGGCGAAGATCGCGAAGGAGATCACGCAGATCCATACAACAATCATGAAAGTCCCCGCGGGTTTCGTTCGAGTAGCTTTCCTGTCGTATCCCAAGGGCTCCGGATACACGGCGGGTAAGGCGGCTCCGACAGCGGCGCTGAACTGCGTTTTGCGGAGCGGTCACACCGATGAGGACAAGACCGAGATGCTGAAACAACTGTGGTCGATGTTCCAGGACCTCACCGGTATCCCGACCGATCAGCTCGCTCTATCCCTCCAGGAAATTTCCTCGAGCAATGCGATGGAGATGGGGCAGATCATGCAAGCCGTCGGTCACAAATAGGGTGAAGGCGAAGGCGCCAACGTGGAGAAGTCTATGCATAAATTCCTATCAGCAGACCCCACACTTCTCGGTCGTCCGGATGTACCACCCTGCTCCGATGCGGTAGACGAAGAGCTTGTTGGGGGAACTCCGGAAGAGCTTAAGACTGATCTGATCGAGATACTTGGCGAGGATCTTGTGCGGCATCGTATCAGCGACCTGGTGCGCTATGCGTCGGATGCCAGCCCTTACCGGTATATCCCGAAGGTGATCGTACAACCAAAGAACATCGATGACGTAGCGGCCATTTTTCGATATTGCATTCGGAAAAGCCGCCACTCGACCTTCCGCGCCGGCGGGACCAGCTTGAATGGCCAATCGCAAGGCGACGACATCCTGATCGATGCGAGACAGCACTGGAGCGGCTGGAAAGTCGAGGACAACGGGTCGCGAATTCGTTGCAATGTGGGCACTACGCTTGGACGTATTAACGAAGTGTTGAAGCCTTACGCCCGCCGCATGGGACCGGATCCTGCGAGCTTTAACGCCGCAACAATCGGAGGCCTGCTGGCCAATAACGCGGGTGGTATGCGTTGTCCGCCGGCGATCGATTCGTACCATTCGATCGTTGCCATGAAAATCGTTCTTACGACCGGGACGATTGTCGATACCGAAGACCCCCACGCTGAGGAACGTTTTGCCGCCTCCGAGCCAGAAATGGCGGCCGGACTGCTGAAGATCCGTGAGGAGATTCTTGCTGACAAGGAACTCTCTGACCGAATCACTCGGAAGTACGGCATCCGTAATACGAATGGATATGCCATGCATGCGTTTCTGGACGGTGAAACGCCAGTAGAAATCCTTCGGCGCTTGATGGTTGGGTCGGAGGGCACCCTTGGCTTCGTGGCCGAGGCCGTCTACAAGACCTATCACCTGCCCGCAAGAACGACGGTGGCATGGCTGCCATTCGAGACAATCGACGTCGCGGTCGAGCAGGTCGGAAAACTAGTCGCACTGGGAGCGCAGGCAGTCGAACTGATGGTCGCTTCATCCCTGACTGCAGCCTCTAAAATTTGGAAAACTACGCCGCGGTATTGGAAAGATCTCGATCCGAAGAACGCGGCGCTACTGGTTGAATTCGGCTTTGATAGCGACCAAGAGCTTGAGGCGACTGAGAAGAGGGTCGGGGACGCTCTACGCGACGTGAAAATGCTGCAGCCGTTGGAATTCATTCGCGAAAGCGAAGCCATTGAGCTTGCATGGCATGTTCGCGATGGTCTTCTCGGCATAGTCGGTGAAATGCGTCCGCAAGGCACAAACCTCATCATCGAAGACGTTTGCTTTCCACCTGCACAACTGGCGAATGCTACCCGTGACTTGCTTGGCCTCCTTGCCAAACACGGATATGAATCTTCCGCCGCGGGGCATGCTGCTTACGGAAACTTGCATTTCGTGATGATTGCGCAACTGAGCGAAGAAGCGAGCCGTAAGCAGTACGACGGTTTCATTCATGACCTTGTCGAGATGGTGGTGAATAAGTATGACGGCTCTTTGAAGGCGGAGCATGGAACGGGAATCAACATGGCCCCCTTCGTCCGGCGCGAATGGGGCGACCAGCTCACTGACGCGATGTGGCGCGTAAAACACCTCCTTGATCCGCACGGAATTCTGGCTCCAAATATCTTGCTAAGTCGCGATCCTCTGATTCACCTGAAGAATCTCAAGACCACGCCAGGGATCGAAGACATTCATTCCGCCTCTCATTGCATTGAGTGCGGCTTCTGTGAACCGGTGTGTCCAAGCCGTAACGTGACGGTCACCCCGAGACAGCGGATCGTTCTTCGTCGTGAGATGTCACGGCAGCCCGAATGGTCGAAGCTGCTGACCCAACTGCAGCATGAGTACGAATACGACGCTATCGAGATGTGTGCCGGCGACGGTACCTGCGCCGATGTCTGTCCGATCGGAATCAATACAGGCGCCCTGATGAAACACTTCAGAAAGATGGAGCATTCGGCGGGTGCCGAAGAAGTTGCGCTCGACGCGGCCAGGAAGTGGGCCGAAGTGGAGAAGTTGGCTCGTCATGGTGTGAAGGCGGCCGATGTCGTGCAAACAATAACGAGCCCACATCTGCTTGAGGCGCTGACTGACGTGGCGCGCAGCGTTCTCAGCAAGGATCTGGTTCCCACCGTAGCTGGCCCCATGCCGCACGCCGCTCCTGCCGACCTACCGCAAACGAGACGCGAGGGTGCAGCAGCCGCGTATTTCCCGGCGTGCATCAATCGCATCTTCGGCCGGGACAATACCAAGCCCGCATCGCCGGCTCTTCCTGAGACGTTCGTGGCTCTTTCTGAACGCGCGGGCAAGCCTCTCTGGATTCCCGATGACGTGAGGGGTCTTTGCTGCTCGACGCCATGGAGCTCCAAGGGCTACAAGCGCGGGCAGACATGGATGTCCGAACAGATGAGCGATGCCCTGTGGCGCTGGAGTGACGGAGGAAAGCTGCCGATAGTTGTGGACGCGGCTTCGTGCACGCTCGGTCTCAAAGACGACATGTTAGAGCATCTCGATGACGACCGTAAGAATCGACTGAAACTTATCACTATTATCGATTCGATCGCGTGGTGCAAAGACCTTCTACCCTCACTGAAAATTCACAAAACGATTCCCAAAATTCTCGTCCATCCCACCTGTTCGACGACGCACCTCGGCCTCAGCGAGACCCTCCTCGAAATCGCCAGCGCGCTGGCTGCCAGCGCTGAAATTCCTTTGGGAACCACTTGTTGCGGCACCGCCGGCGACCGAGGCCTGCTGCATCCAGAGTTAGTTCACTCCGCCACGCGCGACACGATTGTACAAATACAGAGCTCCGGCGACGAAACCTGCTTCGTGTCCGCAAATCGGACCTGTGAGTTGGGTATGCGCCAAACTACAGGCAGAGTGTATGAGTCATTCATTTACGCGCTTGAGGAGGCCACGCGCAGCTCTGAGTGACTCACGGCGCTACGGTCGCTGCGTGGGAATTAGGACACTATGAGATTCTGATCCGTGCAATCAGGCCTCAGCAACTACGGGATTCATTAACTGCCGGAGGCCTTCCACCTCGGTGACGATCGTCTCGCCAGGTTTTATACTTCGATCTTGGTCTCTATACGTACCCAGTCTCGTTGTCTTCTCGTCGTCTTAGGCGCGGACGCGGATCTGGAACTTAAAAGTCGGGAGGCAGCGAGATGAAGTTCGCTGCCTCCAGGCATTACCTTCTCAAATCCTTCAGTGTTCTTAGATCATCGACCACGTATGCCAGGGAAGCCCGTAAGCCCTTGCCACAGCGGACAGGAGCCAAATCCGAGAGTTCTTCGCCTCTGCAGACCGGCAGCGTGAGGGATCCTTCTCCGATCCACGCTTGCTCGACCTTCACATCGTGCGGGACGTTCTCGACAAGTTCGTGAACTGCCGGGTGATCCTGCTTGTCGGCGGCGAGACGGGCGGTGTGGAGAAGATTTACGACAGGCCTCTGTTTCAGTAGTGACATGTCCGTTACGGGTTCTCTCAGCATGACAACGGCTTCAGCCATCCGTTGTCCGCTCGACGTCATAGACCCGGCGAACTTAGATCCAGGTGCGAGCGCAGGGCCTGCCTTCCCCGTCGCGGCGTAATACCGGGTCTGAAAAACCTCGCCCAGACGCTTGGGATAGCCCTGCGTCCAACCGCGGGCAATTGCCGCGTCGTTGTCTACGAAGATATAGGGACAATACGAGATTGGCTTGCCTTGGAATAACGCATCCACGAGCAAGAAAAACTCGCGGTATTGATAACGAGCCGGGTCAAGATATTCGTCGTCGTTTCCGCTGAACTGCCAATCGTAGAAACAAGCATTGGCGTGACCATTGGCGGAGCGATCGGGATCGAGGCCTGGAGGCAACACTGCCGCCACGGCAGAGGGCTCGGCCCAGAATTCAATGTTGAGAAAATCTGAAGAGTAGTACCAGGGCGGAGCCGGATTCAGAGTCGATTTGCCTTTTGGTGTAAGCGGATAATTGAAGCCTTTAAGCATTGATATCTCCTTTCTTAATGCCAGCTTTGATCTGAGCAAGCTCACTGCCATCGTGAGGTACTGGTAGTGAGCCGTCGTGCGGCATGACATTGCAGACTGAGACCCGGATTTGGGGGAATCGTCCCGAGCGCGAAGTAGGCAATCAAGCATTGGCCGGAAACGGGCAGTGTCATGACTGTGACAGAAGAGCCAAAGTCAACAGAATGACGTTGCGATCCGGACGGTCAGTGTGTCATTCAGCGCCAGAAGCCAGATTCCAATGCCTCGTAGGGGTCATTATTTTGGAAGCGTGCATGCAGGCAGTTAACCGTGAATGTCACAGCGTAAGTCAGGATCGCGCATTCAAATCTTAGAAAGCGACTGGAGTAACCGTGACGCGGGTTGCCATTCCTTCAAGCAGCAACCTCGAGATTTCGGTAGAGGAAGCGGGAAAGGACGCCGTGGTCCGGCTGAGCGGCCGAATCGATGTCGACTCTTCGCCCGATCTTCGCAATCGCCTGCGGACGCTCTTGTTGGTCGACGAACGGCCTCAGACCATCATCGTCGACTTAGCCGACGTTCCTTACATTGAGACCTCCGGAATTGCCACCCTGATTGAATCGCTAAGAATCGCCCGCCATCACCAGATCAACTTTCGCTTGCAGGGGCTTAGTGGCGCTGTGCTCCGGCTATTCGAGGTCACCGGCGTGCTCGCCCTGTTCGACGCGAGTGGGTTGGGAGAAAATGTGTCTTGATGGCGAATGTTTTCGAAAATGTCGGCGAAAGGACGATCGAACATCTCGACTACATCGGAAGTCTGAACATTCAGTGGTGGCTCACGCTACAGGCGATGGGGTGTGCATTGCCCTTCGTGGGAAATCGGTACCGCTGGCAGTCCACCGTGAGGCAAATGCTGCAAATCGGCGTGGACGCGATGCCTATGGTTTCGTTGATGGCAATCTGCAGCGGATTCATTCTGGCCATGCAGGGAGCCTCGGAATTGCGCCGTTTTGGAGCTCTACACTATGTCATTGAGCTGGTCGCGATTGGATTCACGCGCGAACTCGGACCGCTACTCACCGCGATTGCGGTGAGTGGGCGGTCCGGATCGGCATTCGCGGCTGAGATCGGGACGATGAAGGTGACTGAGGAGCTCGATTCCCTCCGCGTCATGGCGCTCGAGCCAGTGGAGTTTGTCCTTGCGCCCAAGTATCTGGCCGCCTTGATTTCCGTTCCTTGCCTCAGCGTCGTTGCGAATCTCTTTGGCATCTTGGCCGGGGGGCTGTTCATGTTCTTCAGCACCCGCCTGTCGCCGCCGCTATATATCCATTATGTGCTCACTTCGATTACTTTGCGCGACGTGATCACGGGACTCATCAAGAGCGTGGTGTTCGCAACCATCATTGCTCATGTGGGATGCCTGGAAGGATTCCGTGTCCGCGGAGGCCCCGATTCCGTTGGTCGCTCCACTACGAGTGCGGTAGTGAAGTCGACTTTCCTCGTCATCGTTGCCGACGCAGTGTTTACCGCGATCTTTTATTTCACGGTGAAACACTGATGCCCATCATTTCCGTCCGCGACCTTGTGGTTGAGTACGACGGCCGTCGTGTCCTGAATGGGCTGAGTCTCGATATCGAGCATGGAGAGACGATGGTGTTGCTAGGAGGAAGCGGTTCCGGAAAAAGCACGTTGTTGCGCCAGATCATCGGGTTGGAACGCCCTAAATCGGGCAGCATCCATGTGAAGGGAACGGATATTACTCACTGCTCAAAACCCGAGCTCAAAAAGGTCCTGCGCTCGATTGGTGTGGCTTTCCAAAGCGCCGCATTGTTCAATTCGCTGACAGTGGAAGAAAACATCGCCTTACCACTTCATGAACATACGCGGCTCGCGCCCTCAATCGTCGAGCTTATGGTCTGGATGAAGCTGGCTGCGGTCGGTCTGTCCGAGTTTGGCAAGTTGCTCCCTCAGGAACTCTCCGGCGGCATGAAGAAGCGTGCGGCCGTGGCGCGGGCGCTCGCGCTCGGCCCCGAGATTCTTGTGCTTGATGAACCATCGGCCGGGCTTGACCCCATTGTGGCCGCGGAACTCGATGAACTGATCTTGCTGGTCAAGGAAGCATTGCAGATGACAGTCATCGTCGTTACCCATGAACTGGCGAGCGCGTTCCGGATCGCAGACCGCATCGCCATGCTCTATCAGGGCTCATTCAGCTCGGTCGGCACGAAGGACGAGATCAAGGCGAGCCAGAATCCACGAGTTCGACAGTTTCTCGATCGGATTCCCGAAAATATAGCGAAGACACCGGCGGTAACGGCCTACTTCGAAAAATACATGCAGTCCGAGGAGGTCTACCAGTGACCACGGAGGCAAAAGTCGGAGTGTTCGTCCTGGGATGCTTCTCGGTCTTGGCATTTACTCTGATCTACCTGATCAATGCGCAGCTAGGCATGCACACCGTTCCGTACCGCACGTATCTCCGTTACGCTGGCGGCCTGGAGCCGGGAACGTCTGTGTTGTTTGGCGGAATCGATGTGGGAAAGGTGACCGCGGTACGACCCGCCGCCTCCGACCCTACCAGGATTGAGATTCTGTTGGAGGTGAAGGAACACACTCCGCTGAACGAAAAGTCGGTGGCCAAGCTGGGGCTGATCAGCGTGATGAGCGGTGCGGCATTATCCATCACTACCGGCAGCAACGATGCGAAGCGCCTGGTCGCGGGGTCCACGATTCCATCGCAGGAGGCCGCAAGCCTTGACGAGATCACAGGCAAGATGGCGGTTGTTGCCGACAACGCCAACGGACTGATCACGGAGGTCCGAGGCGAGCTGCGTGGAATCAGCGGAGATGCCCGCACCGTGCTCGCAAACATGAATAACATGACGGGCCCACTCAATCAGCGGAAGGTACGAGACCTACTCGATAACGTCGACGCGATGCTTGCGACGGAGCGGCCCAAGATTGACCGCCTCATCGATCAGTTGAACATCGTCAGCGCACACGCCGACGAAACTATCCAAAACGTAAACGGAACCGTCAGCGAGATTCGCGGGCCCGCTCGCCAGGATCTGGCTGAACTGCAGAATACCTTGCTCGAAGCCAAGCGTCTGCTGGCCGACATGCAGGTGCTCGTGAAAGCAAACGATTTCAAGATTGACGACACGATCGAAAACCTGCGGACTGCAACCGAAAATCTGGATGACTTGACCGAATCGGTGAAAGAGCGTCCGTGGAGCCTGATTCGGATCAAACAGCCCGAAGATCGGAAAGTTCCAAAATGACAGCGAATCGAACAATGATGCGAGACGAACGAAGAGAGTGGCATCGAGCCTGTTCGGGTGCGGGCGCCGTAAGGTGGCAATCATGAAAAGAACGGTGACGAGGAGTGTCTTCTGTCTGGCAGCTTTGATGATCCTCACCGGCTGTATGGGAAAAGTGAGATACCCAAACTACTACACCCTCAACCTTCCTGCCCCGCCGGATCCCCCTGGCACCGAGAGCGCGCACGGTTCTCTCGCAATCCGTGAATTCCGCGCGCCCGCTTACCTGCGTCAGGGAGCGATTGTCTATAAAACATCTCCGGAACAGATCGGCTTCTATGCCTACCACCGCTGGGCGGTAGACCCGCGTGATTTCGTGACCAACTCGATCACCGAGCGGCTGCGCGCCAGCGGAGCTTTTGCGCACGTGAGGTCGTATGACGGTAGCCGCGATGTCGATTACGTGCTCAGCGGACGCCTGGAGAAGCTTGAGGAACTCGACTATCAGGGCAGCGTGAAAGTCCAGATTGCCATCTCCGCCGAGATGACCAGCATCGCCACCGGTGCGATCGTTTGGAGTAACGCGGTTTCGGAGACTGGAGACATCAACCAGCGTGATGTACCAGCCGTGGTTTCGGAGATGAACCACACCATGCAACGAGCGATTGAAAAATTAGTAAATCCGTTGTCTGCCGGCTGGGTGGCGTGCGATATGCAAATCGAAATGCCGAAGCCGAAATGATCGCGACACCGGCCGAGGTGAGGGTGAGTATTGGCGCCGGCATGGAGGGTAGAACGGATCCTATCGAATCAGTTCGCGATTTTTCTCGCCGAATTGAGATTCACTTAGGCAGTCGCTGGCTGGTCCGGGGAGTTTTCGGTTTCCGCTAACCGTGGATCCGCTGACAGTCTCGTTTCCAATCAGTCGCGTTGCAATGGCGAACAGCGTACTTACGGAAATCCCACACATTAAGACACCCATGATCGCCTCTACCGGTCCAAGCAGGCGCCAGGCTGGTGGCAGGACGATATCGCCGTATCCCACAGTGGAGTAGCTGGTCGCCGAGAAATACAGGGAGGCTTCGCACGATCGGAAGCAACGTAAGCGATAAAAAGCTGCCCACAGCACGATCTGTAGGAGGTGTAAGAGAATCGTCACGCTCGTGAACCGAACCATGAGCACGGCAGTATGCCAGAGGCGTTGTGACTTGATCCCGCGTGCAAAGTAAGCTCGCACCCAATGGATGAGCACGGCCATTCCTGCCGATTCCAGCGTGAGCGTCAAGGTGCAGAGGACGCTAGCCGCAAGAGATTCGCCGAGAAATTCCACAGGCTTGGCAGTTAGTTCACGCTAGGATCGGATACTTCTGGTTACGACAACCTGCGAGTTACCAGCAGCACGGGCCAGGACGATTGCGAGTGTGACCATGCGAGAGTCTCCATTTGGCTCGGAATGCCTTTAGAACGGTGTTGACCTTTCATATGCAAGACTCTTTAGCAAGCACGGTTCCAATCGTGGAGTACCACCAACCTCTCAAGCGGCAAGAATGCACTGTCTGACTGCACTTGCCCCAGCTTTTTACTACTCTTGATCGCAAATCGAGCCGATGGCGTTTCTAGGCCAGAGTCCGACGCGGCAGACGGTGTCAAGTGTCACGTGTCATGTGACATGGCGGTCATGGCACTCAGGGGGTTAGTCCCTTCAAGAACACATGAATTTGTTCCGATTGCGAGCATTAGCTGCGATTGTGCCGCTAATCTTCGTCTTCGTGAGTGGAACCGCAGTTGCTTCAACCAAACCATGAGAACTCCAGCGCTTCGCGATCTCTGCCTGCTTAAGGAGCAACTTTAATGTCCACCTTGCCAGCGTCCGCCGGATCCGCGGCGCCGGGCGCGAAACCGCAGCCGCCCCAGACCGATACCGACAAGACGGTTCCTCCCCGAGGCGCGAAGTGGAAGGGCTACCTAACGCCGATTTTCGTGGTGCTTCTCGCTCTGGCAGTCTTGATTACTATCACGCGCAACTGGAATGCCTGGGAAGGCGGCAAAGTCGAACAAGTAACCGACGATGCTTACGTTCGCGGCGACCTTACTCCGCTCAGCACCAAAGTGGCAGCCATCGTCCGCGCGGTCGACGTCGCGGACTACCAGCAAGTCCATAAGGGCGACCTCCTTGTCGAACTGCAGGACGATGACTATCGGGCGCAGGTGGATCAGGCCAAAGCGGCGGTTGCGGCGGCGAGTGCCGGCATCGCAGAGAACGTCAGCCAGCGTCAGTTGCAGGATACGCGCATCGCGAAAGCACTGGCAGGCATCGATCAAGCAAGGGCACAGATTGCAGCCGCGGAGGCCGGCAAGGACGCCGTGCAGGCTGAGTTGATCCGCGCTCGTTCGGAACGTAACCGCCAAGAGGGGCTTTATCAGACTCACTCGACGACCGAGCAGAACCTGGAGGTCGCGGTCGCCTCCGAAGGCAGCCTCTCTGCTCAGCTTTCCAGCCGTGATGCAGACCTCAATCAGGCGCAAACCATGCTGCTCAGTAGCGAACTCGCCGCCGAGGCCGAGCGACGCAGCAAAGTCGTTCTCGAATCGAAGGATGCAGAACTCCAGGCCGACCTGCACGCCAAGCAGGCGAGCCTTGCAGCCGTCCAGGTGAACCTTGGCTACACCAAAATTTACGCTCCCGACGACGGCACTGTAGGGGAACGGCAAGTTCGGCCCGGTCAACTCGTCTCCCCCGGCACGCAGGTCATCTCGTTTGTTGCTGTCACAAAGTGGGTGCAAGCGAACTATCGCGAGACGCAGTTGACGAACGTGACGATTGGGGACGCCGCCGATCTGCGTATTGACGAATATCCCGGACAACTCATTCGCGGCAAAGTCGTCGAGATCGCACCAGCCAGCGGGTCGCAATTCGCTCTGTTACCACCCGACAACGCTACTGGCAACTTCACGAAAGTCGTGCAGCGTATTCCAGTCAAGATCGCGCTTGACGACCCGGCGGTCGCGGCGACGCTGCGTCCCGGACTTTCTGTGGTTGCAACTGTCCGCACCAGACGATAACCGGAAATCTATGGCAGCTTCGACCATCTCCATTCGCCCGTCTGCCGTTGAGATCGCGCATGCGGCCGCCGCGGCTATGCCGTCTGAAGTATCGACGCGTCCTCTTCTCGGTATCCTGGGAGTCGTCATTGGCGCCGGACTTGTCACCCTCGCCGGCCGCATGCTCAGTCTTGGCCTTGCCGATTTGAGGGGGCACGTTGGCATTAGCGTCGACGATGGGGCATGGTTCGACAGTGCCTACAATGCGTCTCTAATGTTTATCGGACCGTTCACTGTCTACATCGGCGGCCTGCTGGGCCCGCGCCGCGTGCTACTGTTTGCGGCAGGGCTGTTCACCATAACATCTCTCTACCTGCCGCTTATCCATAGCTACAGCCTTCTCATTGCTGCGCTGATCGTTGCCGGGCTGACCTCGGGCACTTTCTATCCGCTCACGCTGACGTTCGCCCTCCGCAACATTCCGCTGCGATACCTTCCGTTCACGATCGCCCTCTACGCGATCTGTGTGGATGGAGGTGTGAATATCGCGCCTTCGCTCTACGGTTGGTATAGAGACCAACTGTCGTGGCAGTGGATGTTCTGGAATTCCGCTGTGATTGCACCGGTGATGATGCTATGCATTTATTTCGGAATTCCGGCGCAGCCGCCGCGCAAGAAAAGCGGCACGGCACCCAGCTTCGTTGGGTTCTTTTACCTTAGTGCGGGACTGGCCTTGATTTTCACTGCTCTTCAGCAAGGCCAGCGACTCGACTGGTGGCGCTCGGGCGAGTTCAGTGCCTGGTTTTGGTCTGGATCTTTTTTTCTCCTGGCCGCGCTGGTTCGGAGACTGCGCGCTCCTAATCCTCTCGTGGCGCTACCTTTTCTGTTGAAGTGGAACACCATACTGCTTGGCTGCCTGCTCTTCTGGTTCCGCTTCACGCTCTGTACAACCATCATCCTCATTCCACAGTCCCTCGCCGTTCGCGGTTTCGAAGCCGACCAGATCGGTCCTGCGATTATCTGGAGCGCTATTCCGCTCCTTCCGATTGCCTTCATTGCCGCGCTCTTGCTATTGCGTAAAGTCGATCCACGCTTGCTGTTCGCCGCGGGGCTTGCTTGTACGGCATTCGCTGCCTGGTTGTGCTCGCAGTACACCACCGCCTGGGCGGCGGAGAACTTCTACCGCACCGAATTGCTCGTCGGCGTCGGACAGGCTTTTGCGTTTCTCGGCTTGGTCGGCTGCATTGTGCTCCAGGCAATTTTCACCGGTGGCTTGGCGAAGGCAGAGTGGGTCTTAAGTTTTTCGGCCTTCTTTCATGTCATTCGTCTGTTCGGCGGCACTGCTGGCGCAATTTATATGGGGCATTTCATCGCTCAGAGGGAGAAGATGCACTCGAACCTCCTGGGAATCCACGTCAGCGGTGGCAACTGGATCACCGATCAGAACATTCGTGCCCTCACGGCGGGCCTCTACGCCAAATCCTCCTGCACTGCCGCCGCAACTGCGCGCGCTGTTGATCTAATTGGAGCCCGGCTGCGGCTACAGGCATATAGCTTGAGCCTTGTCGATGGATTTTTGCTTCTCGCATGGAGTTGCTTTTGCGCCTTGATCCTTGTCGCTTTGCTGCGGAAGTCGCCGTTGAACTATGGCGATCTCAGCGCCATGCAGCAGATTCCCGGCGCCAAGAAGGGATCGAATCAATGAAAACAAATGCGGTTCTGTTCGTGTTAGCAACTGCGGCCTTTTCTGCCTCCATTGCAGCGGCCCAGGATACAAGCAACGCGGCCCCTCCTCCGCGCCACATAACACTGCCGGAAGCCGTGCAGTTGGCGCTCAAGCACAACCACGATATTCGCATCGCCGGCTACAGCGTCGAGCAGAAAGAACAAGCCAAGAAGGCCGAGAAAAGTCATTATTTTCCATCGATCCGGAATGACAGTAACTTCATGCACGCAACCGACACGGAGTTGATTGAGATCAGGCAGGGTAGTCTCGGTGTCGCCGGGGGAACTCAGATTCCGCCTGTAGATGCGATCATCAGCCAGGGTGGCAAAAACTTTATAACCAGCGGAACCCAGCTCACCCAGCCATTGACGACTCTGCTCAAGATCAGACGGGAAAACGATCTGGCCCAGGCCGAGTTGAAAGTTTCGCGCGAGAACGCCGCGCTCAGTAGAAACGACGTAGCGCTCGCAGTCCATCAGGTCTACTACGAGCTTCTGATTGCACAGGCACACCGCAGCGCCACCGAGGCGCGAATCAAGGCCTCCGAAGCCCTTCGAAGCGAGCGCGTGGAGCAGGTAAAATTCGGCAGCTCACTGGAAGAGAACGTGATCGACAGCCACGCCCAGCAGTTGCAAGCCAAGCAGGAGCTGCTGACGACCGACTTCCAGTTGACTGATCTGAAACTGAAACTCAACGACTTGATCGGTCTGCCACTGGCCACCGCTCTGGATCTTGATCCAGGCGTTCCCGAGTTTCAGGAGACTTGCCGGCGCGAGGAGTGTGTGACGGCCGCGGAGAGCTCACATCCGGAAATCCGTGCTGCCCACGCCGAAGTCGAGAAAGCTGAGGCTGCAGTTCGCCTCTCCAGGACCGATATCTGGGTGCCCGATGTCACCGCCTTTGCCCGCTACAGCTACCAAGAAAATGTCCCCTTCCTGGCGCGAAACTTTGGAACCTTTGGTGTTCACTTCGGCTACGACCTGTTCGACTCGGGCCGTAAAAAGGCCTTACTGCGTGAACATCAGGCGCAGTTGTCCCAAGCGAAGGAGAATCTGGCGAAGCTGACGGATGCGGTCGAGCTGTCAGTCGAGACAGCGTATAACAAGCTGGAAAGGACGCGGGAGATGTTGAAGGTGTCGGAGGAAGTCCTGTCTCTTCGCACCGAGGCGAACCGCGTGCGTCAGCAGGAATTGATACGGGGAGCGGCCCTAAACTCGCAGGCGGATACAGCAACGGCTCAGGAATACGAGGCCAAGGCGCTGCTGCTGCAGTCGCAGATGGACTACTTGCAGGCCCATGACGAACTCTTGGATGCGATGGGCAGTGCGCCTCAGTAGGTCGTTTTTCATCAATCGAGGACGCTTCGCAGCAGTTTGAGCAGCAGCTGATGATCGAATGGTTTTGCGAGAAACTCGACTGCACCCTCTTTCATGGCTTGAGACCGTGCCTCCGCATCGTCGTACGCAGTAATAAAGATGATAGGAATGTTATATCCCTCTTGTTTCAGTCTGGCCTGCAACTCCAGACCTGACATCTTCGGCATGCGGATGTCAACGATCAAGCAGGCGGCCTTGGAACGAAAGTCGGACTCGAGGAACGCTTTTGCTGATCGGAAGCACTGTGCCTCAAATCCCCCCGACTCGATTAGGTCACGCAGGGAGTCCTGTATCGACTCACTGTCATCGATGATGGCAATCAACTCAGTCGTGTGGCCCTCTGGCGTGGCCGCGAACGCAATATCGTTTGATCAATCGCGCCTATGCTCGCCTGTTTACCTCAAGGGCAAAACGGGAGTAAATGGAACAGGGGTGATGCTGCGGTGAAATCTGAGTGAAAGCGGGAAAGTATTGATTCTTAAAGGCGCTTGACGGGCGAGCTTGATGCTGCTTTCCAGCTTTATTTCGACAATTCCGGGCCGTGTTGGTACAGTTTCTTATTCCTTATTTCGTGTGCAGTTCCCATGTACACCCTTTCTTCAGCGCGCGTTCGATTCGGAGCCTTTGAACTCGACCTTAGCACGGGCGAACTCCGATCAATGGAGGCGCCCGACCCTGACAACAAGGTTCTGCTCAGAGAACAAGTGTTTCAGGTCCTGCGGATGCTCCTTGAACGTGAGGCCAAGATCGTCACCCGCGAAGAAATCAAGAGCAGGCTATGGGCGAATGATACGGTCGTGGATTTCGACCACAGCATCAATGCGACCATCAAGACCCTACGCCGCGCCTTGGGGGATTCCGCCGATAATCCCCGGTACATCGAGACCTTGGCACGGCGTGGCTATCGATTGATGCTGACTGTCGAATACCTGGACCCGGACCCGGGAACTGCTTTCGAGAAGAACCGTGAGCGGCGCGAGCCGGCCGCCCAAATGAGCCACAACGCGGGGAGAGTTCAACCGCACGTGGGGTCTCACTGGTGGAAGGTTGTGCTCGTTCTTGCATCTGTTGTCATCTTGGCGGGCGCGGGCATTATGTTGTGGCGCCACTTTCGACCTGCAGCAGTGGCCAGAACGGAGAGAATCAGGCTCGCGGTTCTTCCATTTAAGAATCTGACCGGCGACCCTAATCAGGAATATCTTGCGGACGGTCTGACGGAAGAGACGATCGCGCAACTAAGCCGGCTGAATCCGGAACAACTAGGCGTGATCGCGCGAACCTCCGTCATGGGGTACAAGCACAAGGACGTACCCCTCGACCAGATCGGACGCGATCTTTCTGTGCAGTATGTGCTGGAAAACAGCATCCGCACGAGTGGAAATCACCTGCGCCTCACCGCTCAGCTTGTTCAGATTAAGGACCAGACTCCTCTGTGGTCAAAGGATTACGACTATTCCGCGAACGACATTCTTAATGTGGAAGGCGAATTAGCCGAGGAAGTTGCGCACAAGTTTCAACTTCCTTTGACCTCGCAACGACAAGGGGAGTTGGCTCGGACGCGCCCAGTTAATGCGGAAGCCTACTACGCCTTCATGGAGGGATACTACTTTTTTCAACGTGGCGCCGACGACAAAGATACGAATATGGCTGCGACGTACTTCGAACGGGCGACTCACCTCGATCCCAGTTATGCGCCAGCTTGGGTCGGGTTGTCTCGCGCACGTTACTGGCAGGCAAACATAGGTCTGGTTCCCACTCAGGAGGGTCAGCAGCTTGCGCGTGACGCGGTTGAGCAGGCCTTGACGCTGAATCCCAACCTGCCAGAGGCAAACATCCAAATGGGACGGATTAAGCGACAGGTCGACTTCGATTTTGCTGGAGCGGACCGCTCCATCCAGCGGGCGATTGCTCTCGAGCCGGGAGTTCCAGAGAATTTAGGCCAGGCAGCCTTCATGGCAGAGTTGTTCGGGCGTTTTGACGAAGCTCTGACATTAGATCGCCAAGCCCTTGAGCTGGATCCGCTCAATGCTGAAAGTTGGGAGCGCCTGGCCGAGAACAGGTTTTATGCAGGGCAACTCGACGAAGCCACCGCGGATATCAGGAAGGCTCTTGAACTGAACGCCGATACTTGGGGAAGCCCGATTACACTAAGCGAGATATACCTGTTGCAGGGACGGCCTCAAGATGCCTTGCGGGAAAGCGAACGGATCCCATCCGCTGCCTTTCACATTAGAACGACTGCCATAGCGTACCACGCGCTCGGACGCGAAAAAGAATCGGACGCTGCTCTAAGAGAGCTAATTGAGAAATTCCATGCCAATGCTGCATGGTCAATAGCTACTGTTTATGCCCTGCGGAATCAGCGCGATGAAGCCTTCAAGTGGCTGGACCGCGCCTACGCCCAGCATGACGGCGGTTTGATCCTGATAAAAATAGACCCCCTGCTAAAGAACTTGCACGGCGACCCGCGATATACCGCGTTCTTGAACAAGATCCACCTGCCAGCCACATAACACTGGTGCCATCTCTGATTTTTTGCAGTTCTCGACGGGCTGTTGTTGGGTGTTTCGACAATTCTGGGCCGTGTTAGTACAGTTCTTATTCCTTATTTTGTCCGCAGTTCCCATGCGCACTCCTTCTTCAGCGCGCGTTCGATTCGGAGCCTTTGAGCTCGACCTCAGCACGGGCGAATTACGATCCATAGACGCCCCCGATCCTAACAAGAAGGTGGTCCTCAGAGAGCAGGTGTTTCAGGTCCTGTGGCTGCTGGTCGAACGTGAGGGCAAAATTGTCACTCGCGACGAAATCAAGGGAAGGTTGTGGCCGAATGATACGGTTGTGGATTTCGACCATAGCATCAATGCGGCGATCAAGGCCGTGCGCCGTGCCCTGGGAGATTCGGCGGACAGCCCTCACTACATCGAGACCTTGGGACGGCGCGGCTATCGATTGATGCCGACGATCGAATTCCAGGAGTCAGGGCCGGGAACCGAACCCGGAGAGGTCACCCCAGAGGCTCATCCGGCGAGACATCGGAGGTTGCTGGCGTTTGCCGTAGGCGCTCTGCTCGCGGTTGGCGTGTTTAGCGTCTGGCGTTACGAGATTTACCGCCATCGCATCACGCTCGCTCCCACCGACACAATCGTGTTGGCCGACGTCGACAACCGAACCAGCGACCCAGTTTTCGACGATGCTTTGAACACCGCATTGCGCTATGAAATGGCGCAGACGCCATACTTGAACCTGCTGGGATTGGATAAAACATCCGCTACCATGGGGCAACTGAAACTTGCGCCGACCACCAAGATTACTTCAGAGATCGCGCGCGAGATTTGTAATAAGACCAATAGCAAGATGGTGATCGCTGATTCCGTGGCCGACGTCGGTAACGGATATCGCCTGGAGATGAGGACGCTCGACTGCGGATCAGGGGCGACCTTGGTTGAAGAGGCGACCGACATTAGCGCTCGTAATCAGGTAGTCCATGAGTTGGGAGCGACGGCTGCGCGGCTTCGGAGAAAACTCGGGGAGCCAGCCGGATCGCTGGCCCGGTTTAATCAGCCTCTCGAAATAGCGACCAGCGCTTCCCTAGAGGCGCTGCAAACGGAGACCGAAGGAAAGAAGCTCTTTCAAGCCGGCAACCCGCAGGCAGCGCTCCCCCTATTTCAAAGGGGAATCGAACTGGACCCTGATTTTGCTCTCCTCTATGGAGAGATTGGCGTGGCCAACGGCGCTCTCAATCATTACGACCTCATGGCGGCTTCAATGATGCGCGCCTACCAACTGCGCGACCGAACGACAGAAAAGAACAGGCTGAATACCGAGTACCTCTATTACAGTCGCCTGACCGGCGAGATCGACAAGGCATATTCCGTTCTATTGCGTGCGCTAGAGATATTTCCTCGCGATGCAGCCTTCCATAATAATCTGGCGCACACGCTGGCTGCACTCGGCCAACTCGCTCGTGCGGCGGACGCGGAGGATGAGACAGCGCGGCTGCAGCCAAGTGCGCTGCATTTTTCTTCGGCTGCTGGTGCGAACCTAATCGCATCCAGGTTCCATGAAGCGGAGTCATGGCTGTCTCGGGCGGAAGCCGCTAAGTTCGACAGCCCCGATCTGAAGATAGTGAGGGCACGGCTGGAGTTCATCCGCGGTAATCGGGCAGCTCTCGACCAGCTATTAAAAGGCGAAGCGCATGTCACGGATCGAGTCATTGTCCTGCGTGAGCGCTATGAAGCTCAGCAGGGTCACTTTGGTTCCTCCGATCGTTGGCGACTTCAGGCATCGAAGATGTTCTCGCACCCGGTAGATATGTCCCGAGGGCTCATTAATTCGGCCCTTGAGAACGCGGAGGCGGGCCGGCTAGTCCAGGCGCACAAAATCGAGGACGGGACGCGTCAGAGCGACTTGGAGCGTGGCGATAGAATGATTTTGGCTCTCTCGCTTGCCCGGTCGGGGAGAACTGAGGAAGCCGAGCGGATCGCAGACGAAGTCAGCCAGGAAGCACCATTGGACACCATTGTGCAGAAGTATCTTGTTCCCACAGTTCGCGCCGCGGTCAAATTACAGGAGCGCGATCCCGAAGCCGCCATCGATCTCCTTCGCGAGACGGTTCAGTACGAACTCGCAGCCACTACGTCGTTCGATTATCTCTACCCGGCCTACATTCGTGGCCTTGCATACATGGAGTCAGGCGATGGCCGATCGGCAGCGCGCGAATTCCAAAAGCTGATCAACAATCCCGGTATGTGCTGGGGGTATATCATCGGCCCACTCGCCCGGCTTCAACTCGGTCGGGCAAAGAGACTGATGGGCGATAACGCATCAGCTCGAGAATCTTACGAAGAATTCCTTAACATTTGGAAAGATGCCGACCCCGATGTCCCCATCTATCGACAAGCCAAAGCCGAGTACGCCCAGCTCAACAAATCTAGATAACCAAACTCGATTGACTACTGTAGCTCGGTCGGCCAGGTGAAATGAAAGGTTGCACCTCGTCCCTCATTGGCGGTTGCCCACAGACGGCCGCCATGCGACTCCACAATGGAACGGCTGATGGCCAGCCCCATGCCGCTGCCTTGCGGTTTAGTCGTGAAGAACGCAGAAAAGATCTGGTCAACACTCCCAACCGGCAGTCCTGGCCCCATGTCGCTGATCGAGAACAATAGTTGACCATCCTGCTGGTGAACTCTCACTGTAAGTTCTCCGCCCGATTCATTCATAGCTTCGATGGCGTTCAGGCTGAGATTCATGAAGACCTGTTGCAGTTGGACGCGGTCCGCCATGACTTTAGGAAGTTCGGTGGCAAGTTCAGTGCGCATCTCAATGGAGTATCGGACTGCCTCACCCTGCAACAATGTGAATATTTCGAGCACGACTTCGTTCACGTCGACCAGTTCATGCTGTGAAGGCGACTTCTTGTACATCGACCGTATACGATCAATGATTTCAGCTGCACGGTTCCCATATTTATCGATTTTGGCTGCCGCTGCACGGGCCCGATCAAGGTTCGGAGGTTCGTGAGCCAGCCATTCGATGCAGCTGTTGGCACTGGTCATTGCGGCGGCGATTGGCTGCTTGATTTCGTGCGCCAAGGACGCGGCCATTTCCCCCATCATGCTTACACGATTAATGTGCGCAAGCTCGTCTTCTAGTTGATGGAGCCTCTCACGTTCTCGCTCGGCGGCTTGGCGTTCTTCGTCCGCGCGTTTGCGCTCCGTGATGTCGATCACTGTACCCACGAGCTCAACGAGATCGCCAGATCGGTCGAGGACCGGGTGTCCTATGCAGTGAATGTCCCTGACGCTTTTGTCTGGATGAACGATTCGGTAGTCAAATTCGCAATCGACCTTCTCTCGAATCGCTTTCTCGAGTTGTTCTCTGCAATAGGCTTGATCGTCCAGATGAATCCGCTGAATGACGCTTTCCAATGATGGCGGGGGTCCATGCGGGTCGAAACCCAACACGCGATAACACTCCTCCGAATAGTATCTGTTATCGGTTGCAGGGCTCCAGGCCCAGCTACCAGTGTGACTCAGCTTCTGCGCCTCGGTCAGGTATGCCTGCCGACGCTCCAACTCCTGTGTCAAGAGTTCCTGCTCTGTGACATCCATGGCGGTGCCAATAAACCCCTTAAGGACTTCGCCTTCAACCACGGGAATACCGACACAGCGAATGTAGCGTTGCTCGCCGTCGGGTCGAACAATTCGTTTTGTTACATCGCAGCCACAATGTTCCGCATGCATTGTTTTGATGGTTTCCGCGATGGATTCGCGGTCTTGAGGATGAAGCGTGGCTAAATACCGTTCAAGTGTAGGTGCACCCTGCTGCGGATCGAGCCCAAAAATCTGAAACAACCCTTGAGACCAGTAGTCGAAGAAACCTGAAGGATTGAATGCCCAACTTCCCATATGAGCGAGGCATTCTCCCTCTCTGAGATAAAACTCGCTTCGCTGCAAGGCTTCCTCGACGCGCTTGCGATCGTCGATGTCGGCGCTTGTTCCAAACCACCGCGTTATGGTACCGGCTTCGTCGCGAAATGGCTCGACGCGGATCAGAAACCATCGATAGACTCCGTCGTGCCGGCGAAGACGCGCCTCGATTTCCCCGGGCTCTCCCGAGATCAACAACTCCTGCCATCTTTTCATTAATAGCGGCAGGTCCTCTGGATGGAAGGCCACTTGCCATCCCCGACCGTGCGAAACTTCCGGGCCCAGACCGGTGTATTCATGCCAAGCTTTATTCAGAAACTCGTTCGGACCATCCGCTCGATTGCACCATGTGAGCGTGGGAATCGTGTCAATCACATCGCGAAGCTCCTTTTCACTCTTACGGAGGGTGTCTTCTGCCCGAGTCGCGTCGTCGACGTCGAGATTAACGCCGATCCAGTAGAGCAGCGTTCCATCGCTTGCTCGCAGGGGCTCGGCACGACTAAGGAACCAGCGGTATCCTCCTTCAGCGTTGCGAATTCTAAAGTTCACCTCACCGGCGCAGCCGGTGCGTAGACATGCAGACCACACTCTGCGAGTCTCTTCGTGGTCGTCCGGATGTAGAAAGGGGATATGGGAATCCCACGCTGCGCCCGTGTCGATTCCAAAGCGTAGAGGATGGTCACTTGGAAGACCAAGGTAGTCCGCAGTCCGTTTGTTCACGAAAGTGAGCGCACCGGACGGAAGAGCATACCAGCTGGGCGCCGGCATCAAATTAAGATTCGCTTGCAACTGCGCTTCGAGCGTTGGACCTTGGGCCATCAGATCAAATCTTAACTCCGCTGCGCAACGTCGTGTTGTATGTAAACGAGTAGCGTTGGACATTCCTCCAACGCAGCAAGCCTGTGGACCGACGGGCGCCGGAGTCACTCGAGGATCGAGATAAGGAATTCATTTTGATCCGACTGCTGATTCGGAATGCCCTATGGGCCGACTGTCGCGGGATTCGATTTTCATGAAGTTCACGGTTACGGAAATGCTGTGGCTGTGTTTATAGCTTGGCTGTTGGCTCGATCCCTGTCTTTCGCTTCAGACGGTCCAATTTTCAAATTCCACCATCTTCTCGCGCGATGCCGAGCACGTCGGTCCCGTCCTGGGGCATAGGCCGCGAGATCCCCAATCTCCTCATCTTGGCCAGCAGCGTGGTTCGTTTAAGTCCCAGTTTGAAAGCGGCACCGCGGGGTCCGCCCACAACCCAGCCAGCCTGCTCAAGCGTCTCCAAAATCAAAGCGCGATCAGAATCTTCCAAGCTCATCGAGGACTCAAAAGCTTTAGGGCGATGCAGAATCGGGATAATAGGCTCTCGCTCCCTTCTTTGTAGAGGGTTCGGTAGCACGCTATCCCGCGCAAGAATAACCGCGCGTTCCACCAGATTTTGCAACTCGCGGACATTGCCCGGCCAGGCATACCACTGGAAGGCAGACATGGTTTCCGCAGGAATCGAGTCGACCGGTTTTCCGATGCGGCGGCTGAAGATCTCCACGAAATGCGCGACAAGCGAGGGAATGTCTTCGCGGCGCTCGCGAAGCGCAGGCAGCAGAATGGGGAAAACGTTCAGACGATAGTAGAGATCGCTGCGGAACTGACCGCGTGCTACCATCCTGCTGAGACTCCGGTTGGTTGCAGCAACAAGCCGAACATCCACCTTGTGAGTTTTGCCGCTTCCGAGCCGCTCGAACTCCTGCTCCTGCAGCACACGCAGCAACTTCGGCTGCAGCGCAGGTGGAATATCGCCTACTTCGTCCAACAATAGCGTGCCCTTGTCGGCTAATTCGAAGCGCCCAATCTTCTGCGCAATCGCTCCGGTGAAAGCGCCCTTCTCATGACCGAATAACTCGCTTTCAAGAAGATCGAGCGGGATAGCGGCGCAATTCAGCTTGATAAATGAGCGCCCGCAGCGCTGGCTTGCATTGTGAATGGCATGCGCGATGAGTTCCTTTCCTGTACCAGTCTCTCCTTCGATGAGAACCGTCGAATCTGTGGGAGCAACCTGCTCCACCTGCGCGAGCACCGATTCGAGAGCAGCGCTACTACCTATGATCCGCTCGAACGTTCGCTCGATCTGATCCGCGGTTCCAGTATTCGTAACTCTCGCATGATCTTCCACAGACCCCCCAAACCTAAGCCTCCACACGATTGCGATAATGCAAGCTCTTACATACTCAGAGCGGAACGGACCCTTTTGAGTAACAATTGATGATCGAACGGCTTTGCAAGAAACTCGACTGCACCGCGTCTCATGGCATGAATACGCATCCTGGCGTCTCCGTGAGCCGTAATAAAGATGATGGGAACGTCGCATTCCTCTTCTTTCAGCTTGCCCTGCAACTCCAGACCCGACATCTTCGGCATGCGGATGTCAACGATCAGGCACGCAGCCTTACGGTGCAAATCGGACTTGAGGAACTCTTCCGCAGACCCAAAACACCGTGCCGCAAGCCCCGCCGCCTCCATAAGATCGCGCAGCGAATCTTGCATGGCCTCATCATCATCAATGATCGCAATCAATTTTGATGTTTGGTCCGATGGCATGCCGCGAGGGTAGCGTGGTGGCACGCCCTGGAGCAATCTAACTTTGGGCGGACGAACTTCGACCTTAGTAGGTTAGATTCCTACTTTTGATTGGCGATTAAAGACCAACAGGGAGGACTCAATAGCTATTAGGACCTAAGCTTGTCCGCCATCCTGACAAGCTCAGGCAACGATTTGGCCTGCATCTTTTTCATGACCTGGCTGCGGTACATTTTGATGGTCGCTTCGCTGGCGCCGAGTTTCGCTGCAACTTGCTTGTTAAGCATCCCGGAGACAACCAGGTTCATTACTTCGCGTTCGCGAACGCTGAGTCTTTCACAACGATTTCGCAGTTCAGTTAATTCTCGCTCTTTCTCGCGCAGGATGCGAGCTCGATTGAGCGATCGCTGAACCGCATCGAGGAGATCCTGATGCCTGAATGGCTTGGTAAGAAACTCAACCGCTCCAGACTTCATGGCCTTGACCGACATCGGAACGTCCGCATGAGCCGTGAGAAAAATGACGGGAATACTTATTTTCCCTCTTTTCAGTTCGTGTTGAAGGTCCAGGCCACTGATGCCGGGAAGTCTCACATCCAAGACCAGGCAACTGGGACAGTCATCGTGCCCAACCGCTAAGAACTCTTGTGCAGTTCCAAAAGACTGAGAGTGCAGGCCGACCGACTCCAGCAGCTCCTGAAGTGACTCACGCACGTCAGCATCATCATCGACAATGAATACAGTCGGTATGTCGTGCCCACTCATTCCCCGTGCCCCTATCGAACATTACGGTGCAAACACTATGTCACAAGCTTCCGTTTGCTGCCCGCTCGGTTCCCAATAGAGTGTATCGGATAGTGCTATCCAGGAGCGCCCCGCCTGGGCCAGCACAGATCTCAAGGACGGCTTTGCGGCCGCCAGATGTCACGAGAGGCCTCGGGCGCTCGGCCTAGAGTCGGATGAGAATCCAGAGGTCAATGCGGCACACTTGCCGATTCAGGATTGATCTCCCGTGCAGCGTGTACTTCCGACAGTTCTTTCGTGAAATTGAAATCGGTGGCAGCGACGCCGGTGATTAATCGGGCTCCACGGTTGAACGTAAAGTCTTGGATTGCCCATTGCATAAAGACTAGAACCCGGCTTTGAAAAGTCACCAGATACATAAGGTGAATGAACGCCCATACCAACCAGGCAATAAACCCGGAAAGATGAGCCCCAAAAACGTCAGCCACTGCGGCTCCACGGCCTATCACGGCCAAGGACCCCTTGTCGAAGTAGTGAAAGGGAGGAGGATCCTTCTGACCTTTCACCTTTCGCAGTATTGCTTTTGCGGCGTATGCCCCTCCCTGCATCGCCACCTGGGCGAGTCCGGGCAAAGGTTTTCCTTTCTCATCTGTCGCTGAAGCCAGATCGCCTACGACGTAAATGTCCGGATAGTTCGGAATCGTCAGGTCGGGTTTTACTTTGACCCTCCCTCCCTTGTCAGTTTCGGCCTTCGTGCGGCTAGCCAGGATTCTCCCCAGTGGCGACGCGGTGATGCCGCCAGCCCAGATCACTGTTTTCGCGGCGATCGAATCCGCTCCTTCTTCGGACTCGATCGTTAATCCCCCTTCGTTCAATTGCTTCACCATCGCGCCGCATCGCACCTGCACGCCCAGGTTGGCAAGCGAACGGTGTGCTTTTTCAGACAGGTGCTCGGGAAACGGCATCAGAACCCGAGGCGCACCATCCATCAAGATGATGTGCGCTTCTTCCGGGTTGATGGACCGAAAGTCGTTCTTCAAGGTTTGGCGCGCGATTTCGGCGATGGCCCCAGAAAGTTCCACGCCCGTAGGTCCCGCTCCCACAATGACGAATGTAAGCCAGGCGCGGCGCTGCTCGGGATCCGAGAGGCGCTCGGCCACTTCGAACGCGTACAGAATCTTGTGTCGGATCGTCGTGGCTTCCTCAATGCTCTTCAGACCGGGAGCCCAATGTTGCCAGTCGTTGTGGCCGAAGTAGGATGTCTCGGATCCCGCGGCGATGATCAATGAATCGTAAGGAACGATGGTTCCGTCGGCGAGAATGACGCGTTTGAGATCGGGGTCCACATCCACGACGGTTCCCAGCCAGACACGAGTATTTTTCTGGCGGCTCAGCACGCTGCGAAGAGGGGACGCGATCTCTCCTGCCGAAAGCGAACCCGTCGCAACTTGGTAGAGTAATGGTTGGAAAAGGTGATAGTTCCGACGGTCGATGACCGTCACGTCAACCAGGTTTGAGCGTAAGTGCTGAGCCGCAGAAAGGCCGCCAAACCCGCCGCCCACAATTACCACCCTGCGGGGTTCGCTCGTCGTCATGTTTCTCCTATCGGGTGAATGAACCCCTCCGGGCTTACTATGATCGAAACTGCTCTCGGTTGAACAAATCGAGTGTCATAACGCGAACCTTGATTACCTAAGCAGATTTTCCTTGGCGAGATCGATGATTTCGTCCCCACGCCCATTGAGAATGGCTCTTAGCATGAAGAGGCTGAAACCTTTTGCCTCCTCGAAGGTGATCGTCGGTGGCATGGCGAGTTCCTGCCGAGCTACGGAGACTTCAACCAATGCCGGACCATCGTATTCAAGAGCTCGTGCAATAGCGGGTTCCACCTGTTCCGCAGTTTCGGCTTTCAGTCCGAGAAGTCCCGCCCCTTCCGCAATTTTTGCGAAATCTGGATTGCGCAAATCGGTGCCGAAGTTCAGAACACCTGCGGACTTCATTTCCAGCTCGACAAAGGCCAGCGCGTCATTCTTGTACACGATCAGCTTTACAGGCAAGTCCTGTTGCTTTAGTGTCAGCAGATCGCCCATCATCATGGAAAGGCCACCATCCCCCGACAAAGTGATCACTTGACGGTCAGGATACGTAGCCTGTGCGCCGATTGCCTGCGGAAGTGCATTCGCCATCGAGCCATGGTTGAACGAACCGAGCAATCTGCGGCGGCCGTTCATCGTAAGATAGCGCGCCGCCCAAATCACTGGGGTTCCTACATCGCACATGAAAATGGCATCGTCGGAGGCGTGCTGATCGAGCAGGCGCGTAACATATTGCGGGTGAATGGGTTTTTGACCGGGAACTCCGGTCGCCAAGTCGTCTAAACTCTTGCGCGTCAAGCGATAATGCGCAACACATTCCTTCAAATGCGTCTCGTGTGAATTTTGCGACAGCTTCGGCAGCAACGCCTGTAGCGTGGTCTTTATATCTCCGACAAGGCCAAGGTCAACTTTGGTGCGGCGACCGATCTGTTCTCCGCGAAGGTCGATCTGTACGATCGTCGCGTCCTTGGGGTAGAACGGCTGGTAGGGGAAGTCAGTGCCGAGCATCACCAGCACATCGCAACTCATCATTGCGACGTAGCCGGAAGAAAATCCAAGCAGCCCCGTCATTCCCACGTCGAATGGATTGTCATACTCAATGAATTCTTTCCCGCGATAGGCATGCAGAATCGGCGCCTGGACTTTGCCGGCGAACTCGATCAACTCCGCATGGGCTCCCGCACAACCCGCGCCACCAAAAATCGTGATCCTTTTCGACCCATTCAGGACGTTCGCGAGGGTGTTAAGTTCCTGTTCGGAGGGGCAAACCGCTGGCGACGGTTCGTGGTAGTGTACCCGCGGGTGATCGATGACAGCCTCTTTCATGGCTACGTCACCGGGTATAGCGATCACCGAAACACCGCGCTTGGAAATCGCGGTTTGCATCGCGATTTCGAGCACCCGCGGCATCTGCTCAACGTTCGACACCAATTCACAGTAATGGCTGCATTGTGCGAATAGATGCTCAGGGCGGGTTTCCTGAAAATATGAGCTGCCTAGCTCGGCGCTCGGAATCTGCGCTGCGATCGCGACCACGGGAACCCGGCTGCGCTGGCAGTCATAAAGCCCGTTGATCAGGTGGAGGTTGCCCGGGCCGCAGCTCCCGGCACAAACCGCCAGGCTTCCGGTCAGGTGGGCTTCAGCCCCAGCGGCAAACGCCGCTGTCTCCTCGTGTCTCACATGGATCCACTGCATGTCATTTCTCTGCCGAATCGAGTCGGTGATGCCATTAAGCGAGTCACCAGGAACTCCATAGATCCTGCGAATGCCGGCTTCAGCCAGGACCTTTGTGATGAGATCCGCTACTCTGTTCTTCCCCATTTGCGAAACACTCCTTTCTCGATGGCCGAGATGACTATCGTTCTAGAAGCAATTACCCTGCCAAGGATTCGCAGAAACCACCCGCCTTGACCCGCGCCGGGCTGACGTTCATTCCAGCGATTGGGTGACGACATGGATGACACTTGACGCGAGAGGCAAAGGAATGACACTACCTCTGCCGCCGAATTGACAGGGTTCGGACCGTTCGTCGCGTTGTATGGGGAGCACGCTGACCAATCCGTTTGGTACCGCGCTTGCTCTCTTCCGATCTAAACTGGGCGGCAACAGTCGGGCTGTGTTTTGGTGCCTCAATCACGACAAAAAACTGGTTGAGAGATGTCCGCCTTCGCAGAAGCGGTTAAAATCGAACGGAAAAAGGCAGATGTTGGCGCGAAGAACAAAATCGACCTTGCGGGGCGGCTGGCGAATCGCGCTTCTTTGGTCTGCGTCTGCCAGCGCACTCTGGGCACTCAAACCAGATAGTGCATCCGGTCGTGGCACGAACATCTTTTCTCCCGCCTCTACTCCCGCCAAGTCAATCTCTGACTTGTCTGCCTTTGTGCTTGTCATAACCGGAATCATCTTTCTCGTGGTCTTCGCATTGCTGTTTTACTCCGTCGTTAGGTTCCGGGCGCGAGCGTCCGACGGTGGCCGCGAACCGGCTCAGGTGTACGGAAGTATGCAAATCGAGTTGGCATGGACGATCATTCCGATTCTGATCGTGGTTGTTTTGTTCTTAGCCACGGCGCGAGTGATCCATGCCATTCAGGATGCGCCTGAGCCGCCTGGCGCTCTGGATGTGATCGTCATCGGACATCAATATTGGTGGGAATTTCGTTATCCGAAGCTGGGAATCGTTACCGCTAACGAACTTCATATTCCGGTCAGCGATCTGGATCATTCAACGCCTACCTTTCTGCGATTGCTCTCGGCCGATACGGACCACAGCTTCTGGGTGCCGGAGCTTGCAGGAAAGACGGACCTCATCCCAAATCACCCGAACAGAATGTGGATGGACCCGCAACGCGAGGGCGTTTTTCTTGGCCAGTGTGCACAGTACTGCGGAACACAGCATGCCAAGATGCTGCTCAGGGTTTCCGTGGATCGGGCTGAAGACTTCAGCGCCTGGGTGCGTGCTCAACAGAAACCCGCGGTCGAGGACCCATCCGCAATCGCCGGCAGGCGCGTATTTGAACAGAACGCTTGCATGAATTGCCATGCGGTGGGTGGAACTCCAGCGGACGGACGCTTTGGCCCTGACCTGACCCACTTGATGAGTCGCGCCACGATTGCAGCGGGCGCTGCCGAAAACACCCACGATAACCTGCGTCTTTGGATCCAGAACCCCAGCGCAATCAAACCTGGATCGCTGATGCCCGCTATGAAGCTGAGCGATGCGGATCTGGATGCCGTCGTGAGTTACATGGAAACGCTGCGCTAGAACGCTTTGAAAAGCTGATTATGTCATCCAACGTGATCACCGCTTCGGTCGGCCAAACGGAGGCAAGACCTTGGGTCGACGAGCTTCATCAATGGTTGACTACGGTCGATCACAAGAGACTGGGGATTCTCTACATCCTCTCAGCGCTCTTGTTTCTCATGATCGGTGGAGTCGAGGCGCTCATTATCCGCATCCAGTTGATGCATTCGCACAACAACTTCGTTTCTCCGGAAGTTTTTAACCGCATGTTCACCATGCATGGGACGACCATGATTTTCTTTGTGGCCATGCCCGTCCTGTTCGGATTTGCCAATTACCTGGTGCCGTTAATGATTGGCGCGCGTGATATGGCCTTCCCGCGCTTGAATGCCTTCAGTTTCTGGCTGTCATTTCTGGGAGGACTTCTTCTGTATTTCAGCTTTCTCGGAGGAAGCGGGTTGTACGGAGCGGGAAACGCGCCGGACGTAGGTTGGTGGTCGTACGCCCCGCTAGGCGCGCGCGCCTTTTCGCCTGGTCATAGTTCCGACTATTGGACTCTCGCACTACTCGTCTCCGGGTTTGGAAGCATCGGAACGGCCATTAATATCATTGCGACTATTCTGTGTTTGCGATGCCCGGGAATGAAGATCAATCGCATGCCGCTGCTGGTGTGGATGAATCTGGTCATGGCAGGAATGGTTTTACTAGCAATTACTCCTTTATCGGCCGCGCAGATCATGCTGCTCATCGATCGATACCTGGGCGGCCATTTCTTCGATACTCAGGCTGGCGGATCAGCAGTCCTCTGGATGCACTTCTTTTGGATCTTTGGACATCCGGAAGTCTATGTTCTGATCATTCCTTGTTTTGCGTTCATGTCGGAAATCATTCCCGTTTTTTCGCGCAAGCCGATCTTCGGCTATCCCGTGATGGTTGCCGCAACCGTGTGCATCGGGTTTGTGAGCATGAGCGTTTGGGCGCACCACATGTTTACCATCGGGATGAACTCCTACGCCAACAGCTTCTTCACGCTGACCACGATGGCGGTGGGCGTACCCACCGGAATTAAGATCTTCAACTGGATCGGCACGATGTGGGGCGGCAGGATTCAGCTCAAAACGCCGATGCTGTTCAGCATTGGATTCCTATTCCAATTTCTCATCGCCGGCTTGACCGGCATCATGATGGCCGCCTCGCCTTTCGATTGGCAGTTGAGCCTCTCCTATTTCGTTGTGGCGCACTTTCATTATGTGATCGTAGGCGGAATTCTTTTCGCGCTCTTTGCCGCGTTTTATTACTGGTATCCGAAGATGACTGGCCGAATGCTGAGCGAGCGTCTTGGCAAATGGCATTTCTGGCTATTCCTCATCGGCTTTCACCTGACGTTCGACGTGATGCACATTCCGGGCATTCTTGGAATGCCTCGCCGGATCTACACCTACGAGCCCGGCCGGGGTTGGGATACTTTGAACTTCATCATTTCAATCGGCGCTTTTATTCAGGCGCTCGCGATTCTCGTGTTCGTTGCAAACCTCGTCATTTCTTATTTCAAAGGCGCCAGAGCTGGCAACGATCCCTGGGATGCATGGACACTGGAGTGGTCCATATCCTCCCCGCCGCCAGCCTATAACTTTGCGACGGTTCCGGCGGTGGCAAGCCGCCGCCCGCTCTGGGATCTGAAGCACCCCGAAGATCCCGATAGCCGCTATGAGTGAACGAATCCTATGAGCGCAGCGACAACTTCATTTCCGAGCGCACAAGCCGCGTGGGATCTGCCATCTCGCGGGAAGGTCGCGATGGCCTGTCTCATCATCGCCGAGTCAGCGATCTTCACGATATTCGTCGTTGCCTATCTCTTCTATCTGGGAAAGAGCACTACGGGGCCGAAGCCCTCCGAAGTTCTTGAGACGCCGATCTTTTACACGATCTGCTTGTTGTCGAGCAGCCTGACCATTCATCTTGCTGCGAAATGTCTGGCGCGCGGCATTGGATTTGCATTCCTGGGATTCTGGCTGCTCACGATCGCGCTTGGTGGATTATTCCTTTATGGCACGGCGATGGAATGGCACCGCCTGATCTACGAACACGGGTTGACAATCTCGACCAATCTTTTCGGTACAACGTACTACTCGCTCGTCGGCTTGCACGCGTTTCACGTCACTGCAGGTCTGATCATGCTCGCGATCGTCGCTGTGTTTGGTCTGGCTGGTCGCGTGGGAATCAAGCAGTCCGGCCGCATCGAAGTGCTCTCGATGTACTGGCATTTTGTCGATGCCGTATGGGTTGTGGTTTTCACCGTGGTTTACGTTCTTGGACGCTGAGGTATCTATGGCAAGACCATCGGCGACAGAGCAGTTGAACGAGACTCGTGCTCCGCGCGACATTGAAGTGCCCGCGCCGACGGCGTGGCCATTTCTTTTGGCCTTTGGTGTGGCGCTCCTTTTCGCGGGCCTGGTGACGAGCATGTCCGTGAGCTGTCTTGGCGCTCTGCTCTCTTTGGTCGGCTCTGTCGGCTGGTTCCGCGAAGTCCTCCCGCATGAGCATGAAGAAGTTGTACCGATCTTCCCCGAAGACATTCGCTTGACGACAGAACGTCGAGTTGTGGATCGGCTCCCGATTCTCCCGGATCAATTGCGTGCTTGGCTCCCGGTCCGCACCTATTCGATCTGGGCAGGCGTAAAAGGTGGATTGGCGGGCAGCATCGCAATGGCGATATTGGCGTGTGCTTACGGCGTGCTGAAGGTCGGCAGCATCTGGTATCCCATCAATCTGCTGGCCGCAGTTGCTTATCGCGAATCCCTGAGACTCGTGCCCGCGCAGCTGAATTCATTTCATGCGGATGCGTTCGCGATTGCCTTTGTTCTGCACGGCATTGTGTCCATCTTTGTTGGGGTGCTCTACGGCGCGATGCTGCCCATGTTCCCTCGCCGCCCGATTTTGCTGGGAGGATTCATCGCCCCGGCGCTGTGGTCGGGACTTCTCTATACGATCCTCGGACTGTTGAATCCACTGCTCGCGAGCCGCATTGACTGGCTCTGGTTCATGGCTTCGCAAGTAGCTTTTGGAGTCGTCGCTGGACTTGTGGTCGTGCGCCAGCCGAGCTTTCCTACCCGCGAAAATATCTCGTTTGCTTTACGGGCAGGAATCGAAGCTCCCGGAACCATGCCATCGCGAGAGAGTGGAGAGAACCACTGATGAAGAAGTGGATCACAACTCTCTCAGCGCTGGCGGTCCTCAGTCTCGGCCTCACGATGCTCGCTGCTTGCAGCGCTCCAGATGGTCAGCCGCAAGCCAATTCAGAGCCAATTGCCCCGAGCCAGGTTTCGGACTTCGACACTCTCTACGCCCAGAACTGTGCAGGCTGCCACGGAGCCGAAGGCCGTGGAGGAGCGGCGATTGCCCTGGCCAATCCGACATACCTGGCCATCGTCGATCAAACCACAGTGCGCAATGTTGCCGCCAATGGCGTTCGCGGAACATCGATGCCCGCGTTCGCGCAGTCTGCCGGGGGAATGCTGACCGAACAGCAGATCGAAGTGATCACGCGTGGAATCTTTTCCCGATGGGGGCGCAAACAAATTCTCGATGGAGCTAATCCGCCGTCATACGCGGCAAAGGCCGCAGGCAATGTCGATCACGGTCAACTCGCCTTTGGAACCTATTGCGCATCCTGTCATGGTTCTGAAGGCGGAGGTACGTACAAGGGAAGCGCCATCGCGAATGATTCATTCCTGGCGCTCGTCAGCGATCAGGGACTGCGCACGATCGTGATCACAGGTCGGCCGGAGTTAGGCGCACCCGACTGGCGCGGTAATATTCCCGGACGTCCAATGACCGATCAGGAGATTACAGATGTCGTCGCCTGGCTGGTATCTCGGCGTGCGCCGAATCCAGGGCAGCCTTATTCCGCTGCGAACGATGCGCAACAGTCGAAGGCGCAACACGCGGAAAAGTAACGGAGAAAAAGATGTCAACGAACACTGAGACGACACCGCCCGCCGACTCTAGCCTTTCGCGGCGCGGATTCTTCATGAAGCTGGGAATCCTGTTCAACGGATTCGCTGCGATCGTGTTGGCTCTGCCGGTTGCGCGTTTTCTCTTTTCCTCCATCACCCGTGGTCGCGGAAATGGCTATCTTGCGTGGGTGCGCCTCGGAGACGTCAGCAACTTTCCCGAGGGAGAGACGCGAATGGCCACTTTTCGCAATCCCCTGGTCATGCCAACCGACGGAAAGACTGTGGAGACGGCGTGCTGGGTGCGCCGCATCGCGGCCGATCAATTTCAGGTGTTCGCCATCAACTGCGCACACCTAGGTTGCCCCGTCCGCTGGTTTCCCCAATCCGGTCTTTTTATGTGTCCCTGTCACGGCGGAGCATACTACCGTGACGGCTCACGCGCGTCGGGGCCACCAGAACGCGGTCTCTTCGAATATCCGTACAAAATTGAAAACGGAGCGCTCACGATTGATGCCGGACAGCTGCCGACCCCCGGCGACCCAGTGGCAAGCCTGAACTCGGAGAAACCGCCATGCGGCTGATCACGAAAATTGGCGAATGGTTCGATCATCGCCTGCAACTCGCAGCGCCGATTCGCGAAGCGGCCGGACATCCCGTGCCCCGGAACACAGCGAGCTGGTTCTACGTCTTTGGCAGCGCCGCTCTCACCGTCTTTATCCTGCAACTGGTCACCGGAATTCTACTCGCGCTTATTTATGTGCCCTCGGCCGGCGAAGCGTGGAACAGCTTGCAGGCGCTGAATCATCAGATCGCGCTTGGCTGGTTCATCCGCGCCATGCATGGATGGGGCTCCAACTTCATGGTCGCCATCGTTTTGATTCACATGGTGCAGGTGTTTCTCTTTGGAGCTCACAAATTTCCCCGCGAACTGACCTGGATCATCGGGGTATTTCTTCTGCTCATGACTCTTGGCATGGCATTTAGCGGTCAAGTCTTACGCTTCGATCAGGACGCCTACTGGGGGCTGGGAATCGGAGCGTCGATCGCCAGCCGCGTTCCCGTCCTCGGTCCATTTATCGTAAAGCTGATGCTAGGCGGCCCCATCATCGCGGGCGCAACTCTCTCCCGCTTTTTTGCTTTGCATGTATTCGTGATTCCCGGACTGCTGATCGGCTTCGTCTGCCTCCATGTTTTGATGGTGTTGAAGCTGGGCATCAACGAGTGGCCGATGCCGGGACGCATCGTAAGACGAGCGACCTATGAAGCCGAGTATCACGCTTTGACCAAGAAGGATGGCGAGCCCTTCGTTCCCTACGCGATATGGAAAGACATGTTCTTTGCCGCGTTCATCATTCTTGCAGTCGCGGCATGCGCTTATTATTTCGGCCCGTTCGGGCCCACCGGGCAGCCCGATCCTACGATCATCCAAACTGCGCCCAAGCCCGATTACTTTTTCCTGTGGCTCTATGCTCTGCTTTCTCTTCTTCCTCCGTCACTGGAGACGCCGTTCCTTCTCATCGCTCCGCCTTTGGCAATTCTTGGCTTGATTCTTCTTCCGTTTCTTTCAGGAGAAGGAGAAAAAAGCTGGAAGCGCCGTCCGATCGCGGTAATCACAGTCCTCTTGATCGCGATCACGCTCGGAACATTTACTCGCATGGCCCAGTTCACGCCCTGGAGTCCGCACATGAACGCCTGGAGCGGCGATCCCGTACCCGAGCGCTACATTCACGGCACCACCGCACTTCAGCGGCAGGGCGCGCTCGTATTTCAGGTCAAGCAGTGCCGCAACTGCCACTCGCTAGGCGACGTCGGTGGACAAAGGGGGCCAACGCTGGATAGTGTTGCCATGCGCCTCACGCAGGATCAACTCATCCGGCAGGTGATTCAAGGCGGCGGCAATATGCCTGCATATGGAAACAACTTGAGCCCGGCAGAGACCACGGCACTCGTTGCTTTCCTCGAGACCTTGCATCCCGCGGGACAAGGCCCGGCGCGCGATGCCGCACGGGATCTGGTAAACAGCCAATTGCAAACGCCCAGGACTCAACCATAGGCCCTCGATGATGTCGCACCTTCATCACAGCGCGTCCCAGACATTCTCGATCTCCGGCGTCTTGATCTTCGCTTTGCTCGTATATCTGCGTCGATGGTTGCGCCTTCGCAGTCATGAGCGCGATAAGGTTGAGGGCTGGCGCGCCGGGAGTTTTGTGTCGGGTCTGCTGTTCATCTGGATTGCGACGGCTTCGCCCCTGGCTGAACTCGATCATGAGATGCTGACCGCGCACATGGTGCAACATCTTCTTCTCATGACGCTTGCGCCTCCATTGATTTTGTTGGGTATTCCTCGAAAGCCGCTGGCCCATGGCTTGTTCCACCCCGCACTTTTTTGGTTCGCAGCAGCGGCCACGTTAGTCGTGTGGCATATTCCTTCGGTGTTTATGCTCGGCCTGCAATCGCAAATGTGGCACGAGATCGAGCAAGCATCCTTTCTTGTGACAGGACTTCTATTCTGGTGGCCGGTAGTCCAGCCTTGGCCACGCGCGTCAAAATGGCCGGAATCGTCCATACTCCTGTATCTATTTCTGGCTACCTTGCCCTGCGATATTCTTTCCGGATTTCTGGTCTTCTACGATCGCCTGGTGTACCCGGTTTTTTCGGCTTCGCCCCGTTCCTTTGGCCTATCTGCATTAGAAGACCAGCAGTGCGCAGGTGCGCTGATGTGGACTTGCGTCACCGTCGTCTACGTGATCGCTGGGGCAGTCTTCACCGCGAGTGTACTGTCGCCTCATCGATCGGCTGATCAACCAGAGGATCCCGCGATTCCGCAATTCGATTCGCCGCGCATTGCAGTACGGCACACCGATCCGCACAGGATAGAGGTGGTCTGAAATGTCACAGCGGTCCGCACTTGCCGGGTTTTCTTCCGCTGCAGTGCAGGATCGCCGTTTTGCGATATCCCCGCTCCTCGCAGACTATTGGGCACTCACCAAGCCGGAAGTGAACTTCCTGATCTTGATCACAACCTTTGCAGGGTATTATCTGGCTTCGGCGAGTGACGGGCGGTTTTCATTCGCAGGTCTATTCCAAACTCTGTTCGGAACTTTGCTGGTAGCAAGCGGGACCGGAACGCTAAACCAATACATCGAACGAAAGTACGACGCACAAATGCGCCGCACTGCTCGTCGTCCAGCCGCCGCCGGGCGTCTCAAACCACCTGCAGTCCTGGCTTTCGGCACAGCATTGGCGCTCACTGGCAGCGTCTATCTCGCAATAGCTGCCAACCTGCTCGCGAGTGCGCTCGCAACTTTCACGTTGCTGACTTATCTGTTTGTATACACTCCACTGAAGCGAAAAACCCCATTGTGTGTTCTTGTTGGAGCCTTTCCCGGCGCCATGCCGCCGCTCATTGGTTGGGCCGCAGCCTCCGGACGATTAAGTATTGAAGCAGGGCTCTTGTATGCCATGCTGTTCTTGTGGCAGTTCCCACATTTTATGGCAATCGCGTGGATGTACCGCGAAGACTACGATCGCGCGGGTTATTTGGTTCTGCCGATGGGCGATGCCAGGGTTCCTTTCATGACGCTGGAAACTCTGTTGCCGCTGCTTGCTCTCGTGGCCATCAGCATCATGCAATTTCCAACACGGCACGCGGCTACTTTTTACTGTGCAGTGGCTCTTCTGGGAACAGGATTCACGTACTTCGGATGGAAATTCGTGTTCGAGCGTTCGAGAGTTGCCGCACGTCGGCTGCTGATGGCTTCGATCCTCTATCTTCCATTGTTGTACTCCCTAAGCGTGACGTTATGCGTTCGGGCGAAATGATCCAATACCCCGACTTTCCTGCAGACTTCGAGAGGTCGGATACATCAGCCATGATGTTCGACATGAAGACGCCTCGCGCACTCCCCTTCAGATGAACCGACCTGGCCCGCTGATCGCTCCTCCATCTTCATCCGATCCCTCAGAGGCCTCCAAGCGCCTCCTGCCGTGGCTTGTTGCTGTCGCCTTTTTTATGGAGTCGTTGGATACAACGATTCTCAACACGGCCGTTCCCACTATCTCTTCCGCCCTGGGAGTCGCTCCCCTCAGCATGAAGGCGGTGCTGGCGAGCTATACGCTTAGCCTGGCGGTCTTCATCCCAATCAGTGGCTGGATGGCGGACCGCTTCGGCACCCGTCGTGTATTCGCATCTGCAATCGGAATATTTACGCTCGGATCCTTTCTGTGCGGAATATCAAGCAACATTCACTTGCTGGTCGCTTGCCGCATCCTGCAAGGTTGCGGCGGCGCGATGATGGTGCCGGTGGGCCGGCTTACCTTGGTCCGGGCATTTGCCAAGTCAGATCTTCTCCGCGCCATGAGTTTCGTTTCTATACCAGCGCTGGTGGCACCCATGCTCGGACCCATCGCCGGAGGTCTCATCGTCGGGTATCTTCATTGGCGTGTCATTTTCTTTCTTAACATTCCAATTGGACTCATAGGTTTGATTCTCGTTTATCTGCATTTGCCCGACTATCGCGAAGACCGGACCCCTCCGCTCGATGTTGTCGGGCTCATCCTCTTCGGTTCTGGAGTGGGATTACTGTCTTATGTGCTGGAGATATTCGGCGAGCACACTCTCAGCGCGGCGGAGATGGCAGGGCTCCTCGCGTTGTCCATTGCCTTGCTTGCCGGATACGGAATCCATGGGAGTAGTCTTCCATTCCCTTTGCTGAAGCTCAAGCTGTTCAGCATTCGCACGTTCCGCGCCGCTGTCAGCGGCAGCTTCTTCACCCGTCTTGGAATAGGCGGAGTGCCATTTCTCCTGCCGCTCCTCTATCAGGTAGGCCTGGGCTTCACGCCAATCCAGTCTGGCCTGCTGGTTATGCCCCAGGCAATAGCTTCCATGAGCATGAAGGCATTGATGCCAGGAATTCTGCGTCGCATCGGCTATCGTGGTGTCCTCATCTCCAACACTTTAATTCTCGGCGGCCTTCTGATGGTGTTTGCGACCATCGGTCTGCGGACGCCCGTTTGGGCCATCGTTCTCGAGGCTTTCTTTTACGGTGCGTTCACATCGCTGCAATACACCAGCATGAGCACGCTTGTATTCGCTGACATACAGGAAAAAGACGCCAGCAGCGCTAGTTCCATCGCAAGCACCGCGCAGCAGATGTCGATCAGCTTCGGCGTAGCTGCGGCGGGATTGACCACAGCGTTTTTCGTTCCCAGCACTCACTCCGCTCCGGCCGAAATGATTCATGGAATCCACAAGGCTCTCATTGCTCTCGGGATACTGACGATCCTATCGACCATTGTCTTCCGCAGTCTGAAGAGCGGCGACGGCGACGACGTCAGCCTGCATAAGGTTCTTCATCCCGGAGGCTGACCTAGTCGCGCCAAGACCTCCTTGCTCGTTCATTCCTGTGCTAAAGAATGTCGAGGAATCTTTGCAGTAAGGGCGTTCGGTTGTCTCTTCGCCAGATCAGAGAAATAGGTATCAGCACTTTCAGATCTTCGATAGGCAACAAAGCAACACCTGCTGGGCATTGCCATCTTGCAGAATCACTGACCAAAGCGACACCCAACCTGCAGGAGACCAAACTAAGAATCGTGGCATGATCATCGGCTTCTTGCACGATCCGCGGTGACTTCAACCCCCCGCGGAAACACGCCTGCATCAAACGGTCATAGGCAGCAGGGTTTGTCCGGCGGGGAAAACAGACAAAGGGAACGTCATTCAGGTCGCTCAATCGGAGTCTAGTCTGTCTGGTCAGGGGATGCCCTTTTGGCGCGGCGAGCACCACCTTGTGTTGTGCCACCAGCCGCTGATCCAATTCTTTACTCAACGTCGTCATGCTGACTACGAACCCCGCATCAAGTCTGCCCGACAGTATGGCTTCCACTTGCCCCAGGGATAGCATGGGAACAGGCGTCAATTCAGCGCCCGGCTGCTTCTGTCTGAATCGCCGAAAACACTTCGGGACGACGCCATGCCAGGAAATGCTCTCCACAAATCCCACCCGAAGGGTTCCTGTCTTGCCGCTTGCCACGCGCTCGGCGCGCTGGGTGGCCTCCTGAACTTCTGCCAGAATTCGTCGCGCATCCTCCAGAAATAACTTTCCTGCCGCGCTTAATTTAACGCCGCGAGGGAGTCGCTCGAACAGGCGAAATCCGATCTCTTTCTCCAAATCTTGTATTTGGCGGGAAAGCGCCGGCTGTGCAATATGGAGCCGCTCCGCCGCCCGCCCGAAATGCTCCTCTTCACCGACTCCAACAAAGTAACGCAAATGCCGCAACTCCATATTGATACCTCGAAGGCATCGAAATTATAGCAACCATGTCTTGGACATATGAACCCTTCATCTTCGACCATAACCCTGGGAGTCCCAATAGCCCTGCCGTAAGAAGGCTACAGATGAAGGCACTCGAAGTTTACGCACTCGGCCGCCGGTTTCGATCTCGAGACCCGCGCCATACTTCAGCCCCAAGAGGGAGCTAATATAAGCCAGCACCTGACAATGTCTCCCAACGAAGCCGCCGATCGACTCGCTATACGCGAACTCGTCGAGGCCTATGCGCATTGCGCCGATCGCCGCGATGCGAAAGGTCAGATGGCGCTTTTTACTGCAGACACTCACTTCGTCGTGTACATGAATGCCAAGGACCCGAAGCCTTCGCAGGAACTGAACTCCCGTGAGGCCTTGGCTCCTGTCTTTGCAGATCTGAACCAGTATGCCGCGACGATGCACTTCCTTGGACAGTCCACCATCCTCACGCTGGCCAGCGACCGAGGCACAGGGGAAACATATTGCATGCCCCATCACCTGACCATTGAGGGCGCGAAGCGAAAGCTCATGATCGCCGCGCTGCGTTATTACGACACCTTTGCAAAGCAAAACGGCGCATGGTTGTTCGCCGAGCGCAAGCTCTACGTAGACTGGATCGAGGAACGCATTCTGTCATGACAGCGACTAATAAGGTGGGGTCGGGCGCGTCGAACGTTTCCACTTCTGGCCAAAAGCGTCTCGTCATCGTGGGAGCGTCTGGAATGGTCGGAGGCTACGCGCTTCGTTATGCGCTCGATAACCCCGCCGTAAGAACCGTGACTTCGATTGGCCGCAAGAAGCTGGGCATCTCACACCCCAAGCTGAAAGAGGTCTTGCACCAAGACTTCGCAGACTGTTCCGCCCTCGCGAATGAACTTTCGGGCCAGGACGCGGCAGTGTATTGTTTGGGGACATACACCGGTTCCGTATCAGACGCAGAACTCCGCGTCATAACCGCCGACTACACCATCGAGTTCGCGCGAGTCCTCCGTAAAGGCAGTCCAGATGCTGCGTTCTCGTTCTTGAGCGGAAATGGCGCCGACCAGACGGGGCGAAGCCGGCTCGCCTTCGCACGCTACAAGGGACAGGCCGAAAAGGCATTACTTGCAGCCGGTTTCCCGCGCGTTTATCTATTCCGGCCCGCGTACATCTACCCTGTGCAACCCCGAAAGGAACCAACTTTCAGTTACCGGCTATTACGCGCGGTCTATCCCGTGTTTCGATTGTTGTTTCCCAACCAGGTCGTCCGCGCTGACGACTTGGCGTGGGTAATGGTCGATGTTGTGCTTCGAGAAACAGCGGAGCACCGAGGCTTGGTTTTCGAAAACCGGGATATCAGAGCCATGGTCAGGTTGCGAATGCCC